>CAYNQF010000056.1:4279-17307 GCA_964399265.1 uncultured bacterium | reverse complement strand
GTCGACACCATCTGCACTACCGTGTCCGGGAAGACGCCGGTCGCGTGGAACCCGGTCGACAGGTTGCCGCCCTTCGAGACGAGGTAGGCGATCTTCGACGCCGCGCGCTCGACAACCTCGTTGCCGGAGGCGCCGCCCGACAGCTCCAGCGCCTCAAGGATCGGGAGGCCACTCACGACCAGCGTGCCGAGTGTCCTCAGGAACTTCGCGATCACTACCTTCTTCAGTATCTCGCCGAAGATCGGGACCCGCAGCTTGCCGGCGTCTATCGCGAGCTTGCCGGTCGGCACCCTCCGAACGAGCCTGTACGCGATGAAGCAGGCGACCGCGAGGAGCACGAAGAGCCAGAAGTAGTGCGAGGCGAACCCGCTGACCGCCATGACCATCCTCGTCGGACCCGGCAGCTCCGCACCCAGCTTGTCGTAGATCTGCGCCATCATCGGGACGATCTTTATGAGCAGCACGATGAAGGCAATGATCGCGAACGACACAACGAACACCGGGTACGATAGCGCCGACTTGACCTTGCGCTTGATGGTCTCGGTCCTGTGCATGTATCGGACCAAGTGGTCCATGATCGTGTCGAGCGTCCCACTTCGCTCGCCCGATCTGATCATGCTGACGTAGATCTTCGGGAATGCCGCAGGGTGCCTCGCCAGCGCGCTCGAAAGTGCCTCTCCTCCCTCGATGTCGCTTGCCACCGCCACCAGGATGTTTCCGAACGTCGCATTCTGCTCTTCCCTTGCCAGACTGTACAAGGCTCGTATGAGAGGCAGTCCGGCGTGCAGCATGGACGCAAGCTGCTTAGTGAAGAGCGCAACCGACCCGGTCGGGATGCGGGAGCCGAAGAGCGACTTGGCGCCGAGCTTGACCGCCATGCTCTCCTTCACCTCGCGCATCGAGAGAACGACCAGGCCGTCCCGGTGCAGGAAGTCGACCGCGGCTTCCGCCGACTCCGCGTGGATGACGCTGGTCGTCTCGACACCCAGCGTGTCCTTGGCTATGTACTTGTACTTAGCCACGTCTCAGTCTCCCCTAGAAGAACTCCGTGACGACGCCGAGGGCTTCCTCGACGGTCGTAACACCCTTGCGCACCTTTGAGATCACGTTGGTCCTGAGAGTCACGAACCCCTGCTCGATGGCCTTCTTTCGGAGGACGTCCGCCGACGCACCGGCGACCACCAGCTCACCCAGCTCCGGCGTCAGTTCGAGAAGCTCGAAGACGCCCGTCCGGCCCAGGTAGCCGCGCCCGCGGCACTGCTTGCATCCCGTTCCGTGGACGAACTTCACGCCCTCGAGTTCCTCCTGCCCCAGCGCCCGGACCTGTGCCAGGTCAGGCTCGTACTCCTTCATGCAGTGTGGGCATATCGTCCTCACGAGCCGCTGCGCCATCACGAGAGCGACGGCGCTGCTCACGAGGTAGGGCTCGATTCCGATGTCCACGAGTCGCGTCGCGGTCGAAGGAGCGTCGTTGGCGTGGACCGTCGAAAGGACCATGTGGCCGGTGAGCGCGCTCCTGATGCCCAGGTCGGCCGTCTCCTGGTCGCGGATCTCTCCGATCAGGATGACGTCGGGATCCTGCCTCAGCAGCGAGCGAAGCCCGCTCGCGAACGTGAGCCCCGCCTTGGGGTTGACGTTCACCTGGTTCACCCTGTCGAGGTGGTACTCGACCGGGTCCTCGAGCGTGGAGATGTTCTTCCCGACCCTGTCCAGCTCGCTCATGCCGGCGTAGAGCGTCGTGCTCTTGCCGGAGCCCGTGGGACCGCTGATGAGCACCATGCCGTACGGCCGTGTGATCTCTCTTCTGAAGGTCTCGAGCATCTCGTGCTCGAACCCGAGGTCCTCGAGCGAGACCCTGAACCCCGACTTGTCGAGCAGACGCAGCGCGACCTTCTCGCCGTAGATCGTCGGCAGCGTCGAGACTCGAACGTCGATCTCGCGGTTCTCGAACGTCGCCGTGAAACGACCGTCCAGCGGAACCCTCCGCTCGGCGACGTCCATGTCCGAGAGGATCTTGATGCGAACGACGATGGCCTCGTGGAAGTGCTGGGGCGCCACGGTGCTGTCGTACAGGACGCCGTCGACGCGGTACCGCACCACGACCTTGTCCTCGAGCGGCTCGATGTGAATGTCGGTGGCGCGCTCGGCTATGGCCTGGGCGAGGATGATGTTGACGAGCTTGACGATCGGGGCGTCTTCCGCCTTGCTCCGAAGCTCCTGCTCGCTCATCTCCTCGAGGCCGGAATCCCTGGCTATGCCTAGTTCGACCCGGGCGCCGGCGATCACCTCGTCGATCCTCTGGGAGGCCGTGGCGTTCCTGTACGCGACGCCGATGGCCTGGTCTATCTCGTTGCGGAGGCCGACCTGCAGTCTGAGCTCGCAGCCCGTCGCCACTCTGATGTCGTCTATGGCGACCAGGTCGAGCGGGTCCGCCATGGCCACGGTGAGCACGTCACCGTCCCTGGCGATAGCGATCGCGTGGTGATGGCGTGCCATGTGCTCCGGTATCGAGAGCACGATCTCCGCATCGATGGTTCCCGACAGGTTGCGGTCGAACACCTCGATCTCGAGCTGGCTGGCGAGGGCCGCGACGATGTCGCCCTCCGAGGCCATGTTGAGCGTGACCAGGGACTCTCCGAGGCGCTCGCCCGACTCGCGCTGGTGCCCTAGCGCGCGCTTGAGGTCGTCGCGTGTAATGACGCCCGCCTCTATCAGGAGGTCTCCGAACCGCCTGCCACCGTATGAGAACTTGCTCTCGGTCACTTCAGTCCGCTCCGCTCTGTCGTTCGACCTGCCCCGTCCAGCCACTCGAACCTCCCTAGTTGTCAGGCGGTCCCTCTCTCCAGGCGACCGTGATGTATCTGTCGGTCTCCGGATAGCCCGGCGGCGACATACCGGCGAGGCGAGGGTCGAAGTGGTAGTTCTTCTCGTATCCGCTCACGGGGCCCCACTTGTTGAACGTGCCCACGGGACCGACCTTGTACTGCGCGAACCCGCCCCAGATCGTGAGATCGCCTCTGGGGCTGCCGTGGTTGTAGTTCTCGACCTCGAGCGACTTCCACAGAGCCAGCATGTGAGCGTGGATCTCGCAGTCGTTTCTGTTCGCCTGGGTGTCGGCGACGACAATGTCCTTCGAGGCAACGAGTCCCAGCACGTCGTCACAGTCCTCGTCCGGACCATGCCCCGGCGTCGAGGCCTCGTAGGTCACGTCGTCGGTGATCCAGATGCTGTTGGCCGAGCCGATCGTCATCTGACCATCGAGCGTGCCGTGGATCTCTATGGGCTCGTCGAACCACACGACCCCGTTCGTCGTCGTGATGTCGACGTCCGTCCAGCCGGACCACTTGTAGTGCTTGCCCGACTTCGCGTAGGAACGGTAGCTGAATGTCCCGTGGTTGCCGTTACGGCCAAGCTCCACCTCGTAGTACGCTTGGTTTCCCTTGAGCCTCCCGGCGTAGATCCCGGCGCTCTCAGCATCACCCTTGAGCGTGTTCTTGATCGAGTTCGAGTCCGGAAACTCCACGTCGTCCACCCCGATCTCGTAGCCGTTCTCGAACGTCGGGTTGCTGCCGTGCTTGATTCTGATCGTCGGATGAGCCGAGGTGACCTTCTCGCCGAACCACGGGTCGCCGTCGATCTTGATCATCCCGTTGCTGTGCACCCTGCCGTGCAACGAGTCGCCGGTCGTGAACCATATGTCCGACGCCACGCTGGAGAAGTAGAGGTACTGCGCGAAAGTCTCCTTGCGGATACGGGACACGACGGTGCTCATGACGCCATCGACCTGCCCGGTCGACACGATCTCGTACTCGAGAAGCCACGGATAGACGCCGGTCACCTGGTCGATCGCGACGTCGTACGTGCCGGCCCCCAGGACCTGGTCCTCGACCTCGGCGTGAGACGGGTAGCTCGGGTGTTCCTTCTGGGCGAGTTCGTCCATGTAGGTGTGCGCCCTCTCCAGCCCCGCCTCGGCCAGGTAGAAGGCCTTGGCCGAGTCGACCGTGTACTCGACGATGTCGGCCTCGCCCGTGCCCAGAATGAAGAGCGCTGACCCGACCAGGAGAACAGCGGTAACGACCGCCAGTACCGCGACCAGCGTCACTCCGCTCTCGTTCACCACCGACTGTCTGCAGCTCGTCAACGACATTCCATCAGCCTCCACCGCTCTCTAGATCTCAGGTGGATACACGTCCTCCCAGCTCACGATCAGGTACTTGCCGGTCGGCGGATAGCCTGGAGGGGAGTTCAGGATCAGGTTCGGGTCGTAGTGGTAGTCCTTGGAGTACCCGTGTATTAACGACCCGTTGTGCTGGAACTGACCGACCGCCCCCTGCTTCTTCTGCGCGAACCCGCCGTAGAGGATCAGATCACCTCTCGGCGGACCCTGTTCGTAGTTCTCGACCGTGAACGACTGGTGGAGTGCCATCATGTGTGCATGTATCTCCACGTCGTCGTAGTTCGCGGTCGTCTCCGCGACGATGATGTTCTCGGCCGACACGATACCCAGGATGTCGTTCCCTCCCGGGATGGGGCCCTGGCCGGGGATCGATTCCTCGTACGTGATGTCGTCGGTGATGTAGATGTCGTACGAGCAGCCGATCGTCAGCTGGCCGTCCAGCACTCCGCTCAGGGACATGGGCTCGTCGAACCACATGACGCCGTTTGTGCCGTCGATCGGGACGTTGAACCACTCCGACCACCTGTACCGGCCGCCGTCACGCTCGTACTTCCTGTAGCTCACGTAACCCAGGTTGCCGTTGCGCCCCAGCTCCACCTCGTACCTCGCCTGCCCGCCGCTCAGCGCACCGGCGTAGAACCCGTCCGACGACGCCGCGGACGAGAGGTCCGAGACGAGTTCGTTCGTGACGGGCAGCGGTATCTCGGGTACGCCCAACTCGTAGCCGGCTTCGAAGACCGGGTCGCTATCCTGCCAGACGATGAACTCGTTCTGGGACGAGGTGACCTTCATGCCGAACCACGGCGTTCCGGTGAGTCTTATGTGACCGTTGGCGTGGACACGTCCGTCCAGGCTGTCTCCGGTTATGAACCAGATGTCGTCCATGTGGTCGGCGAAGTACATGTACTGCGCGAAGGTCTCGTGCCTGAGGACGGCATGGACCTGGCGCACGGCCTGGTCGACCGCCGCGGTCGAGACGACGTCATACTCGACGACCCACGGGTTGGGTATCGAACGGCGGTCTATGTTCACGTCGTACTCGCCGCCCCCGAGCACCTGGTCTTCGAACTGCCCGGAACTGGGGTACGTGGGCGGGTCCTGCTGGGCCTGGCTCTCCAGCCATGTCCTTGCCCTGTCGATGCCACCCTCGGCGAGGTAGAAGGCCTTGGCGTCGTCGACGCCGTACTCGACGACGCCGCTCTCTCCGGTACCGAGCATGAAGAGAGCCACGCCGATCAAGAGAACCGCCGTGATGACCGCCATGACGACGATCAGCGTCGCGCCGCTCTCGCCGCCGACCGAGCAGAGCGCCTCGCCCGCGTACGCACCGCGGCTTCTGTCTGCCGGCACAACCGGCACAGCTTGCCTGCGCATGTTTCCTCCCAGGACACGGGACGTTCGAGGGTGCCCGTGTGAGAAGCCTCGCACGCCCACTTGTGCAAGTTCCATGCCACCGATTATGGATGGCGAATCAGCGAAAAGGCCCTATGTAGGGCTTTGTCAGGACCTCTCGGGCCCCTTCGGAGCTCGAGAGCGGAGGGGTGAGTGGGATTCGCCGTGAGCACTCCCGGAAGTGCAGAATGCGCCCTTCCGGCCGGCAACGGACGCCACGACAAGCGCCAGCGAGAGAACGACGGTCGCCCAGGCGAAGATGTCTCCCCTGCGGGTGTAAAAGCTCGTCGACTGGACGACGGCGACGTCCTCAACCAGCACGCCACTTTCGAATATGCCGAGACGCGATACCACGCGGCCGAACGGATCCGTCACCAGGGACACACCGCTGTTGGCGCTGCGCACCAGGCTCCTGCGGTTCTCGATCGACCGCATGACGGCCATGGACGCGTGCTGGAACGGCATCGAAGTGCGGCCGTACCAGACGTCGTTTGTCACGTTCACGAGCAGCCCCGCTCCCCGGTCCACGAACTGCCTCGCCAGGCGCGGGAAGATGGCCTCGAAGCAGATGAGGACCGAGAAGCGCACGCGCCCGCTGTCGAAGACGACCAGCTCCCGCCCGGGAGCGAAGTCGGCTTCGCCGAAGTCCACCTTCTTCAGGATCGGAAAGACCGTCTCGAAGGGTATGACCTCTCCGAACGGGACCAGGTGGATCTTGTCGTACTTGTCGAGCACCTCTCCCTCGGGCGTGATGAGCATCGCGCTGTTCCGCGTGAGGACCTCTTCCGAGTCGGCATCGTAGTCCAGGTCCAGGCAGCCGGTGAGGATCGGTGCTCCCGCGTCTCGCGCTGCCTCGATGACCTTGTCCAGGTACTCGGGCTGCCTGAGCAGGTACGCGGGCGCCGCCGTCTCGGGCCAGACGACCAGGTCCGGCGACTGGACGGCCGCCAGGCGCGTGAGCGAGGCCAGGACATCGAAGCTCATGTCCCTGTAGTCTTCTTCCCACTTGCGCTCGGCTGGAATGTTGGGCTGTACGACGGCCACCCTGACCGTCGGCGTGTCTTCCGGCAGGCCCTCGCGCATGACCGCGGCGCCATGTATCCAGGGGATGACGAAGACGACGGCGCAAGCCAGAGATAGAAGGCCCCGTCTTCTCCCCCGCGCCAGCATCGCGTCAAGCAGGAGCGCGTTCACGAGCACCATCCAGAACGAGACGCCCAGCACTCCGGTGATGCCCGCGAACTGCGCGGGCAGCGGGTTGACGTCGACGCCGGCGTAACCGAGCGCGCCCCACGTAAAGCCGAGCACGAAGAGAGAACGCAGCTGCTCGCAGGCCACCCAGAGGACCGGGAGATACAGCCAGGCGGGTACGCGCGACCAGCGGCGCAGGCAGGCCGCGCCCGTCGAGAAGAGCCCCCAGTACAGCGCCTCGAACAGGACGAGCAGGAGCAGGGGCCCGGTCATGAGTACCGGGTTGTTCATCTCCCTGGACGACAGGAAGATGAGCCAGTAGAGAAGCGGGATGAAGAACGCAACGCCCGCCACCAGACCGGGGCGGAAAGCGCTCCAGAACCCGGTGACGCGCGTTCTTCGGAGCACATAGAAGAACGGCACGAGCGAGAGGAAAGCGGCAGGGGTGAAGTCGACCGGCGGAAACGCGAGCGCCAGAGTGCCGCCGCTCAGGACGAGCAGCAAATACCCTCTGCCGCGCGGTATCTCTGCAACCCCCGAGTCGAGGCGTCCGGTCATGGTGGTTCGGGGCATCGCCTTACACACCCTCCGGCGCGGGGCGGCTCGCCGGGCATCGCTCCGCCCGGCAGGCACCGCGCCCACGACTACGCGCCGAACTTGGCAAGCCTGCCGGCGTGCGCGAGCATGAGCGGGAGAACGTCCGTCCCCTTGATCATGCCCAGGCCGCCGGAAAGGAAGTGGGACTCTCCGAACTTGTTCACGGCATCACGCCGGACGTTGGCGGCGCGAATGGCAATCGGGACGGGATGCCAGCTGTGGGACGCCATCGCCGACGGCGTCGAGTGGTCTCCCGTCACCGCGAGCACGTCCGGGTTCACCTTCAACACCTCGCCCACCAGGGCGTCGAAGGCCTCACTGGCCGCCACCTTCGCCGCGAAGTCCCCGTCCTCGCCCGTCGAGTCGGTCTTCTTGAAGTGCACGAACATGAAATCGAAGTCGTCGTAGTGCTCGTGGAGCAGTCTAACGAGTCCAGCCGTGTCCTCCGCCTGAGGAAGCACCGTCATTCCGACCAGCCCGGCTACTCCCCGGTACATCGGATAGGCCGCTATGGCGCCGGCCTTGGCCTTGAACCTGTCGGTGAAGCTCGGCGGCTTCGAGAGAGAGGCGATGCCGCGCAGCGTCAGCGCGTTGGCCGCCGGCTCGCTCTTGAGCATCTCGAACGCGGCGCCCAGGAACGCGTTCAGGAGTTCGACCGTCTTCTCCTGCTCGCGGTCCTCTACCTCCAGCTTCAACGGCGGGACGCCCGTCTTCTGAGGGTCGGTGTCGTTGAGACCTCCGACGAGCCCGGGTCCCCTCAGCACGAGCACCGCCCGGTGCTCCCTCACGGGCCGAACGAACAGCTCGACTCCCGGAAGCTTGATAGTATCCAGCTTGGCCGTAAGCTCCACGCACTTCTCGGTGGGAATGCGACCGGCGCGGCGGTCGGTGATGTTGCCTTTGACGTCGATCGTGGCGAAGTTCATACGGATGGCCACGTCGCCGTGACGCAGGTCGAAGCCTATGCCGAGAGCCTCCAGAACACCACGCCCTATCTCATACTTGATCGGATCGTATCCGAAAAGTGCGAGGTGCGCCGGGCCGCTGCCCGGGGTCACACCGTGCACGATCGGAACATGCAGCCCCGTGATCCCCGCGGCCGCGACGGCATCCAGGTTGGGCGTCTTGGCCGTCTCGACCTCGGTCAGTCCCGTGTCCGGATGCGGCAGCCCTCCCAGCCCGTCCGCGACGAGCAGGATCATCTTGCCGCCCGAAGTCTGCGCGATGGTCTCCACGACGTTCGTTCCGCGGTCGTCCATGTTCCGTCCTCTCTTCCTGCCGGCCTCGCCATGGCGATCAGCGGGTCTCTCCACCCTGGTACTTGTCCATGAAGTCCCGCCGCCAATCGACGAAGCGCCCTCCGATGATGGCCTCTCGCATCTCGCGCATCATGGAGACGTAGAACGTGAGATTATGCACGGTCGCCAGCCTCCCCGCCAGCGTTTCCTCGCTGTTGAAGAGGTGGCGCAGGTAGCCCCGCGAGAACTCCCTGCACGCGTAACAGGAGCAGGAGTCGTCGATGGGCTCGAAGTCGCGCGCGTGGGTAGCGTTCTTCACCACCAGCTTGCCCTTCGACGTGAAGAGCGTGCCCTTGCGCGCGTTCCTCGTCGGCATGACGCAGTCGAACATGTCGACGCCCTGTGCCACCGAACCTATGATGTCCTCCGGGAAGCCTTGTCCCATGAAATACCGTGGCTTCTCCGGCGGCAGCTCCTCCAGGACCGCGTCCACCATCTCGCGCATCGCGCTCTTGGGCTCGCCGACGGCGAGCCCACCTATCGAGTGCCCCGGGAAACCCATGTCTGCTATGGCCCTCGCCGAGGAACGGCGCAGGTCCTCGTAGGTGGCGCCCTGTACGATCCCGAAGAGCGCCTGCTTCCCCGGCCTCCGAGCCCACTCGTCCCTCGCGCGCCTCGCCCAGCGCAGCGTCAGCTCCGCGGAACTCTCCGCGTAAGACCGCTCGGCCGGATACGCCACGCACTCATCGAGCGCCATCATGATGTCCGAGCCGATGTCCCTCTGGAGCTGGACGTTGCTCTCCGGGCTCATGAAGTGCCGGGACCCGTCGAGGTGTGACTGGAACTCGAGACCCTCTTCGCGCACTCTGTTCAGTCGCGCGATACTCCAGATCTGGAATCCCCCGCTGTCGGTCAATATCGCCCCGTCCCATCCCATGAATGCGTGCAGGCCTCCGGCTGCCTTCACGACGTCGGCGCCCGGCCTCAGATACAGATGATAGGCGTTCGCCAGGATGATCCTGGCACCGATCTCCTTGAGTTCGAAGGGGGCGAGCGTCTTGACCGTCGCCTGAGTCCCGACGGGCATGAACACCGGCGTCTCTATCTCGCCGTGAGGCGTCGAAAGCACGCCCGCGCGTGCACCTGTCACGTCGTCCTGCGCCACCACCCTGAACTCGAACATCCCCATTGCCTCCCGCAGTTTCCTACCCCGGATGAACTGCCCAGGTTAATGTGACCAGCGCCTCCCGTCAACACGCTTCATAGCAGGCTTCCGTTCCTATCCTGTTGTCTCAGCAGCATCTTCGTTACACCTGATATCGCTTTACTTGGTCGAGTCCATATTAGCGTTGACGTCGCCATGCCCGGCTCTCACAGTCGTGATAGTGTACTGCACACCCATACTGCTGGAGGATGCCACTATCGCGCGCGTTCGCCCACGACCGCCTCCATCGGCGGACAACCATAAGGAGGGAACCAGTGAAGACCCGTTTCCCGCGCCCTTGCCTGCCTTCGAGTCCTCGTACTCAGAACTCCGGACCTCCGAGCAGAGCTTTCCTGTCCGTCTTCTGCGTGGCCTCTGTTCTCGCGTTCGCAGTGCTGCCTTCTCTCAGTTCTCCTCTTCTCGGCGCCGCCGCCGGCCAGCACGATCACGAAGCGCTCTCTGCTCCGGCCACGCGGGACTCTGTTCGGCTCACCTGCGTGGTACTCCATGGAGGTACGGGCGAGGCGCTCGACGCACGCTGTACCATAGCCGACGCGTACGGTCATCCACGATGGCCTGCCCCTGCGGAGAGCTGCCTCTATCACGAGGCTTCCTGGTCGCACGGCCCTTACTTCTACGCGAACGCCCCTTTCTCTGTGGACGTACCTCCGGGACCGACCTTCGTCGGCGCATCTCACGGGGTCGAGTTCTCCGTGTACGGCGAGACGGTCCTTGTCAGTTCAGACACGCTTCTCACGATCACGCTTGATCCGACCCTCGCCGGAGCGACGCCCGGCTGGTACTCGGGCGACTGCCACGTCCACTACTGCCACCCCGGGGGCAGTTACGAGCTGGATATCCCTGGCATGTTCTGCCTCTCGTGCGCGGAGGACATACAGTTCCTGCACTGCCTTGACAACACGCACGGCTTCTGCGGCGGCCCCGACCCGTGCAGCCGTCCGGGGCGCGTCGTCTACATCACTGAGGAGCAGCGCAGCTCCGTCTACGGGCACTCCGGATTCCTGGGGCTATCGTCACTCGTGGAGCCCTTCCACACCACGTGGGAACCGCTCATCTCCACCCTGGCCGAGTCCGTCCACGAACAGCCCAACGGGGTCGTCATCTCCGCGCATCCCGTAAGCACCGACGATTTCTTCGACCTCGACTCGGGCCCTTCCGCAACGATGCTCGCACGCACTCTCCCCGTCGACGTGCTCTCGGGAGAAATCGACGGCTTCGAGGTCCTGTCGTACAGCAACTACCACCATTTCGGCCGCGAACTCGATCTCTGGTACCGCCTTCTCAACTGCGGATTCGAACTCACCGCGTGCGCCGGAACTGACGCGTGCCCCAACAACATGCGGACAGCTCCCGTGGGAGGATACAGGGTCTACGTGTGCACGGACGAGCCCGAACTCTGCTGCGACTCCTGGCTTGCCGGACTGAGGAGCGGCCGCACCTTCGTAACCAATGGTCCGCTCGTGACCTCTTTTGAGATCGACGGTGCAAGACCGGGGCAGACAGTCTCGTACGAGGAGGAGTTCACCGTGCTGGCCGGCTCGGTCTCGATCGAAAGCGTCCTTCCCGTGAGTCGCGTCGACGTCGTAAGGAATGGCGAGACGGCGATGTCCTTCTGCCTGCCACCTGGCTGCTGCGCCTTCGACACGACCTTCTCATTGCCCACTTGTGAAAGTTGCTGGGTCGCTGCCCGCGTCTTCGGCCAGAAGAACAACTGGGCCACGATGGGAGACAGCCTGTTCGCTCACACGACGCCCGTCTACGTCACGCTGGCGGGCAGACGGGTGGCCGTCCATGAAGATGCTGAGGCGCTGGCCGAGTGGGTCGAGAACCTCGAAGAACTGGCGGAAGACCGTGGGGAATGGATCTCGGCCGCCGATTCGGCCGCCGCATTCGCTGCCTTCGCAGGCGCGAGGAGCTTCTACGATAACCTCGCGTCCGGGGCACAGACCGACGTGGACGAATCGCCGCCCACCCCTGTCGCTTCGTCGGAGGGCGGCCTGAGCGTCTGGCCCAATCCGACCCGTGACGGAGTTGCTCTCATGCTGTCCACTCCAGGTACGTGCCGCGGACGCGTGACCGTCCACACCGTATCCGGAAGGCTTGTCCGCGTGCTCGTCGGCGATGATCTGAATGGTGGCGCCTGTTCACTGAGATGGGACGGAACCGACACGGAAGGACGACGGGTCGCGGCCGGCATCTACCTCGTGAGTGCGAAGGTAGGTGAACGCTCGGAGACCGCGAAGGTCGTGCTGCTGAGATAGCGCAAGCCGCCTCACAAGCGGAAACCGCCTCGCAGGCGCAAGCCGCCTCACAGAATGAGCATGGCGTCTCCGTAGCTGTAGAACCGGTAGCGCTCCCGGACGGCCTCCTCGTAAGCAGCGAGGACGTGCTCGCGTCCGGCGAAGGCCGACACGAGCATAAGGAGCGTCGAACGCGGGAGATGGAAGTTGGTCAACAGGACGTCGACGGCCCTGAAGCGGTGCGGGGGCGTTATGAAAAGGGCTGTCTCGCCGCTCCCGGCGGCGACCTCTCCCCGCTCGTTCGCGACGCTCTCGAGCACCCGGACGGCGGTGGTGCCCACAGCGACGATGCGTCCGCCGCCGGCCCTGGCTGCGTTGATCGCGGCGGCCGCCACGTCGGTCACCTCGTAGCGCTCGGCGTCCATCTCATGCTCCGACGGTTCTTCGACGGCGACGGGACGGAAGGTGCCGAGACCTACGTGCAGCACGATCTTCGCGAAGCTGCCGCCCCGGGCCTCGACGCCGTTCATCACGTCCCCGGTGAAGTGCAGGCCCGCGGTCGGCGCGGCTACCGCCCCGGGCACTCGCGCGTAGACGGTCTGGTAGCGTTCGCGGTCGAGCTTCTCCGCCTCGCGGTCGATGTAGGGTGGCAGCGGGACCCGCCCGATGTCCTCGAGAAGACGCTCCATGCTCTCCTCTCCGGGGTCGAGCCGCACGACGCGCTTGCCGCCGGACAGCGTACGCTCGACGCGCGCTGTCAACCTGGGCCCGGCGGACATCGCCGTATCCGCGCCGGCCGCGTCACCCGGCCGAACGTCGCTCCCCGTCGCGCCGGTCGTCCCGCCCCGGCTCGCCGCGGAGAGCGGGGTGAACTCGAGGACCATTCCCTCCCTGATCTTCGAGCCGGGCTTCAGGAGGGCCTCCCAGACGCGCGGTTCCGTCTCGCGGAGCAGGAACATCTCCACGCG
>CAYNQF010000056.1:2121-4179 GCA_964399265.1 uncultured bacterium | reverse complement strand
CCCCCTACCGCCCGCGGGGGCCGCCCCCGTAACGCTCCCACTCGCTGTAGACGCACCCGCAGTACTGCTGCCTGTACAGCCCCATCGCCCTGGACTCGCGCACTCCGTCCATCACGCGCGGTCGGAAGTCCCGGTAGAGGAAACGGACCCCGGCCCTCTCTGCTTCTTCCTCGCCGATGCGAGCGATCTTCTCGTGCTCCTGGTGAGTGCTCACGAGCATGCTCGTCGTGAAGGCGTCGAAGCCCAGCTCGACCGCCAGGTCGGCGACGCGTCCGAGTCTCATTCGGTAGCAGGTCTCGCAGCGGGCGTCCTCCCTGCCGGTGACGGCCCGCGTGAACTCGACAAGCCCGTACGGGTCCTCCCGCACGATCTCCACGCCGAGTGAGTCCGCCATCTGCCGGGCGGCGGCGTTGCGCTGTTCGAACTCCCGGTAAGGATGGATGTTCGGGTTGACCAGCGCCCCCGAGACCTGATGCCCGTCAGCAGTCAGTTCGCGAACGGGCACGATGGCACACGGGCCGCAGCAGATGTGTAGCAGAACGCGCATATTTCGATTCCCGTGAGATGGGACCAACTGGAGGCTCGAGCGGACGCCGGCCCTGCGGCGTGGCGCTCAGAGGAGCTTTCCCTGTTCGCCGGAATTCCCGGGGACGCCGAAGTACTCGTAGGCCAGGCGGGTGGCCTCTCGTCCGCGCTGCGTGCGCTTCAGGAGGCCCTGCTGGATGAGGAACGGCTCGTATATCTCTTCGATCGTCTCTGCCTCCTCGCCGACGGCCACCGCGAGGCTCTTGACGCCGACCGGGCCGCCTCCAAACTTGTGGAGCACCGCCTCCATGATGCGGCGGTCCATCTCGTCCAGTCCGCGCTCGTCCACCTCGAGTTTGAGCAGCGACTCGTGCGCGACCCGGGCGCTGACGCTGCCGTCACCCATCACCTCGGCGAAGTCACGCACACGCCGCAGTAGCCTGTTGGCGATCCTGGGCGTCCCACGCGCGCGCCGCGCGATCTCGAGCGCGCCGTCGCCGTCAATGGGTACTCCCAGGATGGCAGCGGACCTCGTCACGATCGTCGCGAGTTCCTCTGGATCGTAGTAGTTGAGCCGCTGGGCGACGCCGAATCTCGAACGGAGCGGCGAAGTCAGGAGCCCGGCTCTCGTCGTGGCCGCGACCAGCGTGAAGTGCTCGAGATTGAGCTTCACGCTGCGCGCGGAAGGTCCCTTGTCGAGAACGATGTCCACGGAGAAGTCCTCCATCGCGGGATAGAGGTACTCCTCGACCACGTGCTGGAGCCTGTGGATCTCGTCAATGAAGAGCACGTCCCCACGCTTCAGATTGGTGAGCATTCCGGTCAGGTCGTAGGGTCGTTCGATCACGGGACCGGAGGTCGAGACCAGTTCCGTCCCCATCTCGGTCGCGATGATGTGCGCGAGCGTCGTCTTGCCGAGTCCCGGAGGACCGTAGAAGAGGCAGTGGTCGAGCGGCTCACCCCGCTTCTTCGCCGCCTCGATGAAGACCGCCAGGTTGTCCTTGAGCGTCTGCTGACCGACGAACTCGTCGAAACGCGCCGGCCTCAGGCGCGTCTCGAAACGCGCGTCGTCATTGTACAGCTTCGGCGTCGTGACGCGTTCACTCATCGTTGGCTACTTCCCCTTCCGGAGCGCGCGCATGATGAGTTCCTCCACGCAGAGCTCGCAACCGGCTTCGCGCTGCACCTTGAGAACGGCCTCCCTGGCGGTGAGGTTGCTCATGCCGAGCGCCATCAGCGCGAGCACGGCGTCGCCCACGTCACCGACCACCACCGCGCCCCCGCCGACAGAGGCCACGTCCATCCCGGACAGTCGCTCCTTCAGCTCGACGATCATCCGCTGCGCGGTCTTCTTCCCTATGCCCGACACGCTCGTAAGAAGCGCCAGGTCCTCCCTGTTGAACAGCCTCTTCACAAGCAGGTACATATAGGCTATCGCACCTGTGATGAAAAGGACGCTTATCAGCCGGGCGACCCATAGCTGCTGGCCGAATATGATGACGGGACGGCGCTTACGCGGCCGTCGCCGGAGCT
>CAYNQF010000056.1:0-2111 GCA_964399265.1 uncultured bacterium | reverse complement strand
CGACACGCTCGTAAGAAGCGCCAGGTCCTCCTCCACGACAGCGCGGTGGAACGCGTCGGGAGCGAGACCGGACAGCACCGACAGTCCCAGCTTCGGACCTATGCCGGAGATCGATATCAGTTCCAGGAAAAGCTTGCGCTCGGCGGCCGTCGCGAACCCGAACAATTCGAGAGCGTCCTCCTTCACGTGGAGATGCGTGAAGAGATGTACCTCTCGCCCCTCGTCCGGAAGGCCTCGGAAGGTGGAGACGGGAACCAGGATCCGGAAGCCGACCCCACCCACGTCGACGACGATCCCGGCGGGAGACTTCCTTGCCAGCTTACCGGTGAGCTCAGCGATCATCGGCGACCGATCCCGTCTCTCTTGTGAACGTGGCAGAGGGCGATCGCAAGGGCGTCGGACTCGTCTTCCTTCATGCCGGAGACGTCGACGTCCAGCAGGCGGCCCACCATTGAGGCAACCTGCGCCTTCGTGGCGGACCCGACCCCGACCACCGACTTCTTGACCTCTCTGGGAGCGTACTCGAAGACCGGCACGCGACTCTCAGCGGCGGCCAGGAGTGCCACGCCGCGGGCGTGCCCGAGCTTCAATGCCGACCGGACGTTCTGTGCCTGAAAGAGGTCCTCGACCGCGATCTCGTCGGGTCCGAGCGCCTCGATGCGGGCGACTATCTCGTCGTGGATCCTGCGGAGGCGCTCCGGCAGAGGCGCCCTGGCCGAGGTGGTGACACTCCACCAGCCCAGGGCGCGCGGGCGCCCGTCCTCACTCGAAACGGCGCCGATGCCCGTCGTGATCGAACCGGGGTCTATTCCCAGCACCACGACCGTGTCGGCCACTCGGCTACACCTCTTCGTCTTCCTTCACGCGCTCGAGCACCTCGTCTGAGATGTCGAAGTTCGCCGAGACGTTCTGCACGTCCTCGTGGTCGTCGAGTGCCTCCATCAGCCTCAGCACCTTGCGCGCGTCGTTCTCCTCCAGCTCGACCGTCGTGCCCGGCACCCACGTTACCTGCGAGCTGGACACCGCCACGCCGGCCTTGGTCAGCGAGTCTCGGACCGCCATGAAGCTCTTCGGGTCGGTCGTCACCTCGAACGAGTCGAGTTCGACGCTCAGGTCTTCGGCACCCGCATCGAGCACGACCTCCATGACGCGGTCCTCGTCGTTGCCGTCGGACGGGATCGCGATCACGCCCTTCTGCGAGAAGTTCCACGCCACGCTGCCGCTCTCGCCCAGGTGGCCGCCGTGCTTCTGGAGCATGTGTCGTATCTCACCGACCGTCCGGTTCTTGTTGTCGGTCAGAACCTGTATGATCATCGCGACGCCGGCCGGACCGTACGCCTCGTACACGATCTCCTCGTACACCACACCCTTGATCTGCCCCGAGCCCTTCGCGACGGCCTTCTCGATCTTGTCGGCAGGCATGTTGTCGTCGCGCGCGGCCTGCACGGCCGTGCGCAGGCGCGGGTTCATGTCGGGGTCGCCCCCGCCCGCGCGAGCCGCCGTCTCAATGAGCTTGGCGTGCTTATTGAAGATTTTGCCGCGCTTCGCGTCAGTCGCGGCCTTCTTGTGCTTGATGCTGGCCCACTTCGAATGTCCCGACATCGGACGTCCTCCCCGTGCCGGCGCTCCTGTGCGCCTGTAGGTCCTCTAGTCCTCGTCGGCCTCGACCGTCGACTCCGCCACGACCTTCGCCTGAACATCTCCAGGGACCTCTTCGTAGTGAGAGAAATCCATCTCGAAGAAGCCCCGCCCCTGCGTGATCGAACGCAGGTGCGTCGAGTACTTGTACAGCTCCGCGAGCGGGACGAGCGCCTTGACGACCTGGTAGCGCCCCTCCTGCCCTGTCTCGCGGATCTTGCCGCGACGCGACGATACGTCGCTCATGACATCGCCCAGGTACTCGTCCGGAACGGCCACCGTGATCAGGTAGATGGGCTCGAGCAGGACCGGCTTCGCGTCCGCCGCTGCGAGGCGGAATCCGATGGAGCCGGCCATCTTGAAAGCCATCTCCGACGAGTCCACGGAGTGGAACTTACCGTCGTACACAGCGACCTTCACGTCGACCACCGGATAGCCGGCGATGACGCCCTTGTTCATCCTCTCCACGACAC
>CAYNQF010000055.1:8035-17409 GCA_964399265.1 uncultured bacterium | reverse complement strand
AGGTCGCTCATCCTGAGTCCCTCGCCCGAATAGTCCGGGACGACGATGCGGCTGCGGCCCGACCCCACACGCCCGCTCGTGCTGTCGTGCACGGCCAGCCCCACGATGAACTCGCCCGGAGCCATGTCCATGCGCCATTCGTCCGTGACAGTCGCGGGCCGCTCGGCGTCTCCGGCCGTGACCGACAGCCTCCTCTCGTCCGAGAGCAGGACGTCGAACGCGGCGTTCATCACCCTGATGCGTTTGTCGACCGTCGTCGACCACCGTCCGCCGCTGTCGTCGCCCGACAGCTCGGCCAGAGGCACCTCGTAGTTGATGGCCACGTCGGTCTTCCCGTCGGGCCCCCTCGCGGTTACAACCTCGTAGAAGAGCGTGATGGGCTCCGCCGGCGGGGCGTATGCGTAGCTCGCCGGCACTTCCTCTACGGCGTTCAGGCCGTGTTCCTGCATCTCCTGAGCCTGATACGCGGCGTGCTCGCCCTCGATGTAGCGGGGCGTCATAGGCGCGCGAACGCGGTCGGCGTCGGCCGCCTTCGTGACCGTCGCGGGCCTTCCTCTCGCGGTCAGCATCTTCGTGTCGGTGCCGAGCACGTAGCTGCCGTTCAGGCTGGGGTCAATGAAGTGGAGTGTCATGTCCTCACGGCCGTAGGTCCAGGTCTCGGAGTTCGGGATGATGCCCATCGCCCCATAGGCCATGGCGACGTCGCCTATCTCGCAGTACCGCGATTCGGGCAGGCCGAACCTGATGACCATGTCTCCGCGGTCGTCCCACTCGGGCCCGTCGCCCGGGCAGAAGAACGAGAGCGCGCAGTCGAGACGCCTCACGTGCTCCTCGAGGAACTCGTTCTCGTTGGTCGCGGGGGTAGGGTCGTTCCAGGTCCAGAAGCGGCGCCTGTACAGCCGTCGCTCGCCCAGTGTCAGCGCCGAGTAGGCCACTCTCTGGCTGTCGGAGAGGATGGCTTCGAATGAGCGCGAGAGCACGCGTTCGTAGTCGGGCGTGCCTTAGAGAGAGCGCAGTGTCGTGGGATGCCCTGCGGCTTCGGATGTGTCCCCCGGCCGGCGCTGCTCCGGAGTACCCAGTGCGGCGGACGCGGCGTCGGACTGGCGCTGGTCCTCGATCCCCGAGGCGGCGACGGGGAGAAGGGCGGCGAGTGCGCATGCCGCGGCGATGGCGGCTGCGGCTCTCATCTCACCTCGCAGTGAGGGGTCGTCCGGTGGACTGTCTGCCGGCGGGCGCGCTGTCGCGCGCTAGCTGGTCTCGAACCTCACGTCGAGCGGGAGCCCTCGAGCCTTGAGCTCCTCTATGTACCGCCCGCAGTCGAGGGCCAGCTCCTGAGGCATGGCTCCGGGCGGCGTCTCACCTCGTCCCATCATGGCACAGACCGCGGCGGATGGGAATGCCGTGCCGCGCATCATCGCGGTGAGGCCCGTTCTCTCGTCTTTGTAGTCGATCATCTCGTAGACGGCCCGGGAGGGGCGTCCGCCCTTCGTTCCCTCCACGGTCACCCTGACCAGCACGATGTCGTCGTCCCCGTGCGGAACGTTGAGGTCGATGAGGCGTTCGAGCACGGCGCGCGGGGAGACCCTGGCTCCCGCCACTTCGAGCGGATCGTCCGACATGAGCCCCAGGTCCAGCATGGCGCGCATCTGCGATGCGTGCCCCGGATAGCGTATCGTCTTGTAGTCGAGGTCGCTCACCTTGCCCTCGAGCGTCGAAGGGAGCGTCGAGGTGCCGCCGGACGTGTTGAACGCTTCGAGCTTGCCGAACGGGGGAGGGAACTCGATCTCCTCGACGTCGACGAGCGGCTCGATGTCGTCGACCACCTTCCCGTCGCGTATCGCCACGCATGGCTCGACGTACTCGTTAATCAGGCCCTGCACCGAGAATACGAGCATGTAGTTCAGGGGCGGCTTCGGGTGCTGGGGGAGACCGCCGACGCGGATGCGGACGGTGTCGGCGCTGTCCATGCTCTGCACGCCGTGCATCGCGAGCGGGATGACCATGCCGGGCGCGAGTCCGGTGTCGGGGATGATCGAGACCCCGGCCGCCTTCGCCGCGTCGTTCAGCCCGAGCTGGGCCGCGACGACGTTGTTGTTGCCGCCCATGTCGCACCAGTGCGTTCCCGCCTCGATGGCGAGTCTGGAGAGAGCCAGGTTGACGGTGTAGCTGACGGCGCCCAGGGCGCAGTCGACGTCTCGAAGGACCGATGCCACCGCATCCTTGTTCTTGACGTCGAGCTTCATCGCGCTTGCCGTGCCGCAGTTGGCCACGGCCACCGCCTGCTCGGCCTTCTCTTGGTCGATGTCGGCCACGACGACGCTCTCCACGTCGGGCTGGCGGCAGAGGTCGTACGCCGCGGCGCGTCCCATCAGGCCGCCGCCCAAGACCAGTGCTCTCATCAGTTCGCCTCCATGTTGATGTCCTCGGGTGGCCTCGTGAGTAGGCTGACCACTACCACCGCCACAAGCGCCAGCGCGAACGCCGGGACCAGCTCGTAGACCAGGTCCTTCAAGAACGCCACGTTGTGCCACACTACAGCAACGATCGAACCCACGACCATGCCGGCGAAGACGCCCCACTTCGTGGTCCTCTTCCACCAGAGAGACAGAACCATCCCCGGGCCGAAGGCAGCGCCGAGGCCGGCCCACGCATACAGCACGAACCAGTAGACCTTCTCCTCGGCTCGCAGCGCGAGGACAAAGGCGATGATCCCTATGGCGATGGTCCCTACCCTGCTGATGGCCAGCAGCACTTTCTGCGACGCCTTCCTGTTCACGAGCTGGTGGTAGATGTCCTCCGACAACGCCGAGGTCGCGACAAGGAGCTGCGAGTCGGCGGTCGACATCATCGCGGCTATGGCCGCGGATATGACGACGCCGGCGATCCCCGCTGGCAGGAAGATGGTCGCTATCTGGGGCATGACGTGTTCCGGGTCGGCGAGCCCGTGAGTCCCGAAGTGCGCGAGACCGGCTATCCCGACGAGCACGGCCCCCCAGAAGGCCACCACGACCCACGTCATCGCTATGAGCGTGCCTTTGCGCAGCTCGCCCGGGCTCCTGATGGCCATGAATCTCACGAGCAGGTGCGGCTGTCCCACGTAGCCGAGACCGATTCCGAGGCTACCCACGATGAGTCCCATGATGAGAGGTCTTCCCGTCTGTCCCCCGGTGACGAGGAGCATGTTCGGGTCTATCGCCGCGATCTTCTGGGCGACGCCTGCGACGCCTCCGAGTTCGATCCAGGCGGCGAGGGGGAGCAGGATCATCGCTCCGGCCATCAGTATGCCCTGGATCAGGTCGGTCCAGGCGACCGCGAAGAAGCCGCCCATGATCGTGTAGAAGATGATGATGACGGCGCCGATGATCATGCCGTGCAGCGGAGCGAGGCCGAACGTCGTGTGCAGCACCTTGCCGGCCGCCAGGAACTGGGCCGACACGTAGAACGTGAAGAAGAACACGATGACGGCCATCGAGACGATCCGCAGCAGGTGACTGCCGTCCTTGAACCTGGCCTCGAAGTAGTCGGGGAGGGTGAGCGCGCCGAGCCTCTCCGTCTGGACGCGGAGGCGCTTCGCCACGAGCGTCCAGGACGCGAAGATGCCGACGCCGCAGCCTATGGCCGACCATATCGCCGAGAAGCCGGACGCCAGGGCGAGTCCAGGCAGACCGATGAGGAGCCACGCGCTCTCTCCGCTCGCGCGCTCGCTGAAGGCAATGACCCACGCCCCGAGCTTCCGCCCGGCCAGAAGGTAATCGGCCAGCGTCCTCGTGAGCCTGAACGTCACGAAGCCGACCACGACGACGATGAGGAGATAGCCGATGAATCCCACGAGAACGGGGTCCATGTTCTAGCTCCTCTGTCTTGTCCTGACGAAGAACACGATGGTGGCGATCAGGAGCGCCGCGGGTGGGACCACTACCCAGAAGACGGTTGAACCCGGCACGGAGCCTCCTCCTCAGTCGGTTCCGGTCGAAGCTGCTTCCGGGGTCCCGATGCGCTTCCGACGCGCGTCGGGCCCCGGTCGTGCAGCCGCTGGCTCAATGGGACAGGGTCATTTCAGAACGACGAGCTTCTTCGCTTCGGTTCGTCCGGACGTCTCGAGGCGGCAGAAGTAGATGCCGGAGGCCACCGTGCTTCCGTCCTCGCCCTTGAGATCCCAGAAGACCTCGTTGTCTCCGGCGTCGGCCGGGCCGTCCCGCAGCACGCGCACGAGGCGTCCCGCGACGTCATAGATCTTGAGCGCGGCCTCGCCCCGGGATGGTAGCACAAAGCTCAGTGTCGTTCCACCGCGCGCAGGGTTGGGGTAGCTCTGCCTCAGCAGCGCGACCTCGGTCGGGCTCTGCGTTTCGCCGGTGGGTTCTATCGAAACGTACGTGGAGTTCGTAGCTGGAATGCCAAAGTGGACGTAGCAGGTTGCGACGTCTCCGTCGACCAGCGTCTGAGCGATCTCGCCGTAGTTGGTCCGATAGGGGAGCGAGTCGGCCGGAACCTGGAAGCGGAGCAGCGCGTCGTCGTAGCTCTGCGGGTTCTGGTTCACCACCGTGGCGGTGAGCCTGTAGCTCGTTCCGTCGTTGGGCACGTCGTATGTCACACGCAGCTTCTCGCCGTTGGACCCCGCGCGAATGGTCTCCGACGCGTAGACGACGCCGTCCGCGACCCGCAGGAACCGCATCGAGCGGTTGCCGTCGCAGACGTTGTCCGTGGCGAGATTCAGAGGTCTCGAGTTTATCGAACCGCTGTTGGAGTGAATGTGGCCCCACAGACCGCAGTCGACGCCGAGCGCGCTCAGGTTCAGCTGGTCCTCGAAGTCGTAGTGGTAGAAGAGGATCTTGGGCGCCTCGGGATCGGCCAGCGCGAGATCGTCGGCCAGCCACTCCATCTGCCGTGCGGTGAAGCTCTCGCGGCCGTAGA
Source organism: uncultured bacterium (assembly GCA_964399265.1). Taxonomy (GTDB): domain Bacteria; phylum Joyebacterota; class Joyebacteria; order Joyebacterales; family Joyebacteraceae; genus WJLY01. The sequence continues at coordinate 12,498 of CAYNQF010000055.1, read as the reverse complement.
TGGGCAGACGCCAGCCGTCGTAGTTGTCGTAGGCCTCGAGTCCGACGAAGTGCGTTCCGCCGAAGTCGAACGTGTAGTTCTGAGTGTAGATGTCGTCGGCCGGGGGCGGAGCCGCCAGGTACCGCCAGCCGAAGAACTTCCACCAATTCTTGCGCGACGTCCCGGGGGGCGGAGGAGTGTCGTCCCAGCCGCCCATGTCGTGGTTGCCCGCGACAGCGAAGACGGGCACGTCCAACTCCTTGAGGATCCGCTGCGCCTTCGTGAAGCACCGGTGACCCATCAGGTCCTCGGTCTCGCCTTCGTTCACTACGTCACCCGTGAAGATGACGAAAGCGGGGTTCGCGATGTTGATGTCATTGATGACCGCGCGCAGGTCCTTCATGGCCGTCGTGTCGGTGTCCCACCCGTGCTCACCGTAGAAGAGGTGCGTGGGAAGATGCGTGTCGGTTATGTGCACGAAGTAGAAGTCTGACGGGATCGAGTCGCGCACGGCGACGGAGTGCGCCACTGTGTCGGCGATGCCGCCTGACGCCTGGACGATCAGGTCGTACATCTCGTCGGGTACGCCGCCCGGCACGGTGGCCGTCAGATACCAGCGCTCATGGTCGAGTTCGTAGTCGGCGCTCGTGATCGACAGCCTCTTCGAGTAGTCACCGCGCAACAGCTTCGCCGACCAGCCGGAGGTGAGTGGCGGAGCTACGGCTTCGATCGTGAAGCTGCCACCATTCGTGACTATCGCCGGGACGGTGATGATGGGCCGCATCACGACGGTCAGCGTGTCGCCTCTTCCGCCGGCCCAGTCGGACGGCATGAGCGCGAAGTCGACGCGAGTCGTCTCCGCCTGGGCCAGGGTTACCGTCTCGGAGTCCCCCACGTAGTCCTCCGTTGTAGCCACCATCTTGAATCTCATGGGCGGGAGAGTAGCGCCGTAGTCTCCGGAGTCTTCGGAGACGCAGCGCGTGTACAGGGCGACGCCGTTCACGGCGCAGTCGATGGTGGCGCCGGCCAGGGGCTCGTCGTTGGTCGCGTCGGTCATGCGGCCGGCGAGTCGGCCCGTCGGGATGCCCTGCGCGGCGAGTATCCCGTCGCTGGCGGAGGAGAGCCCAGGTGCTCCGACCGCGAAGTAACGTGTCATCGTTACGGAGCCCGCCGCTGGGATGCTCCCGGTGAACAGCCAGCCGTCGGACCAGCCGTATCCGTGCTCGCCGTGCAGCGTGCCGACCGGCTTGCCGTAGGCGTAGCTCGTCGACTCGCTGTGGCTGCCGATCCACTCGGTGAAAGTCGTGATGCCGGTTATCTCGAAGCCGTAGCCGGGGGCGAAGTTGTCCCCGTACGACCAGTCGATTGCGTCTCCCGCGACGTAGGAGTCGACCTGCGTCGCGCCGGTGTTGGTAAGCGTGGTTGCGATCTCGATGTAGTGGTCGTTCGCGCCGAGGGAGTACCGCGTCGTGGCCTCGATGTCCGCGTCTGCCGAGTCATGGCCGTGCGCGAGAACCACGGCGTCGCCCGACGTTCCGTCGGACTCGATCTCCACAGACTCGTAGACGATCTGCCGCGGGAGTCCGTCGATCGCCTGCAGGACGTGCTCGAGAAGGTCTTCGGACTCCGGCAGCGTCGCCGCATCGAGCAGGTTTCCGCCGGCCAGACCCTCGCCGTGCGCGTGCGCCACGCTCTCGATGACGAACGCTACCTCCCCGTTGGAGAGCAGGTAGTCGCCGATCTGGCCCTGAGAGGCCGGGCCTCCGGGTATCTGGGAGCCGTCGGTTATGGTGACGGCAGTCGCGTCGTCGGCTGCGGCCGTCGTGGCAAGCGCGGCCGACAGGAGCGCTGCGACCGCGATCGGGATGTAGAATCGTCTCAATGTGGTATCTTCTTTCCGGGGAACACCGGTCGGGACCGCAACGTGACGTCTTCTCTCCGGGGCGGCCGGGGACGGGCGACAGCGCGATGTCTTCAGTTCCGGTAATCCTCGCACCCTTGGGATGAGCAACGCTCATACACCTGACGCTTTCTTAGCATTCATTATAGTACCGGGCCGTCTGCCCGACAAACCCAACATGTGCGCGTAGGCGGCCTGGTGCCGGAAGCACAGAGGGGAGGAAGGATGTCGTTCACAAGGATTGGGGAACTCGCGGTGTCCGAGCCGGTCACCGGCTACAGCCTGAGGTTCGTGCACACGCCCGGTATGACCATGTCCTTCTGGGAGGTCGAGCCGGGGGCCGTCATGCCCGAGCACGCCCATCCCCACGAGCAGATCTCCATCATGATAGAGGGGGAGTTCGAACTCACGGTTGACGGGGAGACACGGGCCGTGCGCGAGGGCGACGTCGCGCTCATCCCCTCGAACGTGCCCCACGCGGGCAAGGCGGTGACGCGCTGCAGGATCTACGACGCCTTCACCCCGCGCAGGGAAGACTTCAGGTGAGCCGCGCCCTCGGCGTCGCCACCATACCACAAGGGGAGGATCTCTTGATGAGCGACGGCCTCGACGGTCGCATAGATCGTTCCGCACTCGAGACCATGGTGGAACAGCTTGCGGGCGACCGTCCGTTCTCCGGCGTGGCTCGCGTGTCGGTCGACGGCACGATCGTAATGGAACGCGCGTGGGGTTATCGCGACCGCGCGACCGGGGCGCCATGTGGGTTCGACACGGCCTTCGGAATGGCGTCCGGCAGCAAGACGTTCACCGCGGTCGCGGTCTGCCGCATGGTCGAGGAGGGCGCTCTGTCGCTCGACGACAGTCTGGTGGGTGTCTCGTCGCTCGACCTCAGCGGAATCGACCCTCGTGTCACCGTCAGGAACCTGCTCACGCACACGTCGGGTGTCGCCGACTACTTCGATGAGGAAGAGGACGACGACTTCGAGGCACTCTGGGTTGACCATCCGGCCTCCGACGTCAGGACGCCGCGCGACGTCTTCGAGCTGTTTCGCGGGAAGGGGATGAAGCGACCGCCCGGCGAGAGGTTCGCGTACTCGAACGCGGGGTTCGTGCTCCTGGGGCTGATTCTGGAGGAGCAGGCCGGCGTCCCGTTCGCGCGGTGCATCGAGGAGAGCGTGTTCGCGCCGGCCGGGATGGCCGACTCCGGCTACTTCGCCATGGACGCGCTTCCTTCGCACGCTGCCATAGGATACGTGAGGACGGACGACGGTTGGCGCGACAACAAGAGCGCCGTCCCGGTGGTCGGGCAGCCTGACGGCGGCGCGTTCACGACACTCCGCGACATGGACAGGTTCTGGGACGCGCTACTGGGAGGAAGACTCCTCTCACAGGGTTTCGTGGAGGAACTCCTGGGGCCCGCGGTCGACGCGGCGAGCGAGGGCCCCGGCGCGGGCTACGGGTACGGGGTCTGGACCCAGCAGCTGCCCGACGGAGCCAGACTGCACTACGCGATGGGCTCGGACCCCGGAGTCGGTTTCGAGTCCGGATTCACGAGCGATCGAAGGGTCCGCGTCACGGTCGTCAGGAACACCGACGGTCCGTGCTACTCCGTCTTCAGCGGACTCGTCGGAGCGGCCGCGAATGTTGTCGGGCCGGACCGCACGTGACCATCGGTCAACGGTATCCTCGGGCGTGGGTCAAATGAAGAGACACCCAAGCTACCGCCGATCCCGATGGAGGTGCTCCAAGATGAGAAGCCCGCGAGCCCTGCCGTGGCTCGCTCTCGCGCTCTTGTACGCCGTGTCGGCGAGCGCGGAGAGCGTGACCGTTCCCTTCGACTCGGACGCCTGGACCTTCGACAGGGCGCAGGTCGTGGAGTATCTCGACCGCCCCGCCGTCATGGGCACCGCCCGCCTGCCGGACGTGCAGTTCGCGGACGGGACGATCGAGGTCGACGTCGCGTTCCCGTCGATCGACGCGCGTTCCTACCCGGGCATCATGTTCAGGATGCAGTCGCCCAGGGACTACGAGGAGATCTACATCAGGCCTCACCGCACGCCGATCTACCCCGACGCGATACAGTACGCCCCGACCTCCAACGGCATCGGCAGCTGGCAGCTCTACAACGGTGACGGCTACACGGCCCCCGTAACGCTGCCCGTGGACCAGTGGGTGCATCTGCGCCTCGAGTTCGCGGGTGGACAGGCGCGGCTGTTCGTGGGCGACGACGGGGCGCCCGCGCTCCTGGTCACCGACCTCAAGCGCAGCGACGAGCCTGGGAGCATAGGCCTCTCGGGGCCGGTCGACGGCACCGCTTACTACTCGCACTTCAGCTACGACGCGGGCTCCGCTCCGGAGTTCGCGCCTCCGCCGCCCGTGGAGGCGCCGCCCGGTGCGATCACCGACTGGGAGATATCACGGAGCTTCACGCTCGCCTCGGTCGACCTCGAGCGCTACCCCGGCTCCGACGACATGGGGGACCCGGGCTGGCACGAGGTCGAGTGCGAGCCCGACGGACTCGTGGACGTGGCATTCTACGTCGGCAGGACTGGCGCGGAGCCCGACTGCGTGTATGCGCGCACGA
>CAYNQF010000055.1:0-8025 GCA_964399265.1 uncultured bacterium | reverse complement strand
GAAATGCATTTCGCCACGCCGGTGGTGCACGTTCTGGACGGCGGCGAAGGCCGCACCATGGAACTCGCGCTCGGCTACAGCGACGCCGTCGTGGTCTACCTGAACGGCAGGCCGCTCTTCCTCGGCAGCAGCGCCTACCGCCAGAGGGACCCGTCGTTCCTCGGGATCGTCGGGTTGTTCGACTCCGTCTTCCTCCCGCTGGAGCCCGGGGAGAACGAGCTGGTGCTGCTCGTCGCCGAGGCCTTCGGCGGCTGGGGCTTCATCGCGAGGGACGCCGACGCGGTCTTCACCCGTGACGGCGTGATCGAGACCGGTTCGCGGGACGGGTTCTCCACGCCGGAGTCGGTGGTCTACGACCCGTCCGCCGACGTGTTCTACGTGTCCAACTACGACGCGTACGGTCGGACGGCCGCGGCCGGCGGTCAGTTCATCTCCCGCGTCCCGCGCGGCGCAGGCGAGGCCGAGCTGAATTGGGTGGGAGGCCTCTCGAGACCGACCGGGATGTGCCTGCTCGACGGCAGGCTCCTGGTCGTCGACAGGCGGGGCGTCGTGGAGATCGACACCGCCTCGGGAGAGATACTCGCGAGGAGCGAGCTGCCGGGAGCAAGATTCCCGAACGACGTAGCCTTGGGACCCGACGGGACGGTCTACGTGTCCGACAGCGCCGGCAATGCCATCTACAGATCGACCGGAGACGCGTACGAGGTGTGGATGCAGGGCGACGGTCTCGCCAGCCCAAACGCGCTTCTGTTCCTTGACGGCAAGCTGCTGGTGGGCAACGGCGGGGACGGCATCCTCACGTCCATCGAGCCCTCGACGCTCGCGACGCGGGAGGTTGCCCGGATGTCCGTCGGGCCCATCGACGGGATCAAGCCGGACGGAAGCGGCGGCCTCCTGGTCTCTCAGTGGGAAGGTCGGCTCTACCGCGTGTCTCCCTCGGGCGACCTCGAGCGGCTCGTCGATACGACGACACCCGGAACAAGGATCGCCGACTTCGAGTACCTTCCGGACTCGGGCACGGTCGCGGCGCCGACATTCACCGACGACCGTGTGGTATTCTACAGCTTGGGATCGGGCTACTGACGTCCCACCGCATGAGGGCCAACAGGAGAGGTCGGTGAGGATGGGCCGAAGGCATGTCGTGTCGACGCTCGGGGTAGCCCTCTTCGCCTCCCTGTTGGTTTTCGCTGTGCTGTCCGGATGTGAGCCGTCGGGACCGAAGCTCATCCCGGGCAAGTCCCTGCGCTACGCCTACCGCGGCATGGGTTACGACTGCGGGACCATCCTGCTCCGCCTCGCTGACGACGGCAGGTTCGCACTGGCGTGCGTGCCGCCGGGCGACGCTTCATGTGATACACTCGGCGTATGTGGCCTGTCGGCGGTCGGCGGCGTTCTCACGGGCACCTGGGACTCGCGTGGGGGCGACCTGACGCTGCTCGTATCGGATGATCCCGGCTCCACGCAGGCCTCCATCGTGTTCACCGAGTGCGAGGTCGAGGCCGCGGGAAAGAGCGAGCTGCTCCACGGTCTCAGGTGGGTGAGCAGTACGCGGCCGAGCTTCGCCGACTCGTCGAAGCTGGTCGCGCGCGACGACCTCCAGGAATTTCTCTACCCGAGCGCCGGTTCCGGGTCCAGCACCTCAGCTCTGTGACCGGCGATCTCATCGGGGCGATCTCATGCAGATAAGGCCCTATCGTGAGGAGGACGAGCGCGACGTCGTCTCGCTGTGGCGACAAGTCTTCCCGGACGCGCCGTGGTGGAACGACCCCGCGCTCGACATCCGCAGGAAGCTCGCTGTCCAGCGGGACCTGTTCCTGGTGGCAGACTATGGTGACCGCGTCGTGGGGACCGCGATGGGGGGCTACGACGGGCATCGAGGCTGGGTCTACTACGTCGCCGTCGAGCCCGGCTCACGTCGTCGCGGCGCGGGGACGGCCCTGATGCGGGCGCTGGAGGAGCGGCTGACCGCACTGGGGTGCCGCAAACTGAACCTCCAGGTGAGGGCCACCAACGCCTCCGTCGTCGACTTCTACAGGACGCTCGGGTACAAGGAACAGGAATTGATCAGCATGGGCAAGTTGCTCGGAAACGACACCGACGGCGAGGAGGGATGAGGCCTGTCCGCTTCATAGGCGAGCACCTCGCTCGGGCGAGCAACGTCGGTTCATGGGGAGTCGGTCGCCACTACCGCAGGGTGCGGACCGACTCGGGCCGCATCTTCGAGCTGTACTACGACAGGGCCCCACGTGGTTCATCCGACAGGAAGGGTGCGTGGTACCTCTTCCAGGAGCTTGTCTCATGAGCGACGGGGGGCATCGCGAGCGCATCTACCGTGTTGTGAGAGCCGTGCCCTCCGGGCGCGTGGCGACCTACGGCCAGATAGCGGAGATCGCGGGACGTTGCACGCCCAGGATGGTCGGGTACGCGATGGCGTCGATCCCGCAGGGCAGCGACGTGCCGTGGCACCGCGTCATCAACGGGCGCGGTGAGATCAGCCTGAGCGGCGAGGGTCTTGCGCTCCAGCGCGCAATGCTCGAGGCTGAGGGCGTGGTGTTCGACGAGCGCGCCCGCGTGGACCTACGGACTTTCGGATGGACCGGGCCGGGAGTGCACCTCGACTAGAAGCGGGAGGACGATTGTCGGACGCCGCCGGAGTAAGACCCACGAACGTGTCGCGCCTGAACGCGCGGTACCTCGGGTTCCCGTGGCTGCTTCTCTGCCTGGCGTTCGCCATTCATACCGCCGACGAGATAGGCGGTGGCTTCCTTGAGACCTACCAGGCTGCCTTGGACGCGGTCCGCGACCTCGTTCCCTTCGTGAAGCTCCCGTACCTGAGTCTGACCGTCTGGATGGGCGCATCGATCGGGACGGTCGCCGTGCTCGCGCTCCTGACCCCCCTGGCGTACCGCGGGGCGCGCGGCATGCGGACGCTCATGCTGTGGGTCGTCGGCCTGGAGCTGGCCAACGTGATCGGACACGTCGGAGGGTCCATCCTCGCGGGCGTGGCGATCCCGGGCGTCTACTCCGCGCCCGCGCTCCTCGCGGCCTGCACCTACGCGATAGTCGCCGACAGGCGGCACGCGGCCGCGGAGGCAAGGCTCAGAAGCGAGGCAAGGCAGGCCGGGCCCGTTCCCTCGGACTCCGTCCGACGTTCGTGACGGTGCCGCACCCCGCGGACACCGACCTTCCCCGACGCCGTTCCTTCATGCTATCATGTGAGGTCACGCGAGGCGTCGGCCGCCAAGTCGTCGGCCGGCGCAGTCGTTCCTGCGTCGATCCCGGTCTGAGCCTTGAAAGGTGGCCAAGATGGCAGTCGTTCTCGATGGGAAGGGGCTAACGGTAGACGACGTCGTGCGCGTCGCGCGCCACGGCGAGAAGGTCGAGATCACCCAGGACGCCGTAGAACGGATCAAGGTGTGCCGGGCCATGCTGGAGGACAAGATCAAGGCCCACGAGATCATGTACGGCGTCAACACGGGCATCGGCGAGTTCTCCGAGGTGGTCCTTGACGACGATCAGGTGAAGCAGTTCCAGAAGTATCTCATTTACAACCACGCCGCTGGGATAGGCGACCTGGCGCCGATCGAGTACGTGCGCGGCGCGATGGTCGGGCGCATCAACGTCCTCGTGCAGGGGCATTCCGGGTGCCGCCCCGAGATCGTCCAGACTCTCATCGACATGCTCAACAAGGGCGTGACACCGGCGGTCTGCCAGAAGGGTTCGGTAGGGGCCTGCGGCGATCTCGCGCCGATGTCCCAGATCGCGCTTCTGATGATGGGTGAGGGGGAGGCGTTCTACGAGGGAGAGCTGCTTCCGGGGCGCACGGCCCTGGAGCGTGCGGGCATCCCGGTCCCCGGACTCAAGGCCAGGGACGGACTCGCGACGATCAACGGCTCGAACCTGCTCACCGCGATGAGCGCCATACACCTGCACGACATGAACAGGTGGCTCAAGCAGGCGGAGATCGCCTGCGCGATGACGCTCGAGTCGCTGTACGCGAACATGAAGCCGTACGACACCAGGCTCCACGAGATTCGCGGCTTCCGGGGCGCCGTGCGGTGCGCCAGGGCCCTGAACAAGTGCGTCGAGGGCAGCGACCTCGTGACCGGCAAGATGAAGGTCAAGGTCCAGGACGCCTACTCCATGCGGTCGACGCCTCAGGTCATCGGTGCGGCCCACGATGCGGTTGCCTACGCGAGGAGCCAGGTCGAGATAGAGCTGAACGGCGTGGGGGACAATCCGATCTTCTTCCCAGAGTACAAGCTCACGCTGACGGGAGCGAACTTCCAGGGCTCCCCGGTCTCGCTGCCGATGGACATGGCGGGCGCGGCCATCACGATGGTCTGCGTCCTGTCCGAGCGCAGACTCAACAGGCTCACGAACCCGGCCCTGTCGGTCGGTCTGCCGCCTTTCCTCACGAAGGGCGCCGGCATGATGTCGGGCATGATGCTGTCGCAGTACACGGCGTGCATGATGATCGTCGAGCAGAGGATCCTCTCGATGCCGGCGAGCATCCAGTCGATCCCGGCGGCCGCCGACCAGGAGGACTTCGTTTCGATGGGCATGAACACCGCCATCAAGAATGGGCAGATCATGGACAACGCCAACGGCGTGGTCGGCATCGAGTTCATGGCTGCGGCGCAGGCCCTCGACTTCCGCGACTTCACGCCGGGGAAGGGCGTTCAGAAGGCCCGCGAGGTCGTGCGCAGACACGTCGAGCATCTCGGGGAGGACCGGCCGCTGTATCCGGACCACAACGCGATGAAGGAACTGGTCCGCTCGTGTGAGATCCTGGAGGAGGTGGAGGCCACCATCGGGAGTCTCGAGTAGCGGGGGATGAGGTAGAGCCATGCCGGAGATGGAGAAGGAACGCGGGCTCGATTTCGTTCGGGCGATCGTCGAGGAGGACCTCAAGACCGGCAAGTTCGGTGGACGCGTGCACACGCGCTTTCCACCCGAGCCGAACGGGTATCTCCACATCGGACACGCAAAGGCCTTCAACCTGAACTTCTCCATCGCGGAGGAGTACGGGGGCCTGTGCAACCTTCGGTTCGACGACACTAACCCGTGTATGGAGGAGGTGGAGTTCGTCGACTCGATCGTCGAGGACATCCACTGGCTCGGGTTCGACTGGGGCGACAGGCTCTTTCACGCGTCGGACTACTTCGACCAGCTCTACGACTTCGCGGTGCGCCTCATCGAGATGGGCAAGGCCTACGTCTGCGACTTGTCGACCGATGAGATTCGCGAGTACCGCGGGACGCTCACCGAACCGGGAAAGAACAGCCCCTACCGCGACCGCTCCGTCGAGGAGAACCTGGACCTGTTCGCCAGGATGCGGGCCGGCGAGTTCCCGGACGGCGCGCGGACCCTGAGGGCCAAGATCGACATGGCCTCGTCGAACATCAACATGCGTGACCCGGTGATGTATCGGATACTCCACGCAACGCATCATCGCACCGGCGACAAGTGGTGCATCTACCCTATGTACGACTTCACGCACTGCCTGTCGGACTCGCTCGAGGGCATCACGCACTCGAACTGCTCGATCGAGTTCGAGGATCACAGGGCCCTCTACGACTGGTTCCTCGACGAACTCGATGTCTATCACCCACAGCAGATCGAGTTCGCCAGGCTGAACCTGACGCGCACGGTGCTCTCGAAGCGCAAGCTCAAGAGGCTCGTGGAGGAAGGCCACGTCACCGGCTGGGACGATCCACGAATGCCCACGCTGGCGGGCATGAGGCGGAGGGGGTACACGCCCGAGGCCATACGCGAGTTCCTTCGCCGCGTCGGCGTCGCAAAGACACCGACCACGATCGAGATCGAACTCCTGGAGCACTGCCTGAGGGAGGACCTGAACCAGAGGGCTCCCAGAGTGATGGCCGTCCTGGACCCGCTCAAGGTGGTCATCGACAACTACCCTGAGGGCCAGGTCGAGGAGTTCGAGGCCGTTAACAACCCGGAGGACGAGAGCGCAGGCACCAGGACTCTCCCGTTCTCACGCGAGATCTACATCGAACGCGACGACTTCAGCGAGGACCCTCCGCCCAAGTACTTCAGGCTGGCTCCCGGCCGCGAGGTCAGGCTCAAGCACGCCTACTTCGTGACGTGCCGGAGCTTCGAGCGCGACGAGGCGACGGGGGAGGTCAAGGTGCTGCACTGCACCTACGACCCGGAGTCTCGCGGCGGGGACTCGCCGGACGGCCGGAAGGTCAAGGGCACTCTGCACTGGGTGTCCGCGGCGCATGCCGCGCGGGCCGAGGTGAGGTTGTTCGACCACCTGCTCCGCGAGGCGGCGGACGATGACTCCGAGGACGTCGGGTTCGAGGAACTCATCAACCCCAACTCGCTGGAGTTGGTCGAAGGCTGCATGGTGGAACCGTCCCTCGCGGCCGCGGAGCCTGGTTCCATCTTCCAGTTCCTGCGTCACGGGTACTTCTGCATGGACACCGTCGAGTCGCGTCCGGGCGCCCCGGTCTTCAACAGGTCGGTATCGCTGCGCGACACCTGGGCGAAGATCCAGAAGGCGGGCTCCTAGCGGTATCCGCGAAGCTCGGCGGGGCAATGTCCTTCTACACGGAGTTCGCGGGTCAGTACGAGTCGGTGTTTCCCCTCGAGGAGGAGACCTACGCCTTCCTGAGGGGGCTCGCCCCGGGGACGTCTCGCGTGCTCGACGTGGGATGCGGGACCGGCGATTACTGCGGGAGGCTGTCGGCCGAGGGGTGTCAGGCGACCGGCATCGACCTCGATCCGGAGATGGTCGTCGCGGCGTCCAGGAAGTTCCCGAACGTGGCCTTCCGCGTCATGGACATGCGCGGCGTCTCCGCCCTGGGCGGTCCGTTCGACTGCGTCTACAGCATCGGCAACGTGCTCGCTCACCTTCCCCCGGGTGAACTCCCGGGCTTCCTCGCGGACGTTCACGCCGTTCTCGAAGGGGGCGGCACGTGGGCTTTCCAGACGGTGAACTGGGATCACATTCTGGGCCATGAACGATTTCGGTTCCCCGACGTCACTGTTGCGGAGGATGAACTCGTCTTCGAACGCGAGTACCCGCGTGTGTCCGTCGACGGGACCGTATTCGCCACTCGTCTCAGACGGCGGGGGAGGACCGTCTTCGAAGGAAGTGTGACGCTGTACCCGATCCGCGCCTGCGACTACGCGCGCGCAAACGAGGCGGCCGGGTTCCGTCTTCGCGGGCACTACGCGGACTTCGGGCGGCGGGCGTTCTCAGCGGACACGATGTCCGCGAGCGTGTTCGAGTTCGAGCGCGAGTGAACCGGAGGTTGCCAGTGGACGTCTGTGAGCTCCTGAGGAAGCGCCGCTCGGTCCGTCACTTCCTCGACCGTCCGGTCGATGACGAGGCGGTGGCCGCGCTCCTCGAGGTTGTCGCGAACGCGCCATCGGGAGGCAACATACAGCCCCTCTCGATCGTGGTGGTGCGCGAGCCCGCACGAAGAGCCGAGCTGGCGCGCATCGTCGGCGGCCAACCCTGGGTCAAGAACGCGCCGGTCACGTTCGTGTTCTGTCTCGATTTCAACAGGGTGGAGCGGTGGGCGTCGCTGTCGGGTGTCAGGTTCCGCGGGCGCGAGTCTCTCCTCTCTTCCTTCATCGCATACGCCGACGTGATGTGCGCCGCGCAGAGCGTGGCCGTGGCCGCCGAGTCGATGGGCCTAGGTTCGGTCTACGTTGGTACGGTGCAGTCGTGCATGGACGAGACGTCATCCCTCCTGAAGCTGCCCCGGGGCGTGCTGCCGGTGATGCTCCTGACGCTCGGACACCCGGCCTCGAGGCCTTCGCGGATGCCCAAGCTGGCGGCCGATGTCATTGCGCACAACGAGACGTACAGCGACCCGAGCGACGCCGAGATCGTCGCCGCGTTCGACGCCAAGTACGGGATCGTCGACGAGGACGCCGACCGATATCTGGAGCGCGCGTACGTGGAGGTCCTGGAGGCCGACAAACAGCAGGACGAGAGCTGGACGAGGCACGCAAAGTCGCGCATGACCAGGCTCGGCGTGAGGA
>CAYNQF010000054.1:0-17436 GCA_964399265.1 uncultured bacterium | reverse complement strand
GGCGAGACGGCGGTGACCAGGGTCGCTTCGTCCGCGATGGCCTGCGCGTCCTTCATTGTGAGGCGGTTGAAGCTGCCGGCGCCCTGGCTGGCGCCGCCATGCCAGCCGGCTCCGGGCATGATCATGACCATGTTGACGCCCATGGACGCGATCTGGGACTGGATGTCGGCCTGCGCGCCAGCCCCGATGCCGACCATGACGATGACGGCCCCGACGCCGATGATGATGCCGAGCGAGGTCAGGAGGCTCCGCATCCTGTTCTTCAGGATGCTCTTCATGGCCACCTTGAGGAGGTTGCGGATCCTCTTCATGAACGCGCCTCCCCGTTGGCTCTGCCGGCCGCGTCTATGAGATCGTCCTGGGCCGGCATCTTCGCGAGGTCACGGGCTGCGTTCCTGCGGTCCCACACCTGCCTGTCGTTGACTATGCGCCCGTCGCGCATCACGATGATCCGCTTCGCGTACTCCGCGATCTCGGGCTCGTGAGTGACCAGAACGATCGTAATGCCCTGGTCGTTCAGCTCCTGGAACAGGGACATCACGTCGATCGACGTCCGGCTGTCGAGGTTGCCCGTCGGCTCGTCTGCCAGGATGAGTGACGGATTGTTCACGAGCGCCCGCGCGAGCGCGACGCGCTGCTGCTCTCCGCCCGACAGCTCGCTCGGAACGTGCTTCAGCCTGTCGCTCAGGCCCACGCGATCGAGCGCCTTGATCGCACTCCCCCGAGGGTCAGCGATCCTCGCCTCGTGGTCGTAAAAGAGAGGAAGCTCCACGTTCTCCAAAGCGGTCGTCCGGGCAAGCAGGTTGTAGGTCTGGAAGACGAATCCGATGCGGTGATTGCGGATCCGGGCGTACTCGTCGCGGGTCAGCTTGCTCACGTCGACCCCGTCGAGCATGTACTCGCCGTCGGTCGGCCGGTCGAGACACCCCAGTACGTTCATGAGCGTCGACTTACCTGAGCCCGAAGCGCCCATGATGGCGACGAGTTCACCTCGGGACACCGTGAGGTCGATGCCGCGAAGCGCGTGAACGCACACCTCGCCCATCTGGTAGTCCTTGGTGATCCCGCGTGTCTCTATGACGTGCTCGCCCACTAGCGCCGCCTTCCGAACCGCTGCGAGAGGGGGTTGTTGCTGACGTTCGAGTCGTCTTCGGGCTCTTCGACCGACGTGATCACCTTCATCCCCTCGTGGACCTGGTCGCCGTCCATGATCTCGGTCTCACGTCCGTCGGTCACTCCGGTCTCCACTCTGACCATCTGCAGCTTGCCCTTGTCGTCCAGATACCACAGCCTCCCCGTCCCCTCCTCCGCCTGGCCGACACCGCCCGCCGCGAAGCCGCCCGAGGGGACGCCACCGGAAGGCGCTCCGCCCTGCGGGGCCCCCGAGGACGCCCGGGCAGCCATGCGCTGCTGGAACGCCTCTCGTTCCTCATCGCTCATCTGTGCCAACATCTGGTCGCGCATCTCAACGAACATCGACGGCGTCGCCCTGAGGCGCAGTGCTGTGTTGGGGACGAGGAGCACGTCGTGTACCTGGTCGACGACGAAGTCGATCGTCGCCGTCATGCCGGGATAGAGAATGCCGTCCTCGTTCTGGGCGTCCAGAACGACCGTGTAGTTGACGACGTTCTGCACCGTCTCCGGCTGAAGCCAGACTTGCCTCACGACCGCGTCGAACTCCCTGTCAAGGTGAGCCTCCACGGTGAACGTGGCGTGCATCCCCTCGCGGATGTACCCGATGTCGCTCTCGTCCACCAGGGCGTGGATCTCCATGTCGCGAAGGTCCTCGGCGATGATGAATAGCGTGGGCGACGAGAGGCTCGCGGCCACGGTCTGTCCCGCCTCGACGCTGCGCATGATGACGGTGCCGTCAATCGGGGAGCGAATGACGGCGTACTCGAGGTTGACCTGCGTACGCTTGAGGCCTGCCTCGGCTGAGAGCAGCGTTGCCCTGGCAGACGTCATTGTCGTCTCAGCGTCTTCGAGTTCGACCTCGCTCACGAGATTCCGGTCGAAGAGGTCGGCCGCCCGCTCCTGGTCGTGGAGCGCCTTGTCGTACTGCGACTGTGCCTTCAGCACAGTGGCCCTCGCGTCCCTCACGCTCGCCGCCAGGAAGGTCGTATCGATCACGGCGAGCACCTGTCCCTTGTGGACGTCGTTGTTGAAGTCGACCAGCACCCTGTCGATGATGCCGGACACCTGAGTTCCAACCTCTACGGTCCCCACCGCGGACAGCGTGCCGGTCGCGGAGATAACGTTCGTGAGATCGCCCCGGGTGACGTCGGCGAACTCGTAGGTACGCCCGGAGTCCCCGCGGCCGCCCGCGGCCACCTTCCACACGATCAGCGCGGCCACGACGATCACCGCGATTATGACCAGCGTCTTCTTCATCTGTTGGGTCTTCCTCTCGAGCCCGTCCGGTTGTCGGAAACGATCATCTTCTCAGTCTAGACGCGTTCCGCATGTGATTCAACCCGAAGGACTTGCTCCAAGAGCTTCCTATGGACAGCCGTCTGGTCTCTCGCGACGACCTATCCGAACTGAGCCTCTGCCCCAGACCTGAGGCGATCCATCCGAACCCTCATGGAATCGCGGCTGCTCCCAGTTGGGCGGGCGCCGTCGGCGCCCGCCCAATGGTGGGGGGTCATGTGTGCCGGACCGCCACCGCAGCACCTTCAGTCCTCTGGAAGTCCGCCGGGGACGCACAGGGCAGACGAGACCGTTTCGACCCCGTGGAAGTCGGTCCCGTCGCCCTTGATGCGTCCGTCGGCAGTTCCATACGACGCGAGAAGCGCGAGGGCCGCAGCAAGCGCAGCGGAGGCGAACATCATTAACGTCGCCGCAGCCCCCCTGCTTCTGGCGTCGGATGCGCCGATGGCGCTCGAGACAACCGTATCCCGAGCGCCACGGCTGCAACCGGTGGTGGTGGTAGTTCCGTAAGTCATGCGGGCGGACGAACGATAGTCTGACCTGCGCGTGATCGGCCTGACCTGCATCGTCGTCTCTCCTTTCTTCAGGATTCCAGCGTCGACGTCGCCGCCGTCCGCCCGTCGTTCGAGGGGGGAGGCCGACCCGCGAGGTGCCGACTCCCGCGGGCCGACCGAGAGAGCGTATGAACACCGAGCATCAGGCATCCGTAGGCTCCCCCGAGGATTCACCTAGTCGTCCTCTTCCATGTCATCGTCGGGTGCAGCGTTCTGGTACGGGCAGTAAGGCCCCGGAACCCAACCCTGGTTGTTCGCACGGGCGCCCGGACCTCCCGGCGTCTGTCCGATCATGGGAACCGCCATGCCACAGCCGCGGCCCCGTCCCGTCATTCCTCTACCGCGCGTGCCGCGCCCGCCCATCGCGTCGTGGCGCATCTGACCGGGACCGCCGAAACCGCCGCGCATGCCGCGCATCATCCCGAACCCAAGGCCGCTGTCGAACAGCTTCTTCTGGTCGTCGGTCAGAAGCGGCCTGATGTCCTGGTGTATGCGGAGCCTGAGCTTGCTGAGCTGAAGGCGCACGTCAGACATGTCTTCCATCTTCTTCTCGATGGCCTTGAAGTCCGGCTCACCCTCGGCCGCGACGAGGTCCTGCATCTCGCCCCTCAGGACACCGAGCCTGTTCGCGAGTTCGACGCGCTGCGCGTCGTACTTCTCGTGGATCTTCTGAATCTGCTCCTGCTGGTCCGCCGTGAACTGCGGGCCCATGCAACCACCGCGTCCCATGCCCCGGCCGGCCCATCCGGAACCACGCATCTGGGCCGCCGCAGGCATCGCCACCGCGGCCACCAGGGCCAGCGCCAAAACGCTCTTGAGCACGAACTTCCCCCTTCTCATCGTTCTCTCCTTCCTCCGTGGTACACTTCGTCTGCTGTCGCCGTGCCCCTTATTGAGCAACGCGTGTGCCAGACCGGGACAGGCGGTGTGGAGACGGTCACAGGTGGTGGGAGTGCCCTTGTGCTGGGCATTGCCGCTCTTACGGCATTCGGTTGGGTGCTTAGCGACGCGGAGTTGATGCGCAGAGTCTTCACACTCGGGGCGGCCGGCGCCGGTGGGGTGCGCAGATCCTGCGCAGTGTCGCCGGGTGCTGGAACTCAGAGGTCGATGTCGTGCTCGCGGATCTTGTTCTGGAGGGTGCGGCGGGAGATGCCGAGGCTCTTGGCGGCGTGCGTACGGTTGCCGTCGTGTTCCTTCAGCGCCTGGATGATGGCGTCCCTTTCGACCTCCCGCATCGTCCTTGTGCCGAGGGCCGCGAGTCCGTCTTCGGGCGTTTCCCACGCGCCGCTGCTCCCGGAGTCGGCGTCCGAGTCCGCCCCGGCACTCATGGCCTGCACCTTGACGGGCAGATGCTCCGGGAAGACGGTCTCGCCGCGCGAGAGCACGACCGCGCGCTGCACGGCGTTCTCCAGCTCGCGGACGTTGCCGGGCCAGTCGTATGCCATCGCCAGGCGCATCGCACTGGGGGACATCTTCTTGGGCTTGCCGCCGGGAAGGGCGAGCGCCCTCAGGAAGTGTTCCACCAGTTCGGGAACGTCCTCCTTGCGCTCACGCAACGGCGGGATCGTGATGGTGACCACGTTCAGACGGAAGTAGAGATCATCTCTGAAGCGACCTTCCGCGATGTCTCGCTCAAGATCGCGATTGGTGGCCGCTATCACGCGCACATCGACCTCGATGTCGGTCGTGCCCCCGACCCGCTGGACCACATGGTCCTGGAGGAAACGCAGGAGCTTGGCCTGCAGACCCGGCGACATGTCTCCGATCTCGTCGAGGAAGACCGTGCCCCCGTCCGCGGCCTCGAACCGGCCTTTCTTCTGACGCACCGCTCCGGTGAAGGCCCCCTTCTCGTGACCGAACAGCTCACTCTCAAGAAGGCCCTCGGGTATTGCCGAGCAGTTGACCGCGACCAGCGGTCTGCGAGACCTCGTGCTCGCGCGGTGGATCTCACGCGCGATCACTTCCTTGCCGGTGCCGCTCTCTCCCAGGATGAGAACGGTCGCGTCGCTCTCGGCCACTCGGTGCGCGAGTTCGATGACGGCCCTGAATGCCTCGCTGGAGCCGACGGCGTCGACCTCTCGCCCGACCTCCTCCGCACCCTCATCCGGCCGCTCGTCGTCCCTGGATGCGAACTTGGCCACGACCTTTCGGACCTCGCCGATGTCTATTGGCTTGGTGATGTAGTCGAACGCCCCCAGCTTCATCGCCTTCACGGCGGTCTCGACCGAGGCGTACGCCGTCATCATGACGACGCCGGTCGCCGGAGACAGATCCTTCATCCTCGAGAGCGTCTCAACGCCGTCGAGACCGGGCATGCGGATATCCATCACGACGAGGTCATGGAACCCAGACCTGAGCGCCTCGAGAGCCGACTCACCGTCGGCCGCATCGTCAACCTCGTGTCCGTCCGACTCGAGGACGGCGCGGAGAAGCTCTCTCACGCTCGACTGGTCGTCCACCACGAGGATCCTGAGGCGGGGCGTTCCGCTCACTCGTCACCTCCGACATCGTTCCTCTGCGCCCGCGGGTCCGCCGCGGCGGCGGAATCGGTGTGTGACGCCGGGTCCAGGTCGCCCGCCGCGACTGGGAGCCTGACGGAGAACGTCGTCCCCTCACCCACGGCACTCGAGATGCCGATGTGCCCGCCGTTCTGTTCGACGAGGCGTGACACGATCGTGAGGCCGAGACCCGTCCCCTTCTGCTTCGTCGTGTAGAACGGCTCGAATAGCTTGTCCAACTCGTCTACGTTCAGGCCTGGGCCGGTGTCTGACACCGAGATCGAGACGTGCCCCGCCGGGCCGTCCGCCGGGGCGTCCGGGTCCGGCGCCACGCTCGTCTCCACCGTGAGCGTGCCGCCGCCGCCCATCGCCTCGATAGCGTTCAGGAGTATGTTGAGGAGGGCCTGCCGTATCTGGAACGGGTCGACCAGGACCCGGGGCGGCTCGCCGGCCATTCTTCTCACAATCGACACGTTCCTGTACCCGGCGTCCTCGGACACCAGAGCCAGTGCCTCCCCGACCATGGCGTTCGGGTCGACGGGCTTGCGCACCGGCTCGACCGGCTTCGCGAAGTCGAGCAGCTCCTGTACCACGCGGTCCAGCCGCTCGACCTCCTCGATCATGATGTCAGAGTAGCGCTCCTCGTCCGAGCCGGGCTGGAACTTGCCGCGGAAGAACTGGGCGAACCCCTTCAGCGACGACAGCGGGTTCCGCACCTCGTGGGCAACGCCGGCCGCGAGACGGCCGATGGCGGCCAGATGCCTGGCGCGCTCCACCTCCGCCTTCAGTTCCTCCACCTCTCTCAGGTCCTGGAAGAGTATGACGGTTCCCGACGCGTGGCCGTCCTCGTCCATGAGGGACGACGCCGACAACGACACGGGAAGCCTCTCGTCTCCCACGCTCAGTTCGGCCTCGGCGTCGACGGCGTCCCGCTCGCCCCGCACCAGGCGGGCCAGCGCATCGGCGACGCTCCTCGGGCCCACGTCCAGCACCTCTGAGAGCCGACGCCCGGAGACGTCGCGGCTGCCCAGCCCGAGAAGGTTTCTGGCCATCGTGTTGACGGTGACGACGCGTCCCTCCGGACTCACCGACACCAGACCGCTGGCCATGCTCTCGATGACGTTGGTCGTGTAGGAACGCATGTTGGAGAGGGCAATCTCCGCTGACCTGTACCCGGCGAGAACGAAGAGGAAGTAGATGGCCGCGCCACCGACTATGAGCAGGATGGTCGCCATGAGGAGCGTGTGATTCCTGGAAGCGAAGAAGGCGGCCTCGAGCTGAGAGGACTCGAAGGCCACGACGAAGACCAGCCGGACATCCTCGTCCTCTGCGACCGGACGCTCGAGGAGTTCGGAAAGTCTCGTCTCCACGGTGGGAGCGTCAGGACGCAGCTGCGGCGAGAAGCCTCTGCCACGCCGCATCGGCCTGACGGACGCGAGTTCACGCGCAGTCACGTCCAGGGCTCCCGCGAACTGGTAGACGCGGTCGCCCATGTAGGAAACGAACCTGCCGGCGGAGTGCGTTCCGGAGGGCCCGAAGTCCGGAGCCACTAGAGGGCTCGGTTCGCCGAAGTCCGGCATCAGGTCTTCCGGCCACTGCGTCCCGATGAGTTCCCTGTCGCTGTGGGCCAGCACCTTGCCGTTCTCGTCGAGAAGGGCCACGTAGGCTACTTCCCTCCGCGAGCCCGCCTGTTCGAAGAAGAGCTCGAGCCTGCCGCGCTGCCAGCCCGGCCCGAGGAGGTTGGCATGGAGGTCCGCGAACAGGAACCTCGCGACGGCCGCCCCCTGCCGCTCGAGAACGTCCGCGATCTGGCTCCGGCCCCGGTTGATGTCCCTGAAGGACACCGCGCCGACGGCCGCGGCCAGAATGACTATGCCGACGACGACCGACGCCATCGGGAAGTATGCGAACCTGCGGGAGGCCAAGCGGCTTCTCCTGTTTCCGTTCAAGGGACCACCACCCTTCGTTGTAGTTAGATACCACGCGCGGGAAGGTAGGCAAAGCGAAAGCGTGCGGGCGCGGGCGAAGAAGATCCCGGAGGCCGCAGCACGGCCCGCGACCATCGCCGACTCGCTGGCGTGCGTGGTGCCCGCCCAGTACCACGGGTAGTCGAGTGCGTCCCACCAGGATATCTTGTCCTCGGGCGACTCCAGTACGCCGTCACCGTCGCTGTCCGACGACGCCATCCACGTGAGCCCCGTCACGTTGTCGTAGACGGTGAGACCGCCGCCCGACACGGCCGCTACGAGGTCCTCGGTGCGCAGGTAGTTCGCATCTGCCGGTGAGTGCGAGTTCATGTGCGCACATTCTGCGCGGCAGGAGACGAGCGCGTCCGGGATGGGCCGCGTCCGGAGCGGGTGTCGCGAACCTCCCGTGCTCGGCTCGGACGCACTAGTACTCGCCGAGCGTACCAAGGCGCCTGGCTCGGCCGAACCCCCATGAGAGCGTCGCCAGCCCGGCGGCCACCGCGGCCGCCGCGGAAGCCACGAGGACCAGCATGGAGCGCGCAGGATCGCCTTCGAACCCGGACGCCCGGGCGCCCCGCACGATGGAGAGAGCGTGCGCGGTAGGAAGCGAGAGAGCCACCCGCCGGAGCCACGACGGCATGAGATCGACCGGGAAGTAGACTCCTCCCAACAAACCCGACGCCGCTCCGAACAGCCACGACACGGGCTCGCCCTCCTTCGACACGAGTATGAACCCGGCCGCTGCGAGTCCCAGCCCCGACATGAACAGGCCGTACGTGAAGACGGCGGCTATGGCGGCGGGCGACAAGTGAACCTCGAGCCCCGGCACCAGCGATGCGAGGCCAAGGAAGGAGGCACCGCCGGCCGCGGCTAGCGCGAGGTCGCCGAGACCGGCGAGGCAAACCGTGACCGAGGAGTGCAGCCGCCCCGACAGAAGCGTTTCGAGGGTCCCTTGCAGTTGCTCCCTCCGCACGGCGGACCGGAAGCAGCCGAGCCCGGCGGACGCGATGGAGTGCACCGCGACGCCGAGTATCGCGAACGAGGCGTAGTCGGTCCCGTAGCGCGCCGCGAACCCGGGCCCCGCCGCATCGACCACTCTGCCCACGAGAGCGAACGTCGCGATCGAAAGCGAGAGCGAGGCGACGCCGAGCGACAGCTTCGCCCTGTAGCTCAACCAGGTCGCGATGCCCTTGCGCAGGAACGCCCAACCTGCGACGACCAGGACGCGTGCCGCGGCGGCCGCACGGCGCCGGCGCACCGTCAGAAGCGCCGAACGCGGAGACGCGTCGGGTTCCGCCGGAGGTCGCTCCGATTGCAGCGCCCGAGATGACCTATATGCAGGGTCCCACCGCAACCTGCCTCCCG
Organism: uncultured bacterium; assembly: GCA_964399265.1. GTDB lineage: Bacteria > Joyebacterota > Joyebacteria > Joyebacterales > Joyebacteraceae > WJLY01. Next base: position 8,622 of record CAYNQF010000054.1, on the reverse strand, counting down.
CAGCGAGAGATGTGTGCGACGTCATGGCTCGCGACCAGCGCCGCCAGTCCCCCTCGGGCCCGGCGTTCAATCGACGCCCACACGAGTTCCGACGACTCGTCGTCCATGGACGAGAACGGCTCGTCCAACAGCAGGAGTGCGGGGTCGTGCAGGAGAGACCTGGCAAAGGCGAGCCTCGCGAGCGTGCCCGCCGAGAGCCGGCGTGCGGCCGTGGCCAGATGTTCCGAGAGCCGGAGTTCGTCCGCCAGTCCGCGCACGCGGCGCGCCGCCTCCAGGGGCCCCAAGCCCTGCATCGCGGCGAAGAACGACAGGTTCTGCCTCGCCGTCAGACGCCAGTAGAACGAGCGGAGCGGAGCGAGCATGACGCCCGTCGCGCTCCTGGCCGCGGGCCGTGAGGACGACACGCTCCTCCCCAGCACGAGCGGACAACCCGACGTCGGGTCGACCAGCGTCGCTGCGATCTTGAGGGCCGTGGTCTTTCCGCAGCCGTTCGGTCCCACGAGCGCGACGAGTTCGCCTGGCGGGAGACTGAACGTGAGGGGCGCAAGCCCTCGGACGGTTCTCCCCTTTCTCGTGTACGACTTCGCGACCGATCGGAACTCCAGCACGGGAACGCCGGTCGCGCGCATCATCTGTCCCACGCCTCTACGACGTGGGCCCCACGCGCGACAGCGATCAGTTCGTCGACGCCGTCGCCGTCCAGGTCGGCGAGCATCAGAGAACCCGGGTGCTCTATCGGCGGCAGTCCGTCCAGAGGGTCCCCGCTTCTCCCCTCGACCAGGAGGGCCGCATCGGTGTGCCACGCGATGACGTCGGCGCGGTCGTCCCCGTCCCAGTCGACGGCGAGCGGAGCGTCGTACACCTGGCCGCCGCAGTCGATGCTCCAGAGTTCCACACGCGACGCGGGCGAATACGCCCTGAGGAAGCCGTCGCTGCAACCGAAGACCAGCTCGAGTCCCGGTCTTCCGTCAAGCTCCGCGGTGCACGGGTCGTTCACGGGCTCGCCGCAGCCCGCCACGATGTCTCTCATGTAGCGCGGAAGCCTCCTTTCCACTCTGGCCGCCTCGCCTGATCGCTCACCGAACCGGCTCGACAGAACGAAGTCTCCCGACTCTGCGTCAAGCCCTGCCAGCCTGCCCGCCAGACAGCCGACGACCAGCTCTGGAATGCCGTCGCCCGTCACGTCGGACCAGACGGGCCCACCCGTCACCGCCCCCTTGGGGAGCCTTCCCGCCCGCTCGTCCAGTCTGGTCGACCAGACGCGTCGACCGTCGGAGGCGACCTTCGTTACGAGGTCGGTGTTCTCAACCACGTAGGCCTCACATCGTCCGTCTCCGTCCGCGTCGGCCAGGAGCGGCCTGCCGAAGCCGCAACCGAGACGGCTGTCGTCGTCGCTGGAGGCGGTGTCGAAGAGCATCCGGAGGTCGACGCCGGAATAGCCGGTCAGGTGGTCGTTACGATCGATGCCGGAAGACACCACCACGTCGATGCGTCCGTCGCCGTCCATGTCGCCGACCGCGAGTCCCGCCGCGCCGCCGGGCAGTCCGCGCCGCTCGATAACGTCTCCTCCCGAACCGCTCAGGATCTCGAGCGCTCCGCCCGACGCCGTGAAGACCACCGGGACACCCGACGCGCCCGCGACCACGCGCGCGAACGGCCTGCCCTCCGTGCGTCTGGACCAGAGCACCGTGCCTCGCCCGTCCACGGCGACCATCCACCAGGGACCGTCGCGCCCCACACTCCACAGAAGCAGATCAGCCAGACCGTCTCCGTCCAGGTCCCCCATAGTGGCGTCCACGGTTCGGGCGCCGGGCACCGGAGAGACGAGCCTCCAGAGCGGCTCGCGTCCCGGCCCCCCGGCCGTCCCGGAGATCGGGACGACCGAGAGAGCCAGGGCGACGAGCAGCACGCGCGCACACGCACTCACGTCGCTCCTCCTCTAGTAGTCGATGAGACAAACGTCGTTGCCCGGGCAGTCGCCGAAGTCGAACGCGCACTGGTCCACGGTGTCGCACCCGCCCCAGTCTATGAAGATGTAGCATAGCTGGGATGCAGGCACGGCCTGCGACGTCGGCAACGACATCCCCGCGGCGTTTGCCGCTCTGAGGTGTTTCATCTTCCCCTCCTCCCGGCCGAGTCGACCGTACCCTCGGATCACGACGTGTCGATGATGCAGTTGTCTCTCGCGTCACACCCGTTGTCGAGGTCCATGAGCCAGCAGACGTCGGACGTCGAGCAGCTCGAGTAATCGACGAGGCAGTACTCGCCCTTCTTGGGCTCCGCCATCGACGCGGTACAGGCCCCGTTGGCCGCCTTGAGATGCCGCATGTTCATCACCTCCCTTCCTCACGTCACGCTTCACCCGGATCCCACGGCGGCGGTACCTGTCCGGCCCCCAGAGCACGCCTGGCGTCGGGGTCGAGCGACGCGTACATCCACATGGCGAGTTCGTAGACGCGCTTGGACAGCTCGCACCGCATCGGGTCCGGCCTGCCCTCTCCCGCCCCGGCACTGAGGTCATGCAGGCACGGCCCCCCGCACATGAACCTGGCCCAGCAGCCGGAGCACTCCGCCGTGTCCCGTCTCAGCGCGTTGAGAAGGCGGGCGACCGCCCGACGGTCGACGCCGGCGAAGGCGCTCCCCACGGCGAACCGCGCGTCCCCGGCGAAACGGTGGCACAGGTAGAGCGCGCCGTCCGGCGCGGCGCAGAGGTATCGGGCGCCCGCTCCACAGGGCAGCGCGCGGGGCCGCCCCGTCGCAAGCGCCCTCATCGCCCTCGTGAAGTTCCCCACCACTGGCCGCCCGCCGGCGAGCATGGACTCGAGTTCGCGCGCCGCCAGGTCCTCGAACTCGGGCAGCAGTCTCCGGGAGAGCCCGACGGACACGGGAGCGCCACTGGCCGGCGAGAGATGCACCGTCGCGAACCCAAGCGCCGACAGATGGGAGACCGTCTCTCCAAGCGGAGCCGACTCCTCCGTCAGAGTCACACGGGCCGACGCTGCAACTCCCTCCGGCAGCGACGCCAGGTTCCGCACGATGACGTCGTGGGAACCTCCTCCGTTCCGGAGCTTCCTGTGCCCGTCGTGGGCCCCGGCAGGACCGTCGATGCTGACGAGCACGGTGACACCCGACTCGTGCAGAGCGGAGCCGATGTCCGGGGTCAGCATCGTGCCGTTGGTGGTCAGGTGCATGTCGAGCCGCACCCCGCGCTGGTCTGCCTCACGGCGCGCCCGGCGCGCAACGTCGAGCACGAGGTCGCTGCGAAGCAGCGGCTCGCCTCCGAAGAACACGAGAGAGGCCGCCCCGTCGGTGGATGCCTCCTCCAGCAGGAACTCGAGACAGGCGAACGCGGTCTCGGGAGTCATGTCCTCGACGCCGTGGCGTACGGCGCCGCGACCTCCGTCACCGCTGCGCCCGCCGCCGTTCTCACCACCCCTCAAGTAGCAGTAGTCGCAGGCGAGGTTGCACCTGGAGGTCACGTCGAGTGCGAGCGACACGATGTTGGTGGGCGTGACGGACGTGGGCCTTTCGGCGGCCCCGCAGAGCGGCGTCGCCTCGGCCGCCACCGAGGAGAGTTCGTGTCTGGCCTCATCGACGGCCGCTCCGCCGTGGTCCAGGCGGAGGACCTTGAGCGCGTCCGCCGAGGAGCCCGAACGCATCCACGTGAGCACGTCCGAGGCCACCTCGTCCGCTTCGAAGAACAGACAGCTTGCCGGGTCGACTACGAAGTCGCGTCCGCGCACCGAGAACGAGTGGGGGTGCGCGTGGGCGCCGGCGGGTGGCTCCGTGGGCTGTTCTGTCGGGCCGGCGTGGGCCGCCTTGGAGAGGAGCAGGAACCGGCGCGTCACCCACACCGACATCTCCACGGTCGCGCCCAGCGCTTCTCTCACGTAGTCGGCGAGAGCGGACAGACCCAGTTCCACGGCGATCTCGACGGTCTCCTCGTATCGCTCGCGGACCAGGCCGGTCACGCGCGCGTACGTCCCGGTCCTCACGACCAGCCCGAGAAGATCCTCGTCGTCCAGACCCTTCACCACGGCCTCGGGTTCGCCGGCGCCCGAGGCGAGCCTGAGGGGCACCGACCACCGGCGGAGCCTTGCGTCACGGGAGAGATCGAGAAGGTCGTCGGCGAGCTGATACCCGGCATGGTACGCGGCGATCAACCGCTCTCCCTTCGAGAGCAGCTCGTCGCTGCCCGAAAGGAGAGACACGGCGGCCACAGTGGACTTGAGAGGCGACATCTTGTTGCCCAGCCTCTCGAGCGTCTGGTCGAGGGAGTCCTCGTCCACGCACCGGGCGCCGCCGCTCGACCACAGCACGTCCCTCTCCCAGGCCAGGCTCTGGGCATACTCACGCAGATAGCGTTCGAGGAGGGGCCAGAAGTCCGACTCCCCGTCGAACAACCCCGCGTACTCGCGGATGAAGCGGACGAGACACAGGTCGGAGAAGCCGCTCCCACGGGGCGACAGGCTCTCGTCGCCGTCCAGGAAGCGGTCCTGGGCAAGAAAGTGCGCGGCACCGAACGCGTTGCCGCGCGACATCGCGCGCGCGGCCCCCAAGTCGCCGTCGAACGGGAATCCCTCGATCAGATGATACGGAAGCGTCAGCGAGAGATTGCGGGCGGTGACGCCTCTGTCCCCCGGCCTCGCGCCGGGCGCGTCCGAGTCGCGACCGTCCTCGACGAGGGCGCTCTCGAAGCTCGCCCCGACGCGCCGGACCTCGCGGCACAGGTCGAACGTGCGTATGGCAGCAACCATGGTCGATCCAAGGGGATCGTCTCAGGGGAATGAGGAAGGAAGCGGGCCGCGAGGTGACAAAGAGAACGGCCGGCAGGGCTGTCGTGGAGCTCCACGCTGCTTCCTGCCGGCCGTTGCGGCTAGGCTCCATCCCCGCGGAGGTGAGTGCAAATGCCCGACCAGAGTTGCGTATGGGGACGGAGCCGCTGTGAAGAGCCGAGCCTGCGCATGTTGTAGCTCGTGATGCGATCGGCTCCTCGAGAGGTCCCGTATTCTGCTGTCAACCGCGCGTACAGCTCGCGCTATGTGCTTCGGTTCCGACTTGGTCAGCCGAGGAACGGCGACACGATTCCGATGAGCAGGATCACGACCATTATCTTCACAGTCGCCGTCCCCGGCATTCCAATCTCCTCTATGTCATCTCCGCCGCGTTCCGGCGGGGCATGAGGTCGGAGGAGTGAAGCAGACCAAAGAGCGACCGGACTCGCCCCCCCTGCTTCAAAGACACCCTGGCCACTCCACCCCTCCTATTGAGTTGTCAACTACCTTCACCCCTGCATAGGGCATAGCGCGTGCCAGAACCGCAGCCCCGAGACCGTCTCGACGTCTCGCCTTGCATCGTGTAACTTACACCCCAACAATTAGTTACGCGACACGTCACAGGGGCCCTCGCTGTGCAGAACCGACGACTCTGGCACGTTCTCGACGCTCAGGACGGCCGCCTGGAGCGAATTGGCCGTAACAGGAAATCCGCCAAAGCGTTACGACGACCGTCGGAAGTTCGACGCTCCGTCAACATCTCGACGCGCTGAGCGGGTCGTCAACGAAGAAGGCCCCGGACACTCGTCCGGGGCCTCGGGAGCCGCCTGCATGACCACCGCTTCGACGGCTGGAACTTCACTCAGCCGACGCCTTGCTTCTACCCGATCCCGTACTTCCTCATCTTCGCATGCAGCCCCGTCCTCGACATTCCGAGGAGATCGGCGGCCGCCTGCTTGTTCCAACCGGTCTTCCCGAGCGCTTCCAGGATGCGTGACTTCTCCAGAGCCTCGACCTCGTCCTTGAGGGAACGACCCTGCGCGTCGGACAGGCCCGTCTCTCCGGCGTAGCCGGCGCGCAGCTCGGAGCTGAGCTTGTCCGCCGTGATCAGATCGCCGTCGTCGCACAGGGCGACGCCCCTACGCACCTCGTTCTCGAGCTCGCGCACGTTGTTCCCGCGCCAGTCGTGCCGCTGGAAGATCTCGCGGACCTCTCTGCTGAACCCGACGACGTGCTTCCCCTCTCTCGCCGCGTACATCTTGAGGAAGTGCTCCATGAGCAGAGGTATGTCGTCGGGCCTGTCGCGCAGCGGGGGCACCTCTATGACCACCGCACAGAGGCGGTAGAAGAGGTCGCGTCTGAACCTGTTCTGCCTCACCTCTTCCGCGAGGTCCTTGTTCGTCGCCGAGATCACGCGCGCGTTGCTGGTTCTGATGACGTTCTCGCCGACCCTGCGGTACTCGCCGTTCTGCAGGAACCTGAGAAGCTTGACCTGTAGCTGCGGGCTCATCTCGCCCACTTCGTCCAGGAACAGCGTGCCGTCCGCCGCCGCCTGCACCAGTCCCTCCCGGTCCCTGTCGGCGTCGGTGAAGGCGCCCTTCACGTGGCCGAACAACTCGCTCTCCTGGAGATGAGGGGCGATCGCGCCCGCGTTCAGCGCGACCATCCTGCCGGTGCGGCTCCTGCCACCCTCGTGTATCGCGCGGGCGACCAGTTCCTTGCCGACACCCGACTCTCCCCTGATGACGATCGGGATCCTGCTGTCCTTGAGGCGCTCGACGTCCTCCAGAATGCGCAGCATCATCGGGTCGCGCGTGATGATGCCGGAGAACTGCGCGGAGCTTCCGAGTTCGAGCGCGAGCTGTCCGTCCGCGGCCCAGGCGTGGCTCTCCTGGGCCCTGGAGCACGCCAGACCCAGCAGCCTCGCGGCCGCCCCGACGAACTCGACGTCGCTCCTGGTGAACGGGACCATGCTATCGCCGCGTGTGCGGTCGGCGTAGACGAGGCAGACGCTGTCGCGGTTCAGACCGACCCTCGCCGGTATGACCACGAGTGCACCCACCCCGCGCGGCACGAGCGCGTCCGACGACCTCGCGTCGCTCACCACGAGCGCGCGAGAGAATCCGCGCGCCGAGATCGAGGACCTCACGAACCTGCTGACGTCGGCCACGCCTCGGCCCGAGCCGTCGACGGACGTGATGACGACCGGGCTCGCCTCTTCGTTGACCGAGAAGAGGACCAACCTGTCCGCCGACACAGCGTCGGCGACCTCTTCCGCCAGCCGGTGGATGTCCTCCGCGCGCGGCTCACCCGTCTCCAGGAACCTGTACCCTTCGGCGATGGCCGAGTACCGCCCCTTGCGAGCCACGCCGGCGTCGGCCAGCTCCGCGTCCAGTTCGCGAAGCACGGCATCGACCTCCGATAGGCCCTGGTTGTCGTGACTGACCTCGAACTTGAGTCTCGCGCGCTCCAGCCAGTTCCTCGCTCTGTCCGTCTGGCCGGCGCGCTGCAGGGCCTTGCCTCGTTGGAACTGGCATCTGGCAACCCAGTAGCCGCCACCGATGCGCGTGAAGATCGCTTCGGCCGCCGACAGCCTCGCCTCGATCCTGTCGATGGGGATCTCACCGTCGGCCGCCGACTCCCGCAGGCCGATGCCGTCGGCCAGCGCCGTGCGCGCCAGTTCGAACGAGTCGCCGACCCTCCGGAGGATCTCTTCCGCGCGTACGACCAGGACCTCCGATGCCGCCTGCTCGCCCTTCGCGTAGCAGATGCTCGCGAGGACGCGCAGCAGGGCACCCTCCTCCAGCTTGTCTCCAAGGTCGCGGCAGAGCTTCACGCCGTCGGAGCAGTCGCGCTCCGCCTCGCTGATGCGCCCCAGAGCGAAGAGTGCCTCCGCCCTACGTCTCAGGACCTCGACGACGACGTCGCTGTTCGATGACAGCCTGTAGGCGCACCCCAGCGCGCGGTTGAGCGTGCCCAGCGCGTCCTCGGCCCTCCCCTGGTCCAGCTCGAGCTCGCCGGTGTACTCGAGGGCGAGCGCTTCGGCCCTCAGATACCCGCGGTCCTGACTCGTGCGAAGCGCGCTCTGGAAGAGGTCCCTCGCTCGTCCCCACTCGCGCCTCACGCGGCACACGTTGCCGAGCGCCATCTGCGCGGCGACCTGTCCTCTCACGGCGCCGATGCGTGAGTAGAGTTCCCTGGCCTCGATGAGCCTCTCTTCAGACTCGGCCCAGCGGGAGAGCTTGTAGAGGATGATGCCGATGTTGGTGAGTCTGTCCGCGATCGCGGCCGACCTGCCCTGCCGTCTGTCGATCTCGAGTGCATTCGTCAGATAGTCGAGCGCGCCGTTAAGATCGCCGGACCTCTTGGCCAGGACGCCGAGGTTGTTGTACGCGGCCGCCAGCCCGGCGTCGCTGCCGAGTCTCTTCTGCGTGACCAGATAGTCGGTGAAGTAGTCTCTGGCGGCGCCCATGTTGCCCAGCTCGGCGTTTGCGATGCCGAGCGCCTTGCCGGCCTCCGCCAGCAGGGTGCCGTCCGGAAGGGTCTTGAGCGCGTCGTATGCCTTCTGGGCCGCGCGGAGCGCTTCGTCGTAGCGACCGCTCTCGATCTCGACGCGAGCGAGGACGACGTTGGCCTCGGCCCAGAGGGCGGTGGAGCCCTCCTCCAGCTCGAGGTCATCCAGTCGAGCACACGCGTCCCTGGCCTCGCGGTACTCGCCGAGCCCGAGGTGACACTTGGCCACACGGACGTAGACCTCTGCGGCCTCGGGATCGGGCAGCCTCTCGCCGATCTCGCCGTCCAGGACCTTCCTGTAGTAGCCCAGAGCGTCGCTGTAGCTGTCGGAGCC
>CAYNQF010000053.1:0-17496 GCA_964399265.1 uncultured bacterium | reverse complement strand
CAGTTGCGCTGTGATCAGGAGGTGGACCGTGAGACGGACCGCGATCATAGCGACCTCGGCAGCACTCCTCTTCGCCGTCTGTGGAGAGGCCGCCCGTGAGGGCAGCATCACGGGAGACCTGAGCCCAGGGGCGAGTGCCAGCTTCAAGCACAGGATCATCGTGGAACAGGAAACGTGGCCCTCGGCGCTCATTGAGACGCGCGAGGGTCGCGCCGCGTTGGAGCTCGAGGCGCGCGGAGGATTCAGGCTACACACGCGCGTCCGCGAGACTCCCGGTGAATACGTGATATGCGTCATCTACGTGGAGGACGACGCCAGCGTCGTCCTCGATGCCGCCTCCGCGTTCGTCTTCCACTACGAAGACAGGTCGGTCCCGAGCAGCGAGGTGTTCCTGACCGACTCCATAGAAGAGAGAAGGGTCTGGAGCACGTCGGAACAGGCCGTCGTGCTGACGGCGGGCGCCAGTCCGTATGCGAAGGCTCAGAGTGGGGGGTACCTGACCGTGGTGCGCTTTCCCGAGGGCTCGCTGCCCGGCGGCAACGGATGGGTGCCGAGTTCCTTCGAGCTGAGAGGAGGTGAACGCGATGCGTGCACTCAAGGCGAGACTGCTTCTCGCGGTCGGCCTGGTGCTGGCGTCGCCGCTGGCGGCGACGGCGGCTGACCCCAACGGCACGGACACGATCTGGGAATGGATCGTGCGCCTGCTCACGTGGTCGGCCGGCAGCTGGCATCTCTATTGACGGGGGACGAAGGACACTACAGCTAGAGACGGAAGCCACTCAGGGCACGAGGTCACGCGTCGCGTGGCCCCGTGCTTTTTTCGTTCGCAGGCGCATTTTCGCGAAACATGACGCCTTGTGGCCCGGTACTTGCTTTAGAGGCTCGCCTGATAGCCGCGTTCGATGACAGGGGGAGGGGGTCCCTCGAAGAGTCACGGGACCGTCTCCTCGAACTGCAATGTGTGCAATTGAGGAGGAAGTATGAGCCGCTTCGCAATGTTGTTCGTGTGCTGTGTGTGTATCGCGGGTGTGTTCGGCGGCGCCGCGGGCGCCGCGATGACGACGCCGGACCGGCCCGCCGACGGCGCGGCCCTGGTCGTCGGATCGGCGGTCGTGGCCGGCCCGGATGCTGTCTCTGTGGCTGAGGCGACCGCGGTCGGGTCGGGTGTTTCCTTCATGAGAGGCGCGGAGTATCCGTCGTGGGTACCCGACACCATGCGGGGGCTGGTGCCATGGTGGATGGGCGGCAAGCCCGGAACCTTCGCCAACCACCACTGGAGAAGAGGCGGAGGCTCAGGCAGACGAGTGCTGCCCTTCGCCGCACGGGACGGCGAGAGGGACACGCCGGCCGGCGTGTCGGTGGACGACTACTCCGAACTCTGGTACGACCGGTGGGTGGTGCGATACGGAGACGAGGCCGAGAGGTACGAGGTGGACTTCAGGCAGTGGGTCAACGAGCGCACGGACGTCGACGTCGTCGACATGCGCGGCGTCTCGCACGACTGGCCCGAGGCCGCGGAGTTGAACGACGACCGCTCCGACGACCGATACGTCGAGGATCGTTGACCGTCGGGTCGAGAGGCGTTGACCGTCGGTTGGAGGATGGGCGACCGCACGGCGGAGCGCCGTAGACATGGTGATGGTCGCACGCGGCGGCCGCGGGACCGTTTCGCTCCCGCGGCCGCCGCGCGTTTCGTGGTGTCAAACGACGGCCGTGCCGCCCCCGATGTTGACGGTGATGCTACCGATCCCGCCTTCGATCCTCACGTTCACGTTCCGCTCCGCCCGGCCGTAGTCCTCGTTGACGTAGGAGCCGTCCTGCTTGAGCAGGCCCGGAGCGTTCAGCGAGCCGATCCCCAGACTGGCATCCAGCTTGATGCCGACGCCCTCGGGTACGTTGAGTTTGAAACCCCCGATGCCGCCGTCCACAGAGATCTCGGCGTCGCGAGCCAGGCTCTCGCCCAGGTCGAGCGCGAGGCTGCCGACTCCCTGCTCCAACTCGAAGCTCTCGAGCTGCACGCCGTCCAGGTTCATTTTCGCCTCACCGATGCCGGTATCGATGTGGAAGCTGACCGGCACCTTGTTCGTGAGCGCTATGTCCCAGCTGGACTCGGCGTCGTTCGGGATGTTCCTTGACCCGACGCGCGGCTGGCTCAGGTGGATGACTCCCTTGCCCTCACTCTCGCTGTACTCGACCTCCGGCTTCCACTCAGCGACGTTGTACGTGAATGTAGCGTCCATGAGACCGGCGGCGCCGCCGTGTACGGTGAAGGTCCCGACCTCTATGTCCAGGTAGACGTCGACAGACTGGACGGACTCCATCTCGATGTCGCTTCGCTCTGTGACCGTATCTATCAGATCGACTGCCTCTCCGGTTGAGACGCAACCGGCCGCGATGACTAGGGCCGGCGCAAGCGTTATCGCGAGTGCCCTGGCAATGGTCGTCTTGCTCACGGCATACCTCCATGTGTGCGCGCCAGTGGAAGTGCGTTTCTCTCCGCCTGCCTTTGACACCGGGGAGAGGCCGGCAGTTTCATAGCCCTTCGGATCGCGCGTCGCCGCACGGCGTCATAGACGCCCGTCGGCCTTCCGGATCGGCGCCTCGAGGGCATCCGAAGGCGTGTGCGGTTCCCTTGACGTTGCGCCATGTGATGGCCTACAATAGCGCACGGGGAGTACCGCGCCGCCGACGGACCGGGCCGCTCTGGGGCGGGTCCGGTCGGTGCCGCAGCAGTCCCCGCTTGCTTGCTATATACCACGCAATCGCAGCCAAGTGCCGGAGAATCCGCATGGCAGACCGAGTCCCGAGCGACCTTCGCGACGGCAAGCCCAAGTACTGGCGGCGGCCGCTGGACGCCGACCGCGTCAAGGCGCCTCAAGGCCAGATACACATTCTCATAGACCGCTGCAAGGGCTGTCAGTTCTGTGTCACGTACTGCCCGAGGGACGTGCTCGACATGTCCGAGAGCTTCAACGTCAAGGGGTACCACTACCCGGTGGCCCTGAAACTGGACGCGTGCGTCAACTGCGGACTGTGCGAGATGCTCTGCCCGGAGTTCGCGATCTTCTCGATCGAGGTGGTTGAAGAGGAGGGGGGCGAGTGATGACTGCGGATCCGAAGGGGGTCCTGACGGGCGAGCACTACCTCGACGGCGACCACGCTGCCTCGGAGGGCGCGCTTGCCGCGGGCTGCCGCTTCTTCGCGGGTTATCCCATCACGCCCTCGACCGAGATCGCGGAGCGCATAGCCGCCAGATTCCCGATGGTGGGGGGCATGTTCGTACAGATGGAGGACGAGCTCGCCTCGATGGCCGCGATCCTCGGCGGCTCGTGGGCCGGCGCTAAGACCATGACGGTCACGTCCGGTCCCGGCTTCTCTCTCATGATGGAGAACCTGGGGCTCGGCATCATGATGGAGGTGCCGACGGTCCTCGTGAACGTACAGAGAGGTGGACCGTCGACCGGACTTCCGACGCTGCCGGGACAGGCCGACATGATGCAGGCCAGGTGGGGATCCCACGGTGACTATGAGGTGATCGCGCTCTCTCCCAGCTCGCCGCAGGAGGCCTTCGACTACGTGATCATGGCCTTCAACTTCTCGGAGAAGTACCGCGTGCCGACGCTCGTGATGATGGACGAGTGCGTAGGGCACATGACCGAGAAGGTCGTCATTCCCAAGCCCGAGGATATCGAGATCGTTCCGCGCAAGTGGTACGAGGGGTCCAGGAAGGACTACCTGCCGTACCAGCCCGACAGCGACATGATCCCGTGGATGGTGAAGGCCGGCGACGGCTACCGGTTCCACACGACCGGGCTCACCCACGACGAGCGCGGGTATCCTGTGATGAATGCCGAGACTCAGGAGAAATGCGTTCACCGTCTCGTCAACAAGATACGCTCCCGCGCCGACGAGATCGTGGTGCTGGAGGAGGACGAGGTCGAGGGCGCCGACGTGGTCCTCGTGTCGTACGGGATCACGTCCAGGGTTGCGATACCGGCGATCGAGAGGGCGCGGGAGGAGGGCATCAAGGTGGGGAGTCTTCGTCTGGTGACCGTCTGGCCGTTCCCCGAGAACCGGATTCGCGAGCTGTCGAAGAGGGTCAAGGCGTTCGTTATGCCCGAGATCAACTACGGTCAGGTCTGCTTCGAGGTCGAGCGGTGCGCCGCCGGCCGCGCCGACACGATCCTGGTTCCGCACGGAGGCGGCTGGGTTCACGACATTGACGACATCCTCGATGCGATCAGAAGGGGGGCGAAGTGACCAACAAGACCGCAAACGCTCCCGTCGAAATGCCGCACCCGATGGACGATCTCCTTCGGATGGACCGGATCCCGCACATATGGTGCCCCACCTGCGGACTCGGCACGGTCGTCACCGCGTTCGCGGCCGCGCTCGAAAAGCAGAGCCTGCCGCTCGACGACGTGGCCGTCGTGTCCGGCATCGGCTGTACGGGCAGGGTCGCCGGGTACATCAAGGTCGACTCGTTCCACACGACGCACGGCCGGGCCATCCCGTTCGCGACGGGGCTCCACCTGACGAACCCGAAGCTCAAGGTCGTGGTGATAAGCGGCGACGGGGACCTGATCTCGATCGGCGGCAATCACTTCATTCACGCCGCGCGCCGAAACATCGACGTTACCGTCATCTGCGTCAACAACTTCATCTACGCCATGACCGGCGGGCAGGTCGCGCCGACCACGCCGCTCACGGCGAACGCGTCAACCATGCCCTACGGCAACTTCGAGCGTCCGTTCAACATCCCGTACCTCGCGGAGTCGTCCGGCGCCGTCTACGTGGCCAGGTGGTCGTCGCTCCACGTCAGGAGACTGACGAACGCGATCGTCGAGGCCATGCAGAAGCCCGGGTTCTCGGTCGTGGAGGTCATAAGTCCCTGCTCGACGCTCTACTCGCGCCGCAACAGGCTGGGCACCGGGCTCGACCTCATGAAGTTCTATCACGACAACTGCGTGATACGTCACGGGGCGGACACCAGGGAACTCGACATCGATTTCCAGAGCGAGATCGCCGTCGGCAAGTTCGTCGACATCGAACGTCCGACGTACGTCGAGTCGATGAACGACTGGTACAAGCACGTGTTCGGGGACAGATACGAACCATACGAGGGGTCGGTCAAGTGAACGAGATAAGGGTCTCCGGTTTTGGCGGGCAGGGCGTCATCCGCTGCGGTTACATCATCGGAAGGACCGCGGCGCTCTTCGACGGCAAGCACGCGACGCTCACGCAGAGCTTCGGTCCCGAGGCGAGGGGCAGCGCATGCAGCGCGCAGCTCATCGTCGACGGCTCGCCCATCCGCTATCCGTACATCACGAAACCCGACACGGTCGTCGCGATGTCGCAGGAGGCGTACGACAAGTACGGCGGCGACATCACGCCGGACGGCACGCTTCTCATAGACGACGATCTCGTGACTCCGTCGGAGGCGAAGTCGCGCAGGGTGTACGCGATCCCGGCGACGCGCATCGCGGAGGAGCTGGGCAACAGGATCGCGGCCAACATCGTGATGCTCGGGTTCTTCACGGCGGTGACCGACATCATCTCCGTGGAGGCGGCCAGGAAGGCCCTGCCGAGTTCCATCCCCTCGCGGTTCGTCGAGCTGAACACGAAAGCCTTCGAGGAAGGCTACAAGTTCGGGGTCGAGCTGCTCGGCACGGGGCCGGCTCCCGCGGGCGGGAAGGCGGCCTCCGGCGGAGAGTCGACCGCCGCGAGAAAGCCATCCAGAGCGGCCAAGAAGACCGCCTCGCCGTAGCTCTCGGTCCGAGGAGCAGTAGATGCGCAAGCCTTTCGTCATGCTCGAGGAAGAGACGAGGACGCTTGCGAACCACCACGGCCGCTATCTTCAGGCAGCACGCCTCAACCACGAGTCGCTCGTAGAGAAGCTCGAGGCCAAGGGCCTCTACGACCGGGTGCACCTCTGGCAGTCCGCCTCCGACCCCGTCGCCGAGTTCGGCATCATCGCGCAGGCTGCCGACTCGTTCGACGAGACGCTCTCCTTCCTGGGCTGCTACTACTGCCTCCAACTGCTGCGGATGAACTTGGACGCGGTCGACGCGCTGCGCCTGAGTCTCATCCTGCCTTCCGATAGGGCCGCCACGGAGCGTGCGTTCATGCTCGAGATGGGCACGGAGTTCCGCGCTCTCTCGGGCGCCTACATGGCGAAGCTCCTCGAGCTGTTCATCGCCGACAGGGAGGTGCCCCGTTACGTCATGATCGGCGTCGGGACCCGCGCCGACCAGGACGACATAGACGTCGGCGTCATCCGTGACACCGGCCCGGGGCACGACGTGCTCGACCAGTCGATCTCGCGCATGAGCGGGCAGATGCTCCGTTACGCCACGAGTCTCCACCTTCACCTCTCCGAGCACGTCGGTGAGAACGCATACAGCGCCAGTATCCCCGAGTACCTGGAGACGCTCGACAAGGGCGTCCGCGACTTCGTCATCATCAACGAGCTTCTGGGAAGCGCGCCGATTCTGGGGGACGTGGATCTGTTCGATGAGTTTCAGCGGACCCTGGTGTGGCGCTACTACTACCACCCGGGTGAGGACCCGAAGTGGCACGTCGGATACCTGCGGGGGCTGCTCGGCGAGCTGACCTCCCTCCTTGGCAGACCTCTCGGCCGCGACCACATCAACCCGAAGGATGACGGGCTCCGTCTGGTGAAGGGGCTCCTGTCCGTGATGCGCACGATCCACGGCGTGACCGAGGTCAACGCCTGGCGGATCATCGATGCGCTGCGCTCCAGACGGCCCGAGGAGGCGTCGCTCTACGACGAACTGGAACAGGCTCTGAGCTTCCTCGAGGTCTTCCGCCACATCTACCAGCTCCTTGTTGTCCAGGACGAGGACATCTACCTGGACGACGAGGTCATGCAGGCGAACCTGGCGCGTGTAGCCGAGGTCATGGGCTATCGCACCCTGGGTCTCATCGGTCCCGAGGCGCGGCTCCTCGTGGAGTACTACGAACACGTGGAGAGTGTGAGGAAGGTCGTCACCCGGCTCACCGAGCAGTGCACCCGACACCTCAAGGAGACGACCGTCTTCGCGGACATGTTCGAGCCCGACTACCCCGGCAATGTTGCGGTCGACTTCGCCAGGCGCAGCGCGTTCTTCCAGGGGACGAAGTTCTGGCGCGACATCCTCGAGGTGCTGGAGCAGGACGATTGCCGCCTGCTCTGCCGGTACCTGGACGACCTGAACGCGCTCTCGCCCGGGGCCAGACTGGAAGTGGTCGGCGCGCTCGTCGCGTGCGCGGAGTACGCCCCCGGCACGTTGATGGCGCTGATCGTCATGCTCGCGAAGAACACGCAGTGCTCCGGCGCCGTCGAGCTGTTCGAGGAACTGGAACGCGGGTTCCTGGAGAAGCTGTCCAGTGTGCCCTACGCCGTCCTGCCGGCCATCGAGCTCTTCTACCGCCGCCCGAGCCTGGTGAACAGATATCTCATGAGCATCGGATCGGAGGCGACGCGCGAGTTCTCCGAGGTGCTGTCACGTGAGATATGGGACCCCGACATCGCGTTCTGGTGCGACAAGCTGATCCTTCTGACCCGCATACACGGTCGAGCCAGCCGGTACTTCAGGCAGTATCTGGAGCGGTCGGGCGAGCGTTACCCCGCGTGCCTCACTCTCCTCGACAGCCCGTCCGCACTGCGCGACATGTCGCGTGGCGTTCTGGCCGGGGTAGAGACCGAGCCCTCGGCGGAGCAGAAGAAGGAACGGCTCGGGGACTTCTACGATCTCGAGTTCCTGCGCATCGGCCTTTCCACGCTGGGCGGCGCGCCCGCCACCCGCACCGACGACGAGTTCACCGACGCGGCCGACACGTACATCCGTGACCTGTTCGACCTCTGCAGGCGGGAGGTGGACCAGTCGGTTCCCTTCCGCGTGGCCTCGCACGACCTGCTCGCCGTCTACGCGACGGGCGGGCTCGGCAGGGAGCAGGCGTACGACGACGACTTCGACCTGCTCGTGCTCGTGAATACGAACCAGGAGGACGTGCGCGCCTACGCGAACATGATCGTCGCGAAGATGAACATGCAGATCGTCAGACACGGGACCATGCCGCACTACCGGATGGTCGACCACGTCGGGCACTACGTGGGGACCCTGGACGAGCTGCAGGCCGTGCTGTCGGCGGACCGTCCTGATACCTTCGTCGACCAGTCGCAGGTGCTCGAGGCCCGGATGATCGTGGGGACCGGCCGGTTCGAGGCCGTGTTCAGGCGGAAAATCGTCGACAGGCACGTCTTCCAGAAGCGGTGCGACTACGTGTCGCGTATGAGGAGAGAGATCGACTCCAGGCACAGCGCGGCGCGCGCCATGGGAAGGGAGTTGTCGAGCGTGAAGGACGGCGTGGGGAGCGTCCGCGACATTACGATGCTGCTCGACATGTACAAAGCGGCGTACGGCCTTCACAGGCCGGTCAACGCACAGCTGCTCGCCGACCTCGCGAGGCTCGAGCCGACGCGGCAGCGCGAACTCAGATTCCTGGGTGGCGCCCTCGAGTTCTTCAAGAACCTTCGGAACGCCTACCGCGTGGCGGTCGGGGCCGAAGACAAGCTGCGCCGGGAGTACTTCCACGTCGTGGCCCAGGCCATGGGGCTCCCGTTCGGCGACGACGAAGAGGCGCGCGAGAGGCTCATGCGGTCCTACAGAGGGTGCACCGTGGAAGTCGGTGAGATAGTTGGTGCGCTGGCGGCCGACCTCGAGACGCGCTGCGCGTCGGCCGGGGAGAGTGGTCTCAGGGCGCACGATCTGGATGCCAAGCCGCAGGCCGCGGGCACCGGCCCCACGTGGCGTGGCGCCCCGAGGCGCGAGGTTCCGTGGTATCCAACCATAGACACGAGTCGCTGCAACGGCTGTGGCGCGTGCGAGGTGTTTTGCTCGTTCGGCGTCCTCGACCGCTCGCGGGACGGGACGGCGGTGCGTGTGCGTCGGCGCTACGCCTGCGTCGTCGGCTGCGACCTGTGCTCGCAGGTCTGTCCGCAGGACGCCATATCGTTCCCGGGCCTCTCTGTGGTCAGAGAGCTCCCCGACACAAGTGAGTGAACCGGGTTTACCTTCCGACCTCTATGTCCATGCTGTAGCGGACGCCGTCACTCGGATACCACAGCCGCGCGTAGTAGCTACCCGTCATCGTCGCGACCACCGAGACCGTGTGGTCGGGCTCGTTGACGATGCCGCCCCCCACGTGCCCCCCCTCGGGATTGTAGATGTCGAAGGTCCAGTGGGGCGAGCCGGCCAACTCATCGACGTGAACGGCGACTGATATGCTGTCGCCCGATATGGCGTCGAAGGAGTACCAGTCGAAGTCAAAGAGATTGGCGAGAAGGCCATCGTAGTGCCCGGGCGCAATGTGTGCCGCGTCTTCAATGAAGTCGTTGTCCTCATACTGGTCGTCCGGATACGGCTCGCTTGTCTCGATCATGAGATCATAGAGGTAGTACGTGGCGTCCAGATTCGAGCCGATCACCACGTTGTAAGTTCCGGGCAGGAACGTGTAGTGTATCCTGGCCGTCTCTCCGGACGCCGGGGTGTTGTAATTCGTGCGGTAGTTGACTCCTTCGCTCGTGCGGAACGCCAGTAACCATTCCGTTCCCGGAGAGTGCTCGGCTCGTGCGTTGATGGTCACCGTTGCCGTGTCGTCGATGGTGAACGAGTACACGTCTCTGTCGTCCTCGCAGAGCGTCAGCGTCCGATACCAGCGGTCGACGTCCACGATCGACGGGTCGGACCAGTCCTCATTCGGTTCCATCCGGTCCGCCAGACCGTCGCAGTCGAGGTCGCCCGTCATGAAGGAGATGGTGCGATCCGTCCCCAGTGCCTGGCCGTCCGTGTTCTCGATGTCGCCGGAGATCACGAGTTCGTACCAGGTGTTCTCTTCGTACAGAGCGTCGGGGATGAAGGTGGCGGTCCTGGAGGAACCATCGTACTCGACGCTACCGTCCACGTCCCGCGCCTGCACAAAGAAGGTGCTCTCGTCGATAGTGGCCGCGTCCATCGGGTCCCTGAACTCGACCGACGGGGCGGCGGCGAGCGAGATGCCCGTGTCTCCGTCCTCTATGTTCTGGTCGACGATGACTCCGGTACCCGCTTCGTCAGGTCCACTCCCGCCGCTGCTGCAGGAGAGGATGAAGAACGGCATGACGGCGGCGAACGTCAAGGCGAGGGTTCTGCGCATCGTTGCTCCCCTTCTCGGTGGTCGGCGGCCGTGCCGGTGGCGCGCGGTCACGCGGCCCAGGGTTCGATGACGGCGCGCCCATTGGTCATTCCCGTGAGCGCGGCGGTGAACTCGTCACTTCTCTCTCGCGGGAGTCTAACGTAGAAGACGGCGTCAGTTCCATAGGTCTCTTCGAGCAGCTCGATCTCGAACGATTGGGCCATGTTCTTGAGCTGCGTTACCGAGGAGTAGGGGAGGACGACCCGCAGTTCGACCCTGGCGACGAACTCGGCGAGCGGAAGCGTCTCCAGGGCCAGTTTGACGCCTCCGCCGTACGCTCGCACGAGGCCGCCCCTGCCCAGCTTGACGCCGCCGTAGTATCTTGTCACCACGGCGACGATGTCGCCGACGCCGCTTCCGAGCAGCACGTTGAGCATCGGCTTGCCGGCCGTGCCGTGCGGCTCGCCCGCGTCGCTCATGCCGACTCGACTCGTGTCTCCGGGAGGTCCCACGACGAAGGCCCAGCAGTTGTGTGTGGCGTCCTTGAACTCGCCGGCCACCTCGGATATGAACGCGCGCGCCTCCTCTACCGTAGCCGCCCGGGCCACCGTCGTTATGAACCTGCTGCGGTCTCGAGTCTCCTCGACCCGATGCGTCGAGGCCGGCGTCGGGTAGCGCTCGGTCATCTGGCCGGACTCCTTCTCATGACCAGCCTGCCCAGCAACACGGAGACGACGTACGCGAGTCCGGCGAGCAACACGATCGTGGCCCCCGCGGGCGTGTTCAGATCGTAGCTTGCGGCCAACCCGGCCGTGGTCAGCGCCGCGCTGAACACGATTGCCATCCACATCATCTGAAGCAGCCTCCCCGAGAATCGTCCGGCCATGGCTGCCGGGATCGTGAGCAGGGCGATCACGAGGACGACGCCCACCACGGTCACGAGAAGGACGACCGTGAGCGCCGTCAAGATCAGGAGCATCATGTTGTAGAAGGTGACGTTGACGCCGCGGGCCCTTGCGTAGTCCTCATCGAACGAGATCGCCAGGAACTGGTTGTGGAACGCGATGACGACTCCGAGGACGATAGCGTCCATCACGGCGATGATCATCATGTCGCTGCGAGACACGAGCAGGATGTTCCCAAACAGGTAGCTCGTGAGGTCCTGGGCGTATCCAGGGGTCCTCGCCAGGAACAGAACGCCCGTCGCCATCCCTATCGCCCAGACCGAGCCTATGGCCGTGTCGACCCGTTCACGTGCCCTCGTGCTCACGAGTCCGATGGCGAGCGCCGCCAGGACCGCCGCCACGACGGCACCGTGGATAGGGTCTATCCACGTCCACCCCTTCACGCGCTCGAGGTAGACGGCCGCGCCT
The DNA here is from genome assembly GCA_964399265.1 of uncultured bacterium. Lineage (GTDB taxonomy): Bacteria > Joyebacterota > Joyebacteria > Joyebacterales > Joyebacteraceae > WJLY01. The sequence goes on along the minus strand of CAYNQF010000053.1, from coordinate 5,947 downwards.
ATTCCACCAAGGACGCAGTGCGCGATGCCGCCGGCCATGTACGTCATGCGGCGGACGACGACGTAGGCCCCCATCGTCCCGCACGCGACGCTCACCAGGAGTCCCGCGAACAGGGCGTTGCGGAGGAAGGCGTGCTGCACGAGCGCGTCCATGAACCCTTCCATCACGCGCCTCCTCTCAGATGGTCACCGTGGTCGTGTATCACCGCCCGGACGTCCGGACCGTACATGGCTTCTATCATCTCGGGCGTGAGCGCTCCAGTCGCGTGACATGCGAGCGTCTGCTTGACGCAGACGACCGAGTCGGTGAACTCCGAGACGAACGCCATGTCGTGGGTCACGAGCATGATGGACATGCGACCGCGCAGACGGTGAAGGAGGTCGTAGAGGCTCTGTTCCATTCCCACGTCCAGGTTTGAGGTCGGCTCGTCCAGCAGGAGAAGCCTGGGATCCGACGTGAGCGCCCTCGCGAGCAGCACTCGCTGCTGCTGCCCGCCCGACAGTGCCGCGAACGGTCTCTGGTGGCTGTCCGAGAGCCCCACGAGCTCCAGCGCCTCAATCGCGGCGTCCCTGTCCGGTTGCGAGTATCCTCGTCCGGCGACGCTCCGTCCGAGCCTCCCCATCAGAACGACATCGATGACGCGCGCGGGGAAGCTACGGTCGGTCGCGGCGTGCTGGGGGAGATAGCCGACCAGCGGGCGAGCTGCCTCGGGCGAGCGCCCGAGGATGCGTACGGTCCCCTTGGAAGGACGGAGGAGCCCGACGACCAGCTTGAGGAGCGTGGTCTTGCCTCCTCCGTTCGGCCCGACGATTGTGACGAAGTCGCCTTCTCCGATCGTCAGGTCGATGTCGCGGAGCACCTCTCTCTGCCCGTAGTAGAAGGAGACGTCGCGGAACTCAACCGTGGCGGCCTCGCTCATCTGCCCTCCGATGTTCCGCGTCCGTTCTCGTCCGTCCGCGGAGGCGGGGCCGCCAGCGCGGACGCCATCTCAGTCGCCATCTTGCGCAGCTCGCCGAAGTAGTCGTAGGCGAGCGGGTCCAGAACGACGACCCTCGCGCCTATCTCGTTCGCTACCGTCCGGGCGATGCGCGCCGATTGCTGCGGCTGGACGAATATCACGCGAGCGCCGTCTCGCTCCGCCTCCGATATGACCCGCACGAGGTCGCGCGGCGACGGCTCCTTGCCCTCTACCTCGATGGCCGCCTGGTGCAGTCCGTACTCGTCCGTGAAGTACCCGTAGGCCGGGTGGAACACGAAGACCGTCGCCTCGGCGTACGGCGCCAGAGTTGCCGTAAGCTCCGCGTCCAGCTCGGCAAGCTCTCCCTCAAGCGTCTCGAGGTTCGCATTGAAGTACGTGGAGTCCGCGGGGTCGAACGCCACCAGCCCGTCGCGCACGTTGGCGGCTATCAGGGCGGCGGCCTTGGGGGAGAGCCAGATGTGCGGGTCCGGCTCGGCGCCCCCGGTTGCTCCGTGTCCTCCTGGACGCGCCGCGCCTTCGTGCCCCTCGTCCGAGGCGGACGCGTCGTGCGAGTGATCTTCCATTGTGCGTCTCTCGATGCCGGCGGCGGCGTCGAAGACGACGAGGCTCGGGTCCGACCTCACGAGGTCGCGCAGCACCGTCGTCTCGAACGGCAGTCCCAGGGTGAAGCAGACGTCACTGTCGGAGAGCTTTGCGATCAGGGCAGGCGTCGGCTCGAACGCATGTGGCGACTGCCCGGCGCCCGCCATGGTGGTGACGGAGACCCTGTCGCCTCCGACCCTGTTGACGATGAACGCCTCGGGGAGAACGCTCACGCAGACCTTGATCGGCGGACGGTCCGCCCCGGACCGCGGCTCGCCGTCGTCGGCCGCGGCTGTCGCGATTCCGATGGCCGGGAGCGCAGCCGCGACCAGCACCACCGCGACCGGCGCAAGTGAGAGCAGCAGGCGGCCGAGGCGCGGCGCCCCGGTCGAGTGAACCCGTCGTCTCATTGCTCCCGCCTGTGCGCGCAGACGAGTCTCGATTCGCTGCAATCCTCGCACTCCTCTATCGCATGGTCGGTCGACAGCTCGCGCCAGTGCCTCATCTGATTCGGCGTGAGCACGCCCCGCCCGCCGCAGAGCGGACAGCTGCTCTCGAGCGCGGACATGATCGCCGCGCGGATGAAGTCAGACCGGTTCTCGACCGCCCTGAGCGCTTCCATCAGGCTCTCGTCGGCCTTGAACGTGATGATCTCCGTCTTGCGTGCGGCCAATCCGACCGCCTCCTTTCCATGGGTGTCTCCCTGCCGGGTGCTTCCGTCGCGCGGGGGGAGGAAGATATTACTATGTATCACTCGTGAGGGTGAGTCAAGGACATCCATGGGACGCGAATTGGGCCGTCTGTGAAACATTTGTGGCCGGCCAGCATCTATGCTAATGAGAACCATTCCCACCAATGAGGAATGCCATGGCGACGAGCGATTCTGTGAGGATGACCGAGAGCAGGAGGGCCATTCTTGACGAATTGAGGCACGTCGGCTTTCATCCGACCGCGGACGAGCTGTATGAGCGCGTGCGGCGAAGCGTGCCTCGTGTGAGCCTCGGCACGATCTACAGGAACCTCGAGTATCTGTCTAATCACGGTCTTGTCACGATGCTCCGGGATCCGGACGGGCGCAGGAGGTACGACGCGACACCGGACCATCACTGCCACGTCTGGTGTGTGAAGTGCGGGCGCGTGCAGGACGTCAGCCTCACACCCTCGGCCCGGCCGGAGCAGATGATAGAGGACGACCTCGGCTACCAACTCGATGGATACGACCTGAGCTTCCGCGGTGTGTGTCCGGCATGCCGGGGCGAGGGTATGAGCAAGAAGTCAGCGGGAGGATCCGAGTAAGGACGCCACACACAAGGGGAGGAATGATGGAGTTGAAGGGATCGAAGACGGAGAAGAACCTGATCACCGCCTTTGCGGGCGAGTCTCAGGCGCGAAACCGGTACACGTACTTCGCGAGCCAGGCCAAGAAGGAAGGGTTCGTGCAGATCTCGCTGATCTTCGAAGAGACTGCGAACCAGGAGAAGGAGCACGCGAAGAGACTCTTCAAGTTCATGAAGGGCGGCGAGGCGGAAGTAGCGGCGAGCTTCCCCGCCGGCGTCATCGGAACGACCGCGGAGAATCTCGTGTCTGCGGCCGGCGGAGAGCACTACGAGTGGACCGACATGTACCCGACGTTCGCCAAGGTCGCGCGCGAGGAAGGCTTCAACGAGATCGCGGCCGCGATGGAGTCGATCGCGGTGGCCGAGAAGCAGCACGAGAAGCGCTACCTCGACCTCAAGGCGAACATCGATAACGGCAGAGTGTTCAGGCGGGACAAGCCCACCGTGTGGCGCTGCCTCAACTGCGGCTACTTGCACGAGGGGACGGAGCCGCCGGAGAAGTGTCCGGCGTGCGATCACGAGCGCGCGTACTTCGAGCTGCTGGGAGAGAACTGGTAGGCGCGGAAGCGCATCCTGGAAGGGGAGTCAATGAAAGAACGCACTGGGGTCGTGACAGCCGGCGGCAAGCCGCTCACGCTGCTGGGGGATGAACTCAAGGTCGGCGACAAGGCGCCGCACTTCACGGCGGTCGATGTCGACATGCAGCCCTTTGACCTCTCGGACCTCAAGGGCAAGGTGGTCATCATCTCGGCGGTGACCTCACTCGACACCGCGACCTGCGACGTCGAGACCCGACGCTTCAACACCGAAGCGGCGAAGCTGGGCCAGGACATCGCCATCCTCACGATCAGCATGGACCTGCCCTTCGCACAGAAGAGGTGGTGCGGCGCCGCGGGCGTTGATCAGGTCAAGGTCGTATCGGACTACAAGACCGCGGAGTTCGGCGAGAAGTACGGCGTGTTGATCAAGGAACTCCATCTTCTGGCGCGGACGCTGTTCGTCGTCGATAGAGACGGGACCATCGCGTATGTGCAGAGGGTGGCAGAGAATTCGAACGAGCCGGACTATGAGTCCGCGCTCGCGGCCGCCAGGAAACTGGTCTAACATGGAGGAGTGGAGCATGGCAGCGAAGCTCGAGATCTACAAGTGCGAGAAGTGCGGGAACATCGTCGAGGTCATTCACGGCGGCAAGGGTGAGCTTGTCTGCTGCGGTGCTCCGATGGTCCTGCAGAAGGAGAAGAAGTCGGAAGAGGGCAACGAGAAGCACCTGCCCGTGATGGAGAAGACCGAGCACGGCGTCAAGGTGAAGGTCGGAAGCATCCCGCACCCCATGCTCGAGGAACATCACATCGAGTGGATAGAGGTCATCGCGGGAGGCAAGGCCTATCGCGAATTCCTCAGTCCGACGGGCAAGCCCGAGGCGACGTTCTGCGTCGACGGCAAGATAGAGGCTCTGCGCGAGTACTGCAACGTACATGGCCTGTGGAAGGCAGAGGTATAGACACTCACCGCGCTGACGGCCCGGCGTCGTGAGGCGCCGGGCCGCGGCTCGCTCCGCGGAGGGACACTTGACGGTAGAAGAGGCGATCAGAACGTCGATAGAGTACGAGACGGGCGTTCGCGACGTCTACGCGGATGCCATCGAGCGCGCGGAGAGCGACGCGTCGAGGCGGTTCTTCCGGCTCATGGCCGACGAGGAGCAGCATCACCTGGACTATCTCGAGACGAAGCTCGACGAACTGGCCGGCACCGGCCGCGTCACCTCCGGCGGCCTCCGGACGGCGGTGCCGTCGCCGGCGGCCATCAAGGCCAAGGTCGCGAGTCTCGGCGACAGGCTCGGAGACAACGTGGGACGCATCGACATCCAGTACCTCGAGAAGGCCCACGCGGTCGAGCGGGAGACGAGCGACTTCTACGAGCGCATGGTCGGCGAGCTGCCGGACCAAGCGAAGGGGCTGTTCAGCCGCTTCCTCGAGATCGAGAGCGGCCACCTCGACATAGTCCAGGCTCAGCTCGACCTGGCCAACGGCACTGGATACTGGTTCGATGTCCGCGAATTTGACCTCGAGGGATAGGACGCGCACGGTGGAGGGACAGCGCGACGAGCAGTCGGCGGGCGCGGCTTCCGCGCGCGGACGGCGCCAGGGCCACGTGCCGCGACCCGTGGGGCGCGACGAACTCGAGCGCCTGTACGCGGCCCTGAACCACCGCGAATACGTCCATCCCGATCCTCTCGAGTTCCTCTACGCATACGACGACCCGCTCGACCGCGAGGTGGTGGGGCTGGTCGCCGCTTCGCTCGCCTACGGGCGCGTGAAGCAGATCCTGAGAAGCGTGGCAAGGGCACTGGACGCTCTGGGGCAGCGGCCCGCGGGCTACCTGCGAGAGGTGTCGGCTCACGAGCTGGACGCTGCTCTCGGTGGGTTCAAGCACAGGTTCACGACCGGCGACGAGTTGGCGCAGCTGCTCACCTCCGCGGTGGCCATCCAGGAGCGGCACGGCTCGCTGGGCGCGAGGTTCGCCGGACTCGTCGAGGACGGCGACGCCACCGTGGCGCCGGCGCTCGAGCGGTTCGTGGCCGAGCTTCGGGGACCGGCGTGGTGCGGCAGGTCGAGTGTTCTGCCGTCTCCGGAGAAGGGGAGCGCGTGCAAGAGACTGCATCTCTTCCTGCGCTGGATGGTGAGACGGGACGAGGTCGACCCCGGCGGCTGGGACGGCGTATCACCCTCGATGCTCGTCGTGCCGCTCGACACGCACATGCACAGGATATCGAGGGCCTTCGGCCTGACCTGCCGCAACCAGGCGGACTTGAGGACGGCGCTGGAGGTCACGCGCGGATTCGGGGAGTTCTCTCCGGACGACCCGGTGAAGTACGATTTCGCCGTGACGAGACTGGGGATAAGGGACGACGTTACGCTCGAGACCGTTCTGGCGGGCAACACGACGCCGTGATGTACGGCGCGTCTACGACTAGGAGGTACGACGTGCTCAGCAAGAAGATGGAGAAGGCGATCAACGACCAGATCAACGCGGAATTCTACTCGGCGTA
>CAYNQF010000052.1:15808-17738 GCA_964399265.1 uncultured bacterium | reverse complement strand
GACGTCGCGCTGGCCGCGGAAGGGATCGACATCGTCGACGTCCCGTTCGACGGAACTCCGCCTGAGCCCGGATTTCAGAGCAAGCTCGACTACTCCAAGTGTCTGGCCTTCACCGGCTTCACTCTGATACCGAACCCGAACGTCTACGAGTTCTCGGACATCGACATGACCGACGTGACGAGACAGAGGCCACAGGAGGTCGACTACTTCACGCTCTTCGAGTTTGCGGCCAAGTACGATCCAGTTCCCACGATGCTTACGCAATGCCACGTCAATGTGGTACGCGGGTTCATGGGTCAGACCACGACGTTTCGCCGCAGTCTGGTCAAGCCGTATGTCACGGTGCTGGGTGACTATCCGGGAACGGAAGAGGTGAAGTATATCCACGGCAACCTCGGTCGTGGCACCTTCACTTTTTTGGGAGGGCACGACCCAGAGGATTACCGCCACATGGTGGGCGATCCGCCGACGATCCTCTCAATGCACAAGAACTCGCCCGGCTACCGACTCATCCTGAACAACGTGCTCTTCCCGGCGGCCAAGAAGAAGGAGCGCAAGACCTGATCAAGGTCCTGCGCTCCCGAAGAGCCGCTCGGTCCCGGAGGCCGGTGGTGGCGCAGTGCGGCGGCTACCGGTAGAGCGACTTGATCCTGCCCCACGATGTCTCTCGAACCACCGTCTCGCTACATGCAGCGCCGTAAGCGCCGATGAGTTCATCCCACGCGTTTCCGTCGGGCAGGCACGGCGAGCCCTCCTGCAGATGATAGTCGCCGCGCTCCGGGGCGCAGAGCGAGGGATTGACGAACAGGTTTTCCCAGTGGATGCCGCATAGGCTGTCGCCACCCGCGTTCGCGAACACGCACGAGTGCTTGATCGATGGGGCGCTCCCGTCGGGGCATGAGACCGCCACGCCCTCAGTGGAGAGCGCGAAGATGCAGTTCCCGAGCACCGGGAATGAGAGGTTGCCGCAACTCACCGCTCCTCCATCCGGCGCTCCATTCAGACAGAACGTGCAGTTGCGAAAGACGGGTTCCGAGTAGTCGAGCCTGACGGCGCCGCCGCTCGTCGAGGCCGTGTTGTTGGCGAAGACGCATCCCGCTATCGTGGGAGAAGGTGTCGTAGGGTTCGTTAGGAACATCGCGCCGCCCCAGTTCCCGCCGTCGTTGTCCTCGAAGATACAGTCTCTGATGGTCGGCCACGCGTTGACGCAGCGTACCGCAGCGCCCGAGCCCTCCCCATTGCGTACCGTGAACCCTTCGATGACGGTCTCTTCTCCTTCGCCGTCGGCGAGATAGAACCCGCGGCCCTCTCCCTGGCAGTCGATGATCGTTGCGGCCCGCCCGCCCCGGGACTTCAGGACGATCTGTCTGCCCCCGAACGACAGGTCGCGGTTCGATGTTCCCGTGTAAGTGCCCGGCGCGACGTAGACAGTGTCGCGGTCGCCTGCGGCGTCGAGGCCCTCCTGTATGGTCACGTAGTCGGCTCCGCCCGCGAGGTCTACGTAGATGGCCTCTCCGGGCGGTGGCAGGTCGACGCCGACTATCGCGCGGATCATGTACCCACCGCTCTGCGACGTTTGCCACTCCGTCCAGTTCCAGTTCAGCGAGTGAGTTGCCGGGGCGTCAGCGTCGACACCTATGATCGGGTTGTTGCGGAATAGCCACTCGAGGCCGACAAAGAACCTGCCGTCGGGAAATTGGACGTCGCTGGTCAGGTCTATCGGGGCGGGGAAGTAGAAGGTGACGAGCGTATCCTCAGGGCACGAACTCTCGGAGAACGGCATGTACCCGTCGTTCGCGTGCTGGCCCGGGAGCAGGCTTCCGCCCGGTCTCCATGCCCACGCGACGAACGGCTTCGTGGTTGGAGCGTACGGATTGTCCGGATCGGTGACGCCGTCGTTCATGACGTAGATCTGCATGCCGAGCAGGTG
>CAYNQF010000052.1:0-15708 GCA_964399265.1 uncultured bacterium | reverse complement strand
CGGGGGGATCGTACGGTCGGCGCGGGGGGATGGGACCATCGAGTGCAACTCAACTCTAGCACCGCCGGTCCTGACGAGTCAAGCCTAACGGGTAATTGCCACTAAACCGTTGACGAGCGGTCAGGGCAGTGCTAGTCTGGACTCAGGCTCACGTGCCGCGGGCAGCCGCCGCCGTCCGTCTGTGGAAGGCATCCCCCCGCTTGCACGACCCCCCGCCGAAAGGAGTAGCAGCAATGGCACGCCACACCACGCTGCTCGTTGCGGCGGTACTCATCTGCGCGGCTCTTGCCGCCTGCATGAACGGGTGCTCCAGGCTCAGCCCCGGAGCGCTCGGTGTGAATGTCCCTCCAGACACGAAGCTCACCATGTCGCCGGCCGAAGGCGACACAACGTCTCTCCGCATCGAACTCTCATGGAGCGGCAGCGACGAGGACGGCAGGGTCGCCCGCTTCTGGACGCGCACAGATGGCGCGCCGTGGCGTATGACCACCGCCGCCGAGACCGTGCTCGTGTTCCGCGCAGACGAGCGGTCAGAGGAGGGCGAGTTGCCGACGCACACGTTCGAGGTCAGGGCCGAAGACGACGAAGGCGAACTCGACCCGACGCCTGCCTCCGTGACGTTCTCGTCGCGCAATTCGCTGCCGGAGACCCTGATCGTCGACGCGCCTCCCGGCATCACCACCACGACGGTCTACATCGAGTGGCGAGGGTGGGACCACGACGGGATCGTCTCGGGTTATGGATGGTCGCTAGGTGAGTGGGACTCCAATGCTGGCATCTGGGTCGTCGCAGACTCGATGGACAGCGTCGGTCCTGACGTGGTCTCGGTGACGCTCGACTCTCTCTTCGGCGGATTCCGCTTCCAGGTGTGGTCGATCGACAACGAGGGAGGCGTCGACCCGACGCCGGCACAGGCCGAGTTCGTAACAAGGATCGATCTTGCGCCGATCCTTGCCGTGAAGACCGGCATCCTGTCGCAGTCGTCGTTCAGCGGGCCCGTCTGGCGTCCCTCGTACAACGAACCCGTCGACATCTTCGAAGGCGAAAAGCTCGTGTTTGACTGGTACGCCAGCGCAAGCGACTACGGACGAGAGATCGCAGGATACAGCTACGCCTACGACGACACGTCGAACTGGTGTACATCGTACGTGCTTGGGGACACTCACTTCGAGACGGGAGCCACGCCGGGCGAACACTCTCTCTACGTAGCAGCGGTGGACGATTTGGGCAACCTGACGCGCGGTCGTATCTTCCTGAACGTCGTGGAGGTGTCCAGGGACTACGTACTGGTCGTGGACGACTGGGATCACCGCGAGGAGTGGAACCCTGCCCAGGGATGGGGGGACGATGAGCAGCGGGATGCCTTCTACGACACGCTGACGGCGTCGTGCGGACGTCCGATTGTGGAATGGGAGCCGGCTGACCACCTGGTCGGCGGAGCGCCTGCGCCGCCCGACGTAGCCGCTCTCGCGCATGCGTCCACGGTCATATGGTACTGCGACGACGCCCTGCCCGTCGTATCGCGTGCCTTCGATTCCGAGTTGAACCGCTACGCCGCGCCGGCAGGTTACGTGAGGACGGGCGGGAACCTGGTGCTCTGCGGAATGAGGTGTCTGCGCAGCGTCACAGGAGAGCTATATCCGATGTCGTTCAGCGCATCGGACTCGGATTTCGGCGGTGCCTTCGTGAGGGACCTGCTGGGGATCGGGTACGCGGAGAACAGCGGGGCCTCCATCAACAAGAACGTTCCGTGGGATTACGGCTATTGCTTCTACGGGGCCGTACCCGGTCAGACGTCGGTCCCTGAAGGCGGGCGCGGGCTCTTCGCGCCGGTCTACATCGACAGCGTCGGACCCGGAGGATATCCCGAGCGCGGGAAGTGGCCGGTCTATACGTTTCAGAGCCCCCCGTATTCTGAGGGATACGTGCGTGCGGGACTCCCGTACGTGGAGAAGCTGCAGGCGTACGGCTGCGAACCGATAGAGGTATGCGCCATCGACTCGTACGTGAACCCGGACTACGAGGGCGAGGCGTGCGTCATGCTGCGGTACACGGGAACGCACTCGGGCAACACCTGCTACTTCGGGTTCCCGCTCTACTACATGCAGACCGATCAGGCGGCCGCGTTCTTCGAGAAGCTGCTCGCCATGTTCGGCGAGTAGGGAAGGCGCACTTCGCCACGCGTCAGCCGTTTCTCTCACGCAGCGCGCCGCGGAGGCTCTTCGGAGCCTCCGCGGCGACCATCGCGCCCAGCACCAGCAGCACCAGCGATGAGATGCCGAGCGTCAGGTTGATGCTCTGGCCCTCGGGCGGGAAGAAGAACCCGTAGCCCTTCCAGACGAGCGCGCCCATTGTGGTCGCCAGCATGAAGATCGCCGGGAAGAGCGTGAACTTCGTCGGCTTCCGGACTCCGACGAGGTACGCGGTGAGAACGATCAGCGTGAGCGCCGCGACCAGCTGGTTGGCGGCCGCGAAGACCGGCCACAGTGCGGACCACTTCCCCGACATTCCGAGAAAGAACGCGCCGACCGCTCCGACTCCCGATGCGGCCAGACGGTTCCTGAATATCGGTACGTGGTCGCCTAACAGCTCGGCCGTTATGAACCGCGTGATCCTGACCGTCGTGTCGAGCGTCGTCATCACAAACGTCTTGAGCATGGTGATGCCTATGAGCGCGCCGATCGAAGCTGTGAAGATCGGTGCGGTCAGCGATCCGTATCCTACGCCGAACGCCTTGATCGGCCCGCCGGCCTTGAGGACACCCATGAAGGATAGGTGAGACGTCTCTGGGGCCGCCCACTGCAGCCCGGCGGCGACGCAGATTAGGGCGAGCGTGGCGACCGCGCCCTCGGTGAGCATTGCGCCGAAACCGACAGGTTTGCCGTCGGACTCGCGCTTGAGCTGCTTCGACGTGGTGCCGCCGGCGACGAGCGAGTGAAATCCCGATATGGCCCCGCAGGCGATCAGGATGAACAGCATCGGCCACATCGGGCCCTCGGTGGCCGACTCCCATCCGGTGAAGAAGGGGGCGTTGATGACGGGTCGCGTGATGGCGAGGCCGGCGAATCCGATGAGCATGCCGATCACGAGCACCCACGTTGAGATGTAGTCGCGCGGCTGGAGCAGCACCCAGACGGGGAGCACGGACGCGATGAAGCCGTAAGCTATGAGGATGGCCATCCACGCGACGAACGCGGCGTCACCCGAGAGCGGTAGCGAGAGTGGAAACTCGTAGCCCAGATATATCGTGAACGCGAGCAGGGCGAGCGCGATCGCGGTACCGACCGGCACGGGCAGGTTCCTTCGGTAGGTGGCCCAGCCGAACAGCGCGGCTATCGGGATGATCGCGAAAGTGGGGATGACGATCTGCGGAGTGCTCAGGATCGTGCGGCTCGCCACCACCGCGAAGACCGCGATTATGAGCACGAGCGCGAACCAGACGAATACCATGAAGAGCAGGCGTGCCCTGTTCCCAACCACGTCCCTGGCGATGTCCGGGAGCGACTTCCCTCCGTGCCTCACCGAGACCATGAGTGCCACGTAGTCGTGTACGGCTCCGAAGAAGACCACGCCAAGCGCGATCCAGAGCAGGCTGGCACCCCAGCCGAACGCGGCGACGGCGGCCACGGGGCCGATGATGGGACCCGCTCCGGCGATCGACGAGAAGTGGTGGCCGAAGAGTATGGTCCTATTGCCGGGGCAGTAGTCGACGCCGTCGTAGAAGTCACACGAAGGTGGCGTCCGGTTGTCGTCGGGCTGCACGATCCTGCGGTCTATGATGCCCCCGTACCAGCGGTAGGCGATGACGAGCCACACGACGACGACCACCGCCAGGGCGAGGCTGTTCATTCTCTCGGGCTCCTGTTCGTTCGATGGAGTGTAGGAGAAACGGCGTGCTCAATCCTATCCCGGCCGGCGTCTCGTCGCAAGACGGAGGGGCCGGCAGCACGCAGCGCCGCCGGCCCCGATGTGCCGCGCTCAGCTGTCCGACAACTCGGCCAGATGCTCGTTCACGCCTTCGAGCTCCTTCGCGAGTTCGTCACGGTATGCTTCGAGCTCGGCCAGTCGCTCTCTCTTTGTCGTGAACAGCCGCACGAACCCGTGCGGCGTGCAGCAGCAGTCGGCCACGTGCGCGCCGCTATCACCGTGCCCGCAGCAACCGTCCGCCTCGTGGTGACCTGCGGAGTGCGAGTGGGCGTCAGCGCCGCCGTGCTCGCAGCAGCCGCGTGCATGCGAATGGTGGGTCTCACAACACATGTTCTTCACCTCCTCCCTCACTTCTGAGCCGCCTTGAGCCGCTCTATCTCCTTCTTCACGAGCGCCAGTTCCCTCTCCAGTGTCTGTTTGCGTTTCTGAAGATGACGAAGATCAGCAGGCCCGTGCCCGTGGCCATGGCACGAGCAGGTGCACGTGTCCATGAGCAACAGCCGACACGCGTCGAGGCCCTGCTCATCGAGCGAGTAGGGGACCCTGTATCCGTCTCGCTCGCTGCTCACAAGCCTCGCGTGTTTCATGAGCTTGAGGTGCTGAGACACTGCCGCGGGCGTGAGCCCCAGTCTGTCGGCGATCTCGGTCACTCCGATCGGCCCGTGGTCTCTCAGTATGCGAATCATGCGCAGCCTGGTGTCGACGCCAAGCAGCTTGAACATCTCTGACGGGTTTCTGCTCTTCATTAGCTCGGTCCACTCTCTGCGGGGGCAACTGATTTAGTATGCACTTAATTATGTTCCGGCGCGGCCTCTATGTCAAGCGTCACCTCGTTGTGACCTGACGCACCCCGGACCTCGCGTGTCCCGGAGCCGCCTCGTTGTGGCCTGACGAGCGGCGTAATGGCCTGTTGCCCGTACGCGCAGCCTGTGTCACGATTCGCCTCCATGGGCAGAAGAGCGAACATCGGCACCGGTCTCATTACGAAGGACAACGCGCCGCGTGCCGTCCTCATGATCACCTTGGCGAGTCTTTCGTTCGCGCTGGTCGGCGTCGCCGTCAGGGCGGCGGGGGACGTGCCGGTCTACGAGAAGGTCTTCTTCAGGAGCGTCGTATCCCTGGTCGTCACGGGTCTCATGGCGCTCAGAAGCGGACAGAACCCTTTTGTGCGTGATGGACGGTCGCGAGTCCTGATAGTCCGGGGCGTGTTCGGAACGATCGCTATGACCCTCTACTTCTTCGCGATCAGCAGGCTCACGCTCGCCGATGCGACAATCCTCAACAAGATGTCGCCGTTCTTCGTCACGATCTTCGCGGTCCTCTTTCTCAAGGAGAAGCTGCCACGACACGCGGTCCCCGCTCTGATCTGCGCCTTCGTGGGCGCAGCTCTCGTGATTCAACCGCAGCTCGAACTCGACGCGGTGCCTGCTGCGGCCGGGGTGCTGTCGGCCGCGTTCTCGGGCGCCGCCTACGCCGTGGTCAGGTACCTTCGGGGAAAGGTGGCGCCGCACAGGGTCGTCTTCTTCTTCTCGGTTGTGTCGGTTGCGGCGATGATCCCACCGATGCTGGTGCACTACTCGGCGCCGACGGGGGCGCAACTTCTCTCCATGCTGGGGGCCGGTGTATTCGCCACGACCGGACAGCTCTTCCTGACGTACGCATATCACCAGGCGCCCGCGACCCGCATCTCGATCTACAACTACCTGCACGTCATCTTCGCGTTCCTCCTCGGGCTTGCGATCTGGGGTGAGATTCCGGACGCCGTGAGCATAGGCGGCGCGGCGCTCATAGTGGCCGCCGCGGTCTACAACCACATCAAGGTCGTAGGACTGCGGACCGTGCCCCCGCCGTCGTAGGATTGTGGCAGGATCGCCCCGCCAATTCCTCTTGCAGCGAGCGCCGTTCATATAGTATAATTGCATATGCGTGGCAAGTAGGGCGCAGGCGACCGCCACCGCCGGTCCTCACGGTCTTCCCGCGCCTTCTCTTGTTGGTGACGAGGAGGCACCATGGCCCGTAGTCAGCACCGCGCAGTCACGCTTCTCGCCGCCCTTTCGGCGGCCGTCATTCTGCTCATCGCGACTCAGCCGGCGCTGGGTCTGCCCCCCGGCACGTACGTCCTCAGCGAGGACGGAGCGTGGTCGTGGTTCTCTGACCAGCGAGCCTTCTATCGCGACGGCGCGGTCTACGCCGGCTGGGTGACGACGCGGGGCGACGTCGAGATCGGTTCACTCGAGCTTCTGCAGGGGGACAGGACGATCTTCCGTCTCGAGGAGGAGTTCGGCCCGGACGACCACGACTATCCGGCTCTCTTTCAGACCAGCGACGGGCGGTACACGGCCTTCTACTCGGGCCACGCCGTCTATCGAACGTGCAACCTCTATCGGACCACGACGAGACCGTACGACATCGGGGCCTGGGGGGAGCGCGACTCGACCGGCGTCAACGTGGCAGGGACCGCCGGCGTCACTTACTCGAACCCGTACGCCATTCCAGGCGAGGAGGATCGCATATTCCTCTTCTGGCGTGGCGGGGACTGGAAACCGTGCTTCGCCGTGGGCCGGTACGAGCCCACCGAAGTTGAGTGGGACTGGACGCTTTGGGGCAGACTCATCACCGTTCCGGTTGGAAGGCCGTATGTCAAGTACGCGGCCGGCGGGGGGAAGATAGGCGTCGCCTTCACGAACGGCCATCCCAAGGAGCAGCCCTGCAACATCTACTACGCTGCAATCGGGAAGACGGAGGACGGCAGCTACGCCTACTTCAAGGCGGACGGGACTCTGATCAAGCATGTGGCGGACGGAGCGCTGAGTCCCACTGAGGCAGACCTGGTCTTCGACCGTCTCGCCGACCCCGAGCTGTACGGAAACAACTCATGGGTCTGGGACCTGGCGTTCGATCAGGCCGGGGCGCCCGTCGTCGCCTTCGCTTCCTTCCTCAGCCACGCGCATCACCAATACCACTGGGCTCGCTTCGACGGCTACGAGTGGGAGGACAGGGTGGTGGTCGCCGACGCCGGCGGCTCGGTGGCAGACACGACGGTGGGCAACCCGCAGTACTACTACTCCGGAGGGATCGCGCTCGACCCGCTCGATCCCGAGATTATCTACGTCTCCGTGGAGAACGCGTACGGGGGATTCGACCTGCAGCGGAGACAGATGTCTCCGCTGGGTCCGTGGAACATTCAGGAGATCGCCGGGGGCACTGCCGACGACAACATGCGACCCATCGTGCCGCGCGATCGCCCGGCCGGAACCGAGCTGGTTCTCTGGATGCAGGGTCACTACGACTACTACGCGAACTGGCTACCGGGCCTGAGTGAGGATACACCTCCGCGCGCGCTGCCCTTCCCGAACGGCGAGTTCGCAACGACGGTCGAGATAGACTCCACGTTGAACTACGACACCGACATACTGCTCTGGATCGATCCACTGCAGACATCGGTCGCGGGCGGCGATGCGGCGCTTCGGTCCGTCCTGCACGCCGCGCGGCCGAACCCGTTCCGGCTGGATACGCTGCTCGCCTACGAACTCGCGTCTCCGACGCGCGTCCTGCTCGGCGTCTACGACGCGGCGGGGCGGAGGGTGCGCTCGCTGTTCGACGGAGAGCTTCCCGCAGGAACACACGACTCCGTGTGGGATGGCCGCGACGATGGCGGCAATCAGGTGGCGTCCGGTGTCTACTTCGTGAGGCTGGCGGCCGGAGAGATTACGGAGACGCGACGCTGCGTGTTGATCAGGTAGCGCCGCGCCCCCGTATGTCCCGCTTTCGTGATGCTACGCCTGCCCGCTCCAGGCGAGCAGCGTCTCGATCTCCTGCGAGAACTGCTCTTCCATCCCCTCGCTGAACCCAACGTGCCTGTACATGGTGCGCCCTGCCGGGTCGATCACGACCGTCGTGGGTATCGCCGAGACGCCGTAAGCGTGAAACACGGTGCGGTCCGGGTCGTTCAGCAGAGTCTGAGTGGCGTGGTTCTCGTCGATAAACCCGACCGCGGCCGGAGGCCTCTTGCCGCCGTCGATCGAGATGATGACGACCGGCTCACCCATCGTCCTGTCGTGCAACTCCACGAGGTGCGGAAACTCCGCACGGCAGGGTCCTCAGCCATACGACCAGAAGCACATCAGCACGACGTTGCCTCTGAGGTCGGACAGCGTGACGTCGTTGCCGTCGCGGTCCACCAGCGTGAAGTCCGGCGCGGTCGGGACGCCTACGTAGCGTTGCGCCTCGACGAGCGCCGGGATCTCCGCGCTCGATCTGCCCTCGGCCTCGAGCAGTTCCGCGAGCTTGTCGCGCGCTTCCTCGTTGGGCAGGATCGACCGGGCCATGAGTCTCGAGAGGAGGTCGATCGCCTTGTCGGGTTGTGACGACTCCTCGTAGACCTCCAGAAGAGCCGCGACACGTGGATCGGCGATCTCGGGGGCCTCTTCACCCATCTCTATGGCTTTCTCAAGCGCCGTTGCGGCCAGGTCGTAGTGATGGAGGTCACGTTCGGCCACGCCCAGTGCGAAATAGACGAGGCCGCTGTCCCTCCTCGAATCGACGAGATCGAGAGCCGACTCGGCCAGGTCGAGCGCGGTCGCCGGCGCCAGGTCTCGCTCGGACATATCGAGACTGACGGCGCGAAGCAGCGACCACATGCCGGGACGATGCCCCACGTCGAGCAGCCCGCGCGCGGCAGTCACCGCCGTCTCGGTGTCGCTGTCGGCGGACACCCAGTAACGCTGTTCGAGCATCACGGCCCTCATAGAAGGACACGGTCCCGTGGCGAGCAGTGAGTCGCTCACGACGATGGCGCGGTCGGCTCCATAGGCCGTCGAGATCCTGTCGAGCGCACCGCCGAGTGCGCCGCTCAGGATCGTGGCGTCGCCCATCGATACCGGGCTGTCCAGGCAGGGGAAGGCGCGGGACGCGAGATCGTACGCCGTCCACTGGTCGCGTGTCGCCAGGACCTCATCCGGCGGCGCGAAGCCCAGAGCGTACAAGTGGAAGCCGGCCACCTGCAGCATGACGTCGGGCGGGACGTCGTCGTGTTCGAGAAGCGACTTCGCCACCTCGCTGGCGCGCCTCCAGTACGCTTCCCTGCCATCCTCAGCGTAGTATCCCTGGATGACGAGCCCACCGTGCAACTCGGCCTCCAGGCGGTACGTGAGTTCAGTGGGGAGGGGAAGCGCCAGGAGCGAGTCGCACACGGCGACCAGTCTGGCGCCCTCGCCCGCCTCGTAGGCCGCGTCGGAGATACCGCTCGATATTGCCTTGTACTCGTCGGAGTCGAAGCGGCGGTCGCTCATGGCAATGTCGACGAGCGCGTCGATGCGCTCCTGCGCGGTGCCGAGTTCCGAGGCCGCCTGAATCTCTTCCATGGTGTCCGCGCTGCCGTTGCGGGTTATGCCCCACACGGCCACGGCCGCCACCA
This sequence comes from uncultured bacterium, assembly GCA_964399265.1. GTDB lineage: Bacteria > Joyebacterota > Joyebacteria > Joyebacterales > Joyebacteraceae > WJLY01. The sequence continues at coordinate 6,365 of CAYNQF010000052.1, read as the reverse complement.
CGACTATAAGGATGATCCACACTGCCCGATTCATCTGAAACCTCCCCCCGAGCCGCTTCCATCGACCGGCGAGGATTGGAAGCGGCCGACCTTCGGGACGCGACCGGCGACCCGGGCCGATTGCCGACACCTGCTCATGTGGGCACGAGAGCATGGCCCGGGGCGGGCCGCCCGATGCGGCGGACCCCCCGAAGGCTCCTGTTCCCTTCTTCTCGTGACACGCTATCACGACTTTCAAATTGACTTCAAGGCCATCCTCGTCTACCCTATCTTACGTGGTGATGGGGAGATGCGGATGATGGTGGTCGAGGCTCACCCTTGGGCGGTCTCCGTCCCGGAGGCGTTTAGGATCCAGGAACGGCTCACTAGAGAGCTGGTCCTGGAGGACGCGCCGGACGCCCCGGAGACGATAGCCGGCATAGACGTATCGTTCTCGAGGTCGAGGGACCTGCTCTACGCAGCGATCGTCGTTCTTGAAGCCGGCACAATGACACCCGTTGAAACCGCATCGGCCGCCCTCAAGCCCGTCTTCCCCTACATTCCAGGACTGCTGACGTTTCGAGAAGGGCCGGTCGTGCTGGAGGCGTACCAACGCCTCGAACACGAGCCGGACCTTCTGATGTTCGACGGGCAGGGAATCGCGCATCCCCGCGGGCTGGGGCTGGCTTCCCACGTGGGAGTCCTCGTGGACAGGCCCTCCATCGGCTGCGCGAAGTCCAGGCTCATCGGTGAGTTCAAGGAGCCGAAGCAGAAGCGCGGCTCCATGCGGACGCTGTCGATAGGCAGGAGGAAGGTCGGTGTCGTCCTTCGCACGAAGGACAACACCAAGCCTCTCTTCGTGTCGCCGGGACACCGGATCACGGTCGAGACCGCTGCGGGCATGGTACTGGCCGCGGGCCGGGGCTACCGGTTGCCCGAGCCGACCCGGCTGGCGCACCACGCGGCGGCGGAGGCGAAGCGCCGGTTGGGTTGATCACGGGAGCGTAGGCGTTCGCATGCGGGATCCTCGCTCGTGGACCACTTCGTCCACGACAGGCGTGGAGGAGGAGAGTCAGGGTGGAGTCCTTCGATAGAGGGTTGGGAGGTGCTGAGATGTCGAACACGTTTCCTGCTTGCCGCATGTGTGAGAAGGGAGTCCTGATTCCGCTTTCGGATTACGGTCGCGACGGGGCCGCGATCACCTACAAGGCGTGGGTGTGCTCGAACCCCGAGTGCGGCTTCCATCTGCGGATCGACAACGGAGAGATAAGCAGGGGTACGCGGGTGCACGAGGCCGCCAAGTAGCCTCGTCCACCACGGATCGCAGTCGACCACGGCGCCCACCCAGGCGGTGGGCGCCGGGACCTTCGAGACACGGACGCGCCGGCATCGCGCTGTCGTTCCGCCGGGCGCCGGCGGCGGCCGTCGGTCTCGCGATCGCAAGGAACGGCAATGCTCAGAGCAGTGATATTCGATCTCGACAACACGCTCACCGACTTCATGCGAATGAAGGAGGTCTCCATCGACGCCGCGATCGATTCGATGATCGACGCGGGGCTCACGCTGTCGGCGGAGGAAGCGAAGCGGAAGCTCTTTGACATCTACGAGCGCCAGGGCATCGAGGACCAGCGCGTGTTCGACCGCTTCCTCGAGGAGGAGTTCGGAGAGGTAGACCCGATGATCCACACCGCCGCCGTCATCGGGTACCGCAGGGGGCGCGAGTATACTCTTGTGCTGTATCCTCATGTCAGACGGACGTTGCTCTCGCTCGCGAAGAAGGGCCTGAGGCTCGCGGTCATATCCGACGCGCCTCGCTATCAGGCGTGGTCGCGGCTGTGCTACCTGCAGCTCCAGCACTTCTTCGACCACGTGATCACGTTCGAGGACACGCGCGTCCGGAAGCCGGATCCGGCTCCGTTCATGAGGGCGCTCGAACTGCTCGCCATGCGTCCCGATGAGGTCATCATGGTGGGGGACTGGCCCGAGCGTGACATGGAGGGGGCGAAGAATGTTGGCATCACGACCGTATACGCTCGCTACGGAGACACCTCGGGCGCCACGATCTCCGGCGCCGACTTCGAGATCGATGACATCGAGGAACTTCTGCCGATCGTCGACCGCCTGATGAAAGGATCGGCCTAGGGGGGTGTGGATGGGAACCATCCGAGCGATCGGGACCGACATAGTCGACCTCGATCACTTCGAGGACGTGTTGGCCCGCTCCCGTCCCGGCTTTCTCCGCTACCTGTTCACCGACGGTGAGATCGCGTACTGTGGAACATACCGAAACAGCATGGCCTCCTTCGCGGCTCTGTTCGCCGCCAAGGAGGCTTTCTTGAAGGCTCTTCGCACGGGGCTGGTGCCTGGAATATCGTGGCATGACGTCGAGGTCGTGCACGAGCCGGGAGGCGCTCCGATGATAGAGGCTCACAGAAGGTGTGCGGAGCTGCTCGGCAGCGGAAGGGCCCACGTTTCCCTGTCGCATTCGAGAAGCGGCGCGCACGCCGTCGTCGTGATAGAGGATGAGTGACGCGACGATCCACGCGGGGGGCGCAGGAGCCGGGGCGCTCTTCCTGTCCGACCGTCGCAAGATGAGGTGATCGCGGATGAGACTCGTGACCTCCGAGACGATGCGCGCGATCGACCGCGAGTGCATCGAGAAGGCGGGCATTCCCGGACTCGACCTTATGGAGAGGGCGGGCGTCGGCACGGTCCAGTTCATGGAGCGCGAGGTCGGCGACCTCTGTGAGAAGACCTTCACGGTCGTCTGCGGAAAGGGCAACAACGGGGGCGACGGGTTCGTCATCGCCCGCGAGCTGGCCGAGCGCGGCGGAGGCGTGAGGGTCTTCCTCGTCGGAGATCCGGAAGACGTCTCCGGTGATGCGAGGACCAACCTCGACAGGTACGGGGCCCGTAGCGTGGTCCCGCTCAGAGCGGAGGATCAACTCGAGCTTCTGTCCGAGGAACTCGCGCACAGCGACGTGGTCGTGGACGCTCTCTTCGGCACGGGCTTCGAGGGCTCTCCGCGGGGCCTGTCGGGCAGAGCGATAGAGGCCGTCGCCTCCTGCGGCAGGCCGGTGCTCGCCGTCGACGTTCCCTCGGGGCTCAACGCGACGACCGGTCGGGCCGAGGGCGCGTGCGTGCGAGCGACGTGGACCTGCACGATGGCGCTGCCCAAGCGCGGGTTCTTCGTCGCCCCCGGCCGCTTTCTGGTCGGGCGCGTCAATGTGGTCGACATAGGGGTCCCGGAGAAAGCGGTCGAGGCCGTGGGAGTGCGCGACAACGTTCTCACCACGAGAGAGGCGGCGTCGCTCCTGCCCGGGCGTCCGGATGACGGGCACAAGGGGGACTTCGGACGCGTGCTCGTCGTGGCGGGCTCCGTGGGCTACACGGGCGCAGCGGTTCTAGCGTCGATGTCGGCGCTCAGAAGCGGCGCCGGTCTCGTCTATCTTGCGATGCCGGAGAGCCTGAACGACGTTCTAGAGACCAAGCTCACCGAGGTCATCACGCTGCCGATGCCGGAGACCGCGGAGCGCACTCTCTCGAGCGCGGCGGCGCCCGCGATACGCGAGCGGCTCGAGACGATGGACGCTCTCGCGATCGGCCCGGGCGTGTCCAGGAATGAGGATTCGGCGGCGCTCGTCAGGGACATCGTGAGCGACGTCGACGTGCCGTGCGTGATCGACGCGGACGGCCTGAACGCGCTGAGCGTCGACGTCGTCGCCGGACGCAGCGGGCAGGCCCCGCTCGTCCTGACGCCTCACCCCGGCGAGATGGCGAGGCTCTTGAGGTGCGGGGTCGCCGACGTGCAGGAGAGGCGTGACGAGGTGGCAAGAGAGGTCGCGGCTCAGGCCGGGGCTACGGTCGTGCTCAAAGGTTCCGGCACCCTGTCGGTCGAAGGGTCCGGGGAGCTGTATCTGAACCCGACCGGCAACAGCGGGATGGCGACCGCGGGGACCGGAGACGTCCTGACCGGCGCCGTCGCGGCGCTGCTCGGGCGAGGGATGGGGGGTCTCGAGGCCGCTGCCGTGGCCGCGTTCGCACATGGTCTCGCCGGCGACCTTGCCGCGGAGCGCGTGGGCGCGACCGGCATGGTGGCCGGAGACGTCCTGGGCCTGATGCCCGAGTCGTTCAAGATAATTGAGAGAGCTGGCTGCCAGTGACACGCAAGCTTCGGAGCAGGGGGGGCCGGATGCCGAATGCGAACATGACGGAAGCGAAGAAGATAGCCAGGGAGCTGTCGAAGATCAGACGGCAGATTCACATGTATCCGGAACTCGGGTATCAGGAGAAGCGTACTTCAGCGCTCGTGGCCAAGACGCTCGAGGGTCTCGGCATCGAGGTACGGAGGAACGTAGCGCGGACCGGGGTCGTAGGGGTGCTGCGCGGTGGCCGGTCCGGCAGGACGATCGCTCTCCGCGCCGACATGGACGCGCTTCCGATAACCGAGCAGAACAAGACGGCGTACCGCTCGAGGGTCGACGGAGTGATGCATGCGTGCGGCCACGACGCCAACACGACGACCGTCCTCGGTGTCGCGATGCTGCTCTCGAAGAAGCGCGCCGACCTCAAGGGAAACGTGAAGTTCATCTTTCAACCGTCCGAGGAGGCGCCCCCGGGAGGCGCCATGCAGATGATCAAGGAGGGGGCGCTCGAGAAGCCGAAGGTGGACGCGATACTCGGCGTCCACGTCGACCCGTCGGTGCCGGTGGGCAAGATGGGTCTCCGCGACGGTCCGATGATGGCCGCGGCCGACGACTTCTCGTTCGCGGTCCTAGGCGAGGCGACGCACGGCGCCAAGCCGCACCTCGGCGTCGATGCCATCGCGCTGTCCGCGCAGGTCATACAGGCGCTCCAGACGATCGCCTCGAGGCGCATCAACCCCGTGCACCCGGTGGTCGTGACCGTGGGTACCATTCAGGGCGGATACCGCCGAAACGTGATCGCGGACAGGGTGTACTGCGAGGGCACGGCGAGAACGCTCGATGCGAAGGACCGCAACCTCGTCGAGAAGCTCATAGGAAAGACCATCGCCGACGTCACGCGGTCGGGTGGCGGCAGTCACGAGTACTCGTTCGAGAGAGGATATCCCATCCTCGAATGCGACCCCGCGATGACCGACGTCGTCAGACGCGCGTCCGTCGAACTCATCGGCAAGAAGGGCGTGGTCGAGATCAAGGAGCCGTCGATGGGAGGCGAGGATTTCGCCTACTTCGTCAACGAGGTGCCCGGGATGATGCTCCGTCTCGGTACCGGCAACAAGAAGAGGGACATGGTCTACCCCTGGCACCACCCCAGGTTCGACGTCGACGAGGAAGGTCTATGGATGGGCGCGGCGGTGCTTGCGCGGTCCGTGGAGATCTGTCACGAGGAGTTGTAGTCGAGTGAGCGAACTGGGCCTGATACAGAGAATACGGAACACGATCGGCGAGCCGGGTCCCGGAACGAGGATCGGTCTCGGTGACGACGGTGCCGTGTTGGAGCCGTCGTCCGGGCTCACCATCCTCACGTGCGACGCGTTCGTCGAGGACGTTCACTTCCGTCGGGCCTACGCCACGCTCGACGACATCGGGTTCAAGTGCATCGTGGCGAATCAGAGCGACGTTGCCGCGATGGGAGGGTTCCCGGCGCAAGCCGTCATCTCCCTTTGTGTCCCGGCGGACATGTCGGAGTCGGACGTGCTCAGCCTCTACGGCGGCATGCTCGAGGCGGAGAGCAGGTTCGGCGGTGAGATCGTCGGGGGAGATGTGGTAGCCTCAACGTCGGGCCTGATCGTGTCGGTGGCGATGCTGGGTGTCGTGGGGCCGACCCGGGTGGTGACGAGACGTGGCGCGGTGCCCGGTGACGCGATCGTCGTGACGGGGGAAATAGGCGGGTCAGACGCGGGGCTTCTAGCTTTGAGCGAGGGCCTTCCGCGTGAAGGGCGCGTGGCGGATGCGGTCAGGCGGCATCTCAGGCCGACGCCGCGCATGGCTGAAGCCCAGGCGATTCTCGACGTGGGGACGCCGCACGCCATGATCGACGTGAGCGACGGACTCGGCACGGACCTGAACCATCTGGCTGACGAGAGCGGCGTGGGAGTCGTCGTGCGTGAGAGCTGTCTCCCCGTGGCGTCGGCCTCCGTCGCAGTGGCCGAGGCTCTGGACCGCGATCCTTACGAGCTCGCGATGGGGAGCGGTGAGGAGTTCGAGATCGTGGTGGCCCTCCCGGTCTCGGAGGTTGAGCGATCGGTGGAACACGTGGAGGCCGTTACGGGGACGCGGCTCACGATGATCGGGGAGATCGTGGAAGCAACCGCAGGCCGGACGCTCGTGAGCCGTGACGGATGCAGGCGTCCGCTGGCGCGCACCGGATACGAGCACGCGGTGCGTGGCTGAACGTGAGGA
>CAYNQF010000051.1:5103-17838 GCA_964399265.1 uncultured bacterium | reverse complement strand
ACTGCTGCCTCCCGTAGGAGTCTGGGCCGTATCTCAGTCCCAGTGTGGCTGACCACCCTCTCAGGCCAGCTACCCATCATCGCCTTGGTGAGCCGTTACCTCACCAACAAGCTAATAGGACTCGTGACCATCCTCAAGCGGCACCTTGAATCAGAGGGCACCTTTGATCTTCCACACATGCGGGCGGAAGATGTCATGCGGAATTTACGCCTTTCGGGCATGTTCCCCACTCGAGGGCAGGTTCCACAAGCGTTACTCACCAGTTCGCCACTCTACTCCGGTTTCCGAAGAATCCGTTTCGCGTTCGACTTGCATGCCTAATCCACGCCGCCAGCGTTCATTCTGAGCCAGGATCAAACTCTCCGTTGTAGTTTGATTTCCCAGAACCCCCCACACCGTGAGGGGTTGTTATTCGGGTCATACATTGAAACCCAGAAGGGTTCGCGCAAGCGCGCCCCCCTCGGGCCCCGTCGAGCATATTGGTCTGGCACGCTATTCAGATGTCAAAGAGCTAAAGGAACCCATTCCCTTAAGGACGCTTGGAGCGCCCCGCCGGGCGATTCCAACCCTGTTAGCTTAGTCGAGACCCCAGGTGCTGTCAAGCGATTTCTTGCGAATTCTGGGGTCCGACGCGTTTTTCTTTCGAGGGCCTGTTGGCCCCGGCCCGACCCTACTCGAGTCTGACCTTGTCCGGGACGACCCTGATGAACCGTCGCTTCCCAGCCTGCAGAAGCAGGGGTCGTTCAACCGAGACTGTGGAGTCTACATCAACCACCTGTTCCCCGTCAAGTCTTATTCCACCCTGCGAGATGAGGCGCCTGGCCTCCCCGTTGCTCCTGGCAAGACCCGCCGCCGTGAGGAGGGCGACCACCCACACCGCGCCCCGGTCGGACTGCCCGTGGATCACGAACTCCGGCTCCGGTATCTGGTCCGGCAGCCCGCCGCCCTTGAAGATCCGGTCGAACTCCTCCTCCGCCGATCTGGCAGAGTCCTCGTCGTAGTACAGCGCCACCAGAGCCCGGGCGAGCGAGCGCTTCACGTCCCTCGGGTTGACCCCCTCGGCCGACAGCTGCCGCTTCACACTCTCAAGGTCGTCGCCGCGCGCACCGGCGGCCAGCTCGAAGTAACGCACGATCGAGCTGTCCGGTATCGACATCGTCTTTCCGTAGATCTCCTTGGGCGGTTCGGCGATGCCGATGTAGTTCCCAATGCTCTTGCTCATGCGCTTCACGCCATCGGTCCCCTCGAGGACAGGCAGGAGCATCACGACCTGCTGCTCCATCCCGTATGCTCTCTGGAGTTCGCGTCCCACGAGGCAGTTGAACTTCTGCTCGGTCGCGCCCAGCTCGACGTCCGACCTGATGGCCACCGAATCGTACCCCTGCATCAGCGGGTAGAAGAGCTCGTGGATGCTGATGGGGAGCTGACCCTGGAAACGCTTCGTGAAGTCGTCGCGTTCGAGTATTCGCGCAACCGTGTATCGGCCCGCGAGGTCCATGACATCGGCGAAGCTCATCTCCGAGAACCACTCGCCGTTCATGCGAACCTCGGTGCGATCCGGGTCGACGATCTTGTACAGCTGCTCCTGATAGGTCTTCGCGTGCTCACGGACCTGCTCGTGCGTCAGGCGCGGCCGGGTCTCCGAGCGCTCTGACGGGTCACCGACCATCCCGGTGTAGTCGCCTATGATGACGACGACGGTGTGTCCCAGGTCCTGAAACTGGCGCAGCTTCCTGAGCCCGATCGCGTGGCCCAGGTGTAGATCGGGGGCGCTGGGGTCGAATCCCTGCTTGACCCGCAGCGGTCGATCCTCACGAACGGCGCGCTCGAGCTTGGCCTCGAGCTCGTCCTCCTTGATGATCTCCACCACACCGTCTCTCAGGATGTCCAGCTGTTCCCTCGCTGCGAGCACCGCCGCCTCCGTTGACCTTTGTCCGCCACCGAAGATTCGAGCCTCCCCCGCCGTCTGTAGCTGCGGGTCGAGGACGCGTGAGGGTTGCATACTACATGCCTGGCCGAGGCCCGGCAAGCCCAAACGGCTCCGGGGGTTCCGCTGCCCCTCGATGTGGGGCGTTCGCCATGTCCCTCCGTCCGCGTACGCCGGGGCCCGCAGACTCGACGGAGGGACATGACGGACGTCCCCCAGAGGAGGGGAATGAAGGCTGCGTCCGGGCGGCGCCTTGACTCGACCCGTGGGCTGGGATAACGTAGCAGGATATGGCCCTCGCGGGCGTTCCCGTAGGAGGAGACGTGCTCAAGAAGTGGCTCATCCTGTTCGGCGCCGTCACGGCCGCTACGGTGCTCGTGGCGATCGGCAGCATACTGTGGCTCTCGCGGGACCTCCCTTCCCCTTCGCTTCTGGAGTCCATAGAGCCCACGATAGGCACCGTTGTCTACGACCGGAACGGCGAAGTGCTGCACGAGTTCTACCGCGAGAACAGGGTCATCATAGGCCTCGACGAGATGTCTCCGTACTTCGTGGACGCGATCATAGCCACGGAGGACCGCGACTTCCGCGAGCACTGGGGTGTCGACGTCTTCGGCATCCTGAGGGCCGCGGGACGGAACCTTCGCGCCGGCAGGGTCGTGCAGGGCGCGAGCACGATCACCCAGCAGCTCGCGCGAGACCTCTTCCTGACCCAGGAGGTGACCCTGGCCAGGAAGCTCAAGGAGGCCCTGCTGGCACTCCGCATCGAGCAGACGTACTCCAAGGACCGCATCATCGAGCTCTACCTGAACCAGATATACTTCGGCGACGGCGCCTACGGGGTCGAGGCGGCCGCCCGGAGCATCCTGGGCAAGGACGCGTCCGACCTCACGCTGGCCGACGCCGCGCTTCTCGCCGGACTGCCCAAGAACCCGGGTGGATACTCACCTCGGAGACATCCCGACCGCGCTCTCAAGAGACGAGCCCTGGTACTCTCAATGATGGTCGAGAGCGGCGCCGTCGACCCACTGGAGGCTACCGCAGCCGAGACGACCGCTCTCCATGTCGTAGAACGATCCGACGAGACCGGGTTGGGCGCGTACTTCGTCGAGAACGTCCGGCGCGAGGTGATCGGGAAGTACGGGGCCGAGGCGCTCTTCTCGGGTGGCCTGCGAATCTACACGACGCTCGACAGCCATCTCCAGGAGGTTGCCGAGCAGAAGCTCGAGGAGCGCTTCTCCGCGCTCGAGACCGACTACGACTTCCCGGTCAAGCGCGGCGACGAGTACGTGCTCGACACGCTCGACTTCATACCGTACGTCCAGGGCGCTCTGGTCGCCGTGGACGTTCAGAGTGGCGGCATCCTCGCCATGGTGGGCGGACGAGACTTCGCCGACAGCCCGTTCAACAGGGCAACCCAGGCACCCCGACAGCCGGGTTCCGGCTTCAAGCCGTTCGTCTACACGGCGGCCATCGAAGCCGGCTATTCGCCGGCAGACACGATAATGGACGCTCCCATTCTGATCCCGGGCGCTGGAACGCCGCTCAAGCTCGAGGGCACCGACCCTCCCATCGAGGAATCGACGGACTGGATGCCCGAGAACTACGAGCGAGACTTCAACGGGACGATACCGCTCCGCTTCGCGCTCAAGAAGTCGATCAACATCCCGGCCGTCAAGATGGCCATGCTGGTGGGCCCAAGGGCGGTTGCCGACAGGGCGGAGGAGATGGGCATATCCACTCCACTCTCGCCCGTGTACTCGCTCGCGCTCGGCAGCGCCGAGGTGAAGCTGATAGACATGGTCAAGGCCTACGGCGTACTCGCGAACCAGGGCATCAGGCTCGAACCCTACGGGATCGAACGCATAGAGGACCGCAACGGCAGGGTCCTCGAGATGCACTCGACCGTGAGTCACGAGGTGCTGTCCCCGCAGACCGCGTACGTCGTGACGAACATGCTGGAGAGTGTTCTCAGCAACGGGGGCACCGGCTGGGCGGCTCGCGCATGGGGCTTTGACCGGCCCGCGGCGGGAAAGACGGGGACGACGAACGACTGCACGGACGCTTGGTTCGTCGGATTCACGCCCCGGATAGCATGCGGCGTCTGGGGTGGATTCGACGACAGGCAGCCCCTGGGTCTCAAGATGACCGGGGCCCGCGTCGCGCTTCCCGTATGGACTGAGTTCATGAAGGCCGCACACGAGAACCTGCCGCGCGAGCAGTTCGCCGTACCGCCGGGCATCGTCAGGAGGGCCGTCTGCGAGAAGACGGGCCTGCTGGCCACGGAAGGCTGTCCCGAGGTGGTCGAGGAGGTCTTCATTCAGGGGAACGAGCCGACGAGGACCTGCGACCTGCACGGAACCGGACGAGACAAGGACGAGCCCCCTGCCGGCGGCGATGAGCGCAGAAGAGGGGTGGGCGGGATCTAGCCCAGGGGCCGCGCTTAGCGCGCCGGAGGTGTGGTCGGCGCCTGATCGATGGCCTCGATTATTCTCGAGGACGGGTGCTGCGCGGCATCCGAGAGCTCGAACGCCCCAGCGACCCTGGACGACACGGAGTCGGCGTCACCCTCCGTCCTCGCATGCAGGACGGCCAGCGCGTCTCCCACCCGGACCTCGGCGCCGAGCGGCGCCGCTATCTCTATCCCGACAGAAGGATCCACCTCGTCCCCGACGGCCTCGCGGCCCGCGCCGAGCGACACGGCGGAGAGCCCGATCTCCAACGCGTCTATGGAGGAAACGTAGCCGTCCCCGCGCGCGGCGACCACGCGCGTCGCTGGGGCCTCGGGAAGCAGACGCGGGCTGTCCACAACGGACGGATCGCCGCCCTGAGCCTCGACGAACCGACGGAAGACCTCGAGTGCGCTCCCGTCGTCGAGCACCGACGTAGCGGCGACCTCGGCGGCGGCGAGGTCCGAGACAACGCCGGCGGCCACGATCATGCGCGCGGCCAGCGCCAGACTCACCTCTCTCACGTCCGCCGGCCCCCCGCCCCTGAGGGTATCAAGCGCCTCACGCACCTCGATGGCGTTTCCCACGGCAAGTCCCAGAGGGGCCTGCATGTCGGTCAGGAGCGCCGTCGTGGGCAGCCCAAGCCGCCCCGCGGTCGATATGAGCCTGCGCGCCAGCTCCCGGGCCGACTCCACGTCTCCCATGAACGCCCCCCGGCCCACCTTCACGTCCAGCACGAGCGCGTCCAATCCCGCGGCGAGCTTCTTGGAGAGGATGCTCCCAACGATCAGAGGAACGCACTCGACCGTGGCGGTCACGTCGCGCAAGGCATACATGCGTCTGTCCGCGGGCGCCATCTCGGGACTCTGGCCGACAATGGCCATGCCGACACTGGAGACCAGCGCCACGAAGGCCTTCGGGGAGAAGTCTGTGCGCATTCCGGGGATCGACTCGAGCTTGTCGAGCGTGCCGCCGGTGTGCCCCAGACCCCTGCCCGAGATCATCGGTATCCGGACCCCGGCCGCTGCCGCCACTGGGGCAACGATGAGCGACAGCTTGTCTCCGACGCCTCCGGTGGAGTGCTTGTCGACCTTGCTCCCGTCGACTCCGCTCAGGTCGAGGACAATGCCCGAGCGCAGCATCACGCGGGTCAGTGTCTCCGTCTCCGCGTCCGACATCCCGCGGAAGAACACGGCCATGAGGAAGGCCGACATCTGGTAGTCGGCCACGGCGCCGTCGAGGAACCCGCCGACCATGAATTCAATGTCGGAGGGCGCCAGCTCGGCGCCCTCGCGCTTGGACCTTATCACTTCGTAAGCGGTCAGCTGTCTAGCCCCCCACGATCTTCACGCTGGCGCTCGCTCCTATGCGGCTCGCGCCGGCTTCTATCATCTCCTGGGCGGTCTCGAGGTCCCGGATGCCGCCGGCAGCCTTCACGCCCATGTCCTCGCCCACCGTCGCCCTCATCAACCTCACGTCGTGCGCCGTTGCCCCGCCCGGCCCGAAGCCGGTCGACGTCTTCACGAAATCGGCGCCCGCGGCCTTCGATATCTGACAGGCGATGACCTTCTCCTCGTCCGTGAGGAGAGCGGCCTCGATGATTACCTTGGAGACGGCAATGCTCCGGCAGGCATCCACGACGGCACGTATGTCGTCCCCCACGAGGTCGTAGTCGCGGGACTTCAAGGCCCCGATGTTGGCCACCATGTCGATCTCCTGCGCTCCGTCGGAGATCGCCTTCCTCGTCTCGAACGCCTTGACGTCCGAGCGGTTGGCTCCGAGCGGAAACCCCACGACCGTGCAAACCTTGACGTTGCTGAGCCTCAGCTGCTGGGCGCAGAGTGACACGTAGCTCGGATTGATGCAGACCGAGGCGAACGCGTGCTTCCGCGCCTCCTCGCACAACGTGACGATCTGATCGCGCGTGGCCTCGGGCTTCAGGAGCGTGTGATCGATCATGCCGGCAAGGACGGACCCAACGCCGCCCACGCCCGTGGACGCGCTGATGCGCGTCGCTCCGGAGGCGATCAGTCGCTCCACGTCTTCCGGTCGCTTCTCGACGCACAGCCCGCAAGCGGTGCAAGGGTCGCACGGCGCCCCGCCATCGGACACGGCCGTGCCGCCCGCCTGCAGCTTGCGCACAACCTCCTGCGTCACCCGTTGTATCAGCTCTTCCCGGTCCACCGTTTCTCCAGGTCGAGGATCTTCTGCACGCGTCTCTCGTGGCGGCCGCCCCCGAAGGGGGTCGTGAGCCACGTACGGACCATCTGTCGCGCCAGGCCGCGTCCCACGACACCCGAGCCCAGCGTCAGCACGTTGGCGCCGTTGTGCTCCCGGGAATTCACGACGGTCTTGATGTCGTGGCAGCACGCCGCCAGGATCCCCGGGACCTTGTTCGCCGCCATCGACGACCCGATGCCGGCTCCGTCGATCATGATGCCCCTGTCACACTGCCCCGTCGACACTGCCTCGGCCACGCGGACCGCATAGTCGGGGTAGTCGCAGGAGGCGTCCGTGGCGGGGCCCAGGTCTCTGACTGTGTAGCCCAGTTCCTCCGTCAGGTACCGCTTGAGCGTCTCCTTGAGAGCGAAGCCTCCGTGGTCCGATCCTATGGCCACCGTATGCACGTCTGACCCGTCGCGCCCCGCCGCACGTCCCGCCACGTCGGACGTCGACGACCGCGTTCCGCTCGACGGGGTCTTGTCCTTCTCCCGGAGCACTTCGCGAACCGCGTCCTCGATGCGCTTGCGATCCACAGCCACCTGCCGGCACCCCTCGATAGCCGCGTGGGCTCAGTCGTCGATCGACGTGAACGGCATCGGGAAGAGCTCGCGGATCGTCGTCTCGATCCTCCGCCCTCCCCCGCTCTCGACCACCACGACGAGGTCGTGTGCGAACTCCCACAACACCTGTCTGCAGACGCCACACGGCATCGTGGGCTTGTCGGAATCCGTGACGATGGCGATGGCGTCGAAATCACGCGCCCCATTGGCAACCGCGCAGGCGACCGCGTTCCTCTCCGCGCAGACAGACAGTCCGTACGAAGCGTTCTCGACGTTGACGCCCGTGAACACCCTGCCATCCGAAGCCAGCAGGGCCGCTCCTACCGGGAAGGCCGAGTACGGCGCATACGCGCTCTGCTGGGCCTTCCTCGCGAGGGCCACCAGTTCATCGTGGGATACCATGAAGTCCTCTTCCGCCGTCTCAGTCTGTGCGATGAAGGGCCGGTGCGCCCTCCCCTCCGCCCGGGACCGCTCAACGGCTCCATGCTCTCGCAAGGATGTTAGCACGGGGCCGGACCGGCCAGCAAGGCGCAAAAAGAAAGGGGCGCCCTCCCGCGCGGGAGCGCGCCCCTCGAACCATCAAACCTCTTGCGAAGCCTGCTAGTCCCCGAAAGCCATCATCAGGGAGATGCGATGCGTCGCGTCGAGATCCTCGTAGTCGGTGTATGTGTAGTCGAGCTGGAAATCGCTGTACCTGAAGCCCGCGCCGTAAGACAGGTTGCCGTAATCGGCTCCCGACTTGTAACCGGCTCTCAGGGCCAGTGTCTTGTAGATCCAGATCTCGCCACCGACGCCAACCTGGAAGTCCTGATCCTTCGGCATCAGCGCATCGACGCCGACCGTCACGTCCACGTTCGGGATCTGCTCCTCCATCGTCGTGTAGGAGACTCCACCCGCGAACGTAAGAGTCTGCTCGTCCTCTTCATCGACGAGCTTGAACTTCGTGCCGAGGTTCTTCACCGCCAGGCCGACCTGCACCTGCTTGTCCATGAGGCCGTACAGCAGTCCCATGTTCAGGCCGATCGCCGTGGCCGTCTCGTCATCGTAGTTCGCCTGGATCACATGACCGGACACGCCGGCCTTGAGATCGCAGATGTTCGGCACATCGAAGCCGTAACCACCGATGAAGCCGAAGTTGTAAGCCTCAGCGGACTCGTTGAGGTCGGTGCCGTACATGTCCGTCATGGGCACCGAGCCCAGGTCGAAGTACGCGAGGCCCAACGCGAGCCCGCCCTCGCCCCGCGGGAGCCCGACACCCAAGTAGCTGAAGGACGTATCCTCAAGCCACTCGATCTGGCTCACGCCGAGCTTCAGGCGGTCTATGCCCGCCAGGCCGGCCGGATTGTAGGTCAGGCTCCAAAGGTCCCCCGGAGCCGCGGTATACGCAGCCATGGCGGACGGGCCCGCACCCACTCCGATCGCGAACGGGTCCAGATAGGTGCTTCCCGCCTTACCGTCGCCGGCCCACGCGACGCTCGCAAAGAGCATCGTGGCGACGAGTATCAGAGCAGGAAGACCGAACCTTCTAGTCATGCCGCTACCTCCTTGCTTGACCGGGGGGCGGGGGATCCCATTGGACCCCCGCCCCTCGCAAGTGCGGTGTCCTACTTGATGACCATGATCTTCCGCGTAACAACCTCGTCGCCGGTATCGATCGTGACGATGTACATACCGCTCGCCACGGCCTTACCGTCGTCGTTGTTGAGATCCCACTGGACGTCGGTGTTGCGACCGGTGGCCTGCACCGTCAGATCGGCAACCAGGACACCGAACATGTCGTACACCTTGACCGTAGGATTGTCACCCACATCGCCGAGCGCGATCGTGATGCCACCGTCGTTCTCGCTCATGCGGTACGGGTTCGGATAGATGACGATCGCGTCACCACGCTCGAGCGTGACCGTGACGTTCATCTGGTCGATCCAGTCGCCGTCGAGGTACATGTCAACGTGTCCCTCGTAGCTCTGGCCGAGCAGACCTTCCGGAATCTCGATGCCCATGTAGAAGTCAACATCGCCCTCGTGAGGAATCTCGGCGCTGCCGGGGGTGATGGTGATGTCGTCCTTCGGGATCATCGAGCCCGTCACGCCACCGACCAGGTCGCTCACCGCGAAGGAGATCCTGCCGTCCTCAAGGGTGATGTTTCCGGTGTTCTCCACCGTGAACCCGGTCGCGAGCAGCTGTCCGGCAACACCCACCTCGCTCAGCGTCGAGGACGCGAAGGCGGCGTTGGTGACCTCCGTGATGACAACCTTCAGGATGAAGTTGTCGGAGATCCCGCCGTTCGCCGTCACCGTCACGCTGGTGAGGTACTCGCCGGCAGCCACGTCGGGGTGACTGTCGTTCCACGAGACGTTGACCGTGCCCACGATCTCGCTGTTCCAATCGCAGGTGGACGAGACGTCAACGGTCGCCGTAACCCACTCGGGCAGACCCGTTATCGTCACGCCGGTGATACCCGAGAGGTCCGTAACACCGGTGTTCACGAGCTCGAACTGCCCGCTGTCGGTGCCGCGGCTACCCGGAGCATCCGGGGTCAGCGTCATCATGTTGTCGATTACGTCGTACGCATCCTCGCTGATCATCATGTCGGGCGCGATGAGGACGTCGAGGCCGAAGCTGTCGGTGAGACCATCGTCGGCCGTCACGGTCATCGTGCCGTGATAGAGACCAGAGGCCGGCCACGGGCTGACCCAGTCAGCCGAAACCGAGCCAAGGATGCAGTCGCGCCACGGTACCGTCTCGTCGATGGTAGCCGTGACCGTGATGCCGCTCGGCAGACCACTCACCTCGTAGTCGACGCCCGTGATGTCGCAGTCTCCGAGGTCGCACAGCTCGAACTGCTTCGAACCGGTGCCACCGTCGCCAGGAGTCAGGCTCATCACGTTACCCGCGACGCCGTAGGCCGTCTCCGTCACGTCCATACCCGGGACGCAGGTCACGACCACGGTGATCGGCAGGGTGTTCATCTCGTCGACCCACTCCTCGCCCTCACCGGAAGCGACGATGGTGACCTCGCCCGTGTACGTGTCGGCCCGGGTGCCCTCGGGGATCGTCACGCAGATCTCGAGCGTGCCGCTACCGTCATCCGGCCAAGGCAGCGTGAAGTCGTTCGGCAGCTGGATGTACTGGGACAGAATCAGTCCGCCGTACTCCTCGCCGAGAAGGTTGGTGGCCTCGAGCTCGACCGAGGCGACCTCGGTGTTGCTCATGTTGTGGACCAGGGCGTCGCCACAGACCGTCTGGCCCGGATCACCCGTCACGCTCCACTCCTCGGACAGGTCGAACTCGACATCGACGAACGGCGCGACGTTGACGACGAGGTAGAAGTAGTCCATCCACTCCTGCATGGTGTCGACGCGCGACGGGTTGTACATGATGCCGTCTTCGTAGTCGTAGAAGTTGGATCCGCTCGTCTGCCAGTCCGGATCATGCCTGTCGTACCTCATGCCCGTGGCCATTCCGCGAACGGTGATCGGCACGATGCCCTGGCCGAACTGCCACGTCCACTCGGTGGCCGCGTCATCAGGTACCACGTTGAACACCTCGGGATGCCACGGACGGTAGGTGCCGGCCGGAAGCTCCCAGACCTCGGTGTCGAACGTCGGGACCTGCACGTAGAACTTCTTGGTCTGGTCGATGAGGAGAGTGTCCTTCTTGTCGCTGTAGAGCCACACCCTCACCGGGTACCGCGGCGTCTCCGGATCCGAGTACTCATCCGAGTAGACCCAGAAGCTCAGAGGCGAGGTCGGGTTCGGACGGTTCTCGTACATCGGAATCTTGTGATGCCGCGACGAGACCTTCATGCCGGTCGCCGTGTCCGACGTGTCGTAGTAGTAGAAGTCGTAGATATCTTCCATCGACGGGCCATCCCACGGATCGACGTTCTCCCGATCCGCGAAGATCTCGTGACCCGGGTTCCACATCAGGACTTCCTCAACAACGTCGCCGACGTAGTTCTCGGGGTCGATGTCGATGTTCATCTCGTTGCCCGACATGTTGGCGTAGTCGTCGTCGATATCAAGGTCGGGCCTGGTCAGCCAGAACTTGAGCCTGAACGTGTCGGAGACCTCGCTCATCTGCCACGAACCGTAAGGTATCTCGTCGTCCTCGTAGATTCTGACGAGACCGCTGTAGTAACCCGCGGGCAGGTCGGTCGTCAGGATCCGGACGTTGAACGAGTCGGTGGTAGCGAACTCGAACCCGTCCTTCAGGATCGACGCCGGACCCTGCACGTCGCGCTTCGTGAACCAGATGGCGCCGGTCGGATCGGCCGGGCCGGACGTGAACGTGTAGAAGGCGCGAATGTCGCCCGTCAGGTCCACGTTGCCCTGATCGTCGTTGTCCCACGGAACGTCCCAGGTGCGCCACGCGTGAGGCACCGCCGGCAGACCGTTGTAGTCGTTGATGCCGTCGGCGGCCTCATTCGGGTACGGCCAGTACGGGCCCGTTCCGTCGGGGTACGTGTTCGGGTTGGCCACGCGGAACATCCCGCAGATCGTGTCGCGAAGGGTCGGAGCACCGACGAGGTGCATCTCGGTCTCCATCGCGGACTCCGGGAAGTCCCAGGGATCGGACGCCAGGCCGACGCCGCGCGGATCGCCGTCGTCGTCACAGATGTCCAGATCCTTCTGAGGCGCCACCCACACGCGGAGCAGGATGTAGTCGTCCGGCAGCTCCTGCGGCATGAAGGCGCGTCTCGTCTCGACCTGCACGTAGCCCTCGTAGTAACCGGGCATCGCGCCCCACGGCACGTCGACCGTAACGTCGACGTCCTGGTAGGAAGCACGATCGCCGCCGCCCAACCTGAAGGAGATCGGGTCGAAGCTCACGACGCTGTAGTGCATCCAGTCGAGCGTATCCGGCGTAGCCATTCTCGACGTCGTGTGCGGGCCGACCCAATGCAGCGAGGTCGCCCTCACGTAGACACTCTCGATGACCGCGACCGACGAAGGACCGTCGGAGGGATCCGGGTTCGTGCCGAGGTCGGTCACCCACACGCGCATCGCGCTGGTCCCGGAGTTGCCCGGGGCCACGCCGGCGCCGTCGGAGCCGATCGGCAGCACATCGCTCACCGCATCCAGAGCATCCGGATCGATGTCGATGTCCCAGTCACCGTCAGTGTAGAGGAGCGGGTCGTCGCCGGCGGCGACTTCCGTGTTGTCATCCTCTCCGCCACGGTCTGTATCCCACTGGTTCGGGTCGGTCTCGCCCGGGCCTGCTCCGGAGTTCCAGTCGGAGACCAGGTCGTACGGGCTGTTACCTTCCCTGAGACCGTTGCGGTTGACATCCTCTTCGCCGTCCGTCAGACCGTCATTGTCCGTATCGTCGTCGAGAGGATCGGTCTTGTACTTGCCAGCGTCGACCGTGTCCAGATTCGGACGGTTCACGGCCCACAGCGAGCAGGCACTGCCACCGTTCAGGTTCGTCCAGTTCGTGTAGTCGTACTGCTGAGCGCTCGTGGGCCCAGGCCACATCCAGAAAGCCTGCAGCTCACGCGGCATCTCGAACAGCAGACCCAGCTCAAGGCCGTCCGGCAGGAGGTCGTCGTCGTAGTCGCAGTCGATCGCCATGT
>CAYNQF010000051.1:0-5003 GCA_964399265.1 uncultured bacterium | reverse complement strand
AGCTCAAGGCCGTCCGGCAGGAGGTCGTCGTCGTAGTCGCAGTCGATCGCCATGTTGGCCTCAGGACCGCGCGGCGACATCGTTGCCAGATAGTCGAACTCGTAGCTGTCGAACAGACCGTCGTCGTCCGTGTCGGCGTCCCACGGGTCGGACTCGGTGCCACCGACGCCTACGTCTGCGTCGTCACCGTCCCAGTCCGTGTCCTCGTCGAACTCCCACAGGCCGTCGAAGTCGGTGTCGTGGAACCGCGGATCCGAGTTCGCCGTGCCGTCGGCGTCCCAAATGAGCGGGTCGTCGTCGGTACCAGGCGTCGGAGGCGTCGTTCCCATGTCCATCGGGATACCGGCCATGCGTCCCGCCTCGAATCCATCATGGAAGTAGTAGGCCAGTCCAACGGTCCAACCGTCACGGTCGGTGTCGCGGCTCTGGTTGTCGACGCCGGCGTCCGTCATCGTGATGACGAGAGTCGTGTCGCGACCACCGCAGCTCCAGCCTTCCGTGTGCATGAAGTACTGCCAGTACTCCTCACCGTCGTACAGGCCGTCGTCGTCCGTGTCCATGTCACGCGGGTCGTAGATCGCGAGACCCTTCTCGAGCGGGTCGACCAGGAAGTCGTTGTCGCGGTCGCCGTCCAGGATGTTGACGTAGCCGTCGGCCTCGTCGTCGTCGCTGGTCGTGTCGCCCTCGTCAATGTCACGGATCCAGTCGTTGTCGCTGTCGACGTCCATCGCATTCACGATGCCGTCGTGGTCACAGTCGTCAAGCGACTCGACCTCGTCCGGAATGTTGTCGACGCCGGAGAGCAGGCCGATGTAGTCGTCGTGCCCGTCCATGTCGGTGTCGAGCATCGTCGGGTCGGTCCAGTAAGTGACGCCGTCGTACTCGGCACCGTCCAGCGCGCCGTCGCCATCCGTGTCGGTCTCGGTGTCCGGATCGCACCCCTGCTCGTACTCGACGTAGTCGGGCATGCCGTCCATGTCGGTGTCGGGGTTGTCCGGATCCGTCGGGTCGGTGCTGTTGTCGCAGAACGTGTAGAAGTCACACGGGCTGGACCCCGAGGCGACGCATCCGTTGTACTCGTAGTAGTCGTACAGGTTGTCGTCGTCCGAGTCCCTGTTCTGCGCGTCGGTCTCGCCGGAACCGCCGACGTACTCACCGTTCAGGTTCAGGTCCTCTTCGTTGTCGTCGAGGCAGTCGAAGTCACTGTCGACGAGGCGAGGATCCGTCTTGGTCGTCGGGTCCTGGTCACCGGCGCCGAACGTGCCGGGATTGGTGTCGGCACCGATCGTGCCCGCATCGTAGCCTACCTCGAGACCGTCGATGAGACCGTCACCGTCGGTGTCCATGTTGCGCTGGTAGGTGTGATACGTGCGCTCGTCGCCGTCGTAGATGCCGTCGTCGTCGGTGTCGCCGTCCTCAGGATCGGTCTCCGCCGTGTAGCTCGTGGCGTAGCCGCTGGGAGAGTCCACGGTGCCGTCGGCATCCTGGTCCTCCTGGTGATCCGTCAGGCGGTCGTCGTCCATGTCGAAGTCCGTCGGATCGTAGCTCCGAAGGTCCTCGGTGTAGTCGCTCATGCCGTCACCGTCGGTGTCGTAGTAGTGCGGGTTCGTGATGTACCCGTCGGTGCCCAGCGTGCACTCCTGGAAGTCATTGATGTTGTCGTTCGGCGAGATGCCGAGATCGGTCTCGGAGTGCTGCGTCTTGGGACTGGTCGGCCAGAGCTGAGCGACCGTGTCGGCCTCGAACCACACGTACGGCCAAGGCGGCTCGCCCCAGGACGACTGGAGCTTCTGCAGCGTCGGGTGGACCTCATCGCTGTCCGCGAGGCCGTCGCCGTCGAAGTCTACCACGGCCCACATCGTGCCGGTCGTGGTCCCCTCGATGATCATCTCCTCGATGTCCCACAGACCGTCGCCGTCGGTGTCGACGGGAGTGTACGGAACGGCGCTGTAGTCGCGCGCGTCGAGCGGGTCGGTGCCTCTCGTGACCTCGGAGAAGTCCGTGTACCCGTCACCGTCGGTGTCCGGGTCGCCCGGGTTCAGCGGCTGATCGTCCACGAAGTCGCGCCACTCGCCACGCTCGGCCTTCATCGTCGCGACGAAGTTCCGGTAGGCGTACTCGGTGCGATCGTGGAAGTCGTAGTACTCGTATCCGTCGCCCGGGCTGTGCTGCTCGCGCCAGTCCGAGTCCGGGTCGAGGATGTTCGGGAACCCATCCGGGACCAGCTCGGAATCGACCGGGCCCTCGTAGAAGGTCCAAGTCGTATCGTGACCCGCGGCATTGAAGTAATGACCCGTGATCGTGATGCCGTCCTTGAGGCCGTCACCATCGGTGTCGGGGTCGAGCGGGTTCGGCGCGGGCGGCCACACGTTCGGCGCCCACGTCTGCCACCAGTCGATCTCGGTCCCGTCCATCACGCCGTCGTCGTCGCTGTCCGGGTCGAGCGGGTCGGTGCCGTATGTAAGCGCCTCTTCGCCGTCCTCGAGACCGTCGTCGTCGCTGTCTGCATCGTACGGGTAGGTACCCCAGATGTAGACCTCTTCGCCGTCGCGCAGACCGTCGTCGTCGGTGTCGTAGTCGTACGGGTCGGTCTGGTATCCGGCCTCATCGCCGTCCCAGATACCGTCGCCGTCGGCGTCGCGGTCGAGAGCGTCCACGCTCGAGTCGGCCCACGGTCTGCCGTAGCCGGCATCGGTATTGAAGTCGGCCTGGTCGGTACCCGTGGCCGTCCCCTCGATAAGACCGTCGCCGTCGGTATCGGAATCGAAGAAGTCAGTCTTGTACGTGAAGACTTCGTCGCCCGCAGCAATAGGATCGCCGTCGTTCTCGGCCGCGTTCGGGTTCGTGCAAGTGATCCGAACCTCGAAGCCGTCCGACAGGCCATCGCTGTCGCTGTCCGCGTTGTAGGCGTCAGTCTCGTCGTAGGTGCCGCCCTCGTACACCCCGTCCCCGTCGTCCCCGGAGCTCACTCCGTCACCGTCGAGATCTTCGTACTCGTCATCGAGTCCGTCGTTGTCGCTGTCCCAATCGAGCGCGTCGATCAGGCCGTCACCATCGGTGTCACGACCGGTGAACGGATCGAGCGGGTCGAAGCCCGAGAGCGGATTCTCGATGTTGTCGTTGATGCCGTCGCCGTCGCTGTCGACGTTCTCCGGATCGGTCTTGAACCAGGCCTCCTCCCAGCCGTCCGCCCAGCCGTCGCCGTCCGAATCCTCAGCGACCAGCGCGTTGGTCAGGTGGGTGTTGACCTCGTAGCCGTCGGAGTACCCGTCGTTGTCAGTGTCGTAGTCGTACGGGTCCGTGTTGACGCGAGCTGCGGTCTCGTCCTCATCGATGAGACCGTCGTTGTCGCTGTCGTAGTCAACGGCGTTGTTCATGCCGTCCCGGTCGGGGTCGTTGTACATGATGTAGTCGGCGTCACTGTCGCCGTACTCGACCGGAGGCTTCGCGCCCTGGTTCAGCTCCTCGCCGTCGGTGTAGTCGTCGTCATCCGAGTCGTCGTCGAGGAAGTCCGTTCCCCAGATGCGGAACTCGTCGCCGTCCGAGATGCTGTCTTCGTCGGTGTCGTAGGTCTGGGCAACATCTACCGGGTCGTATCCCCCGCCGTGCGGATGCTGGCGGACGAGCGCAACCTCGAGCCCGTCGAAGAGCCCATCGTCATCTGTATCAGCGACCAGCCAGTTCAGCTCGTTCGAGCCGACGCCTTCCCAGACGCCGTCACGATAAGCATCGCCGATCTGGACAAGCTCCTCGACGTAGTCGTTGAGCATGTCGTTGTCGCTGTCGATGTCGAGGGCGTTCACCAGACCGTCGCCGTCCGCGTCCGTATCGATGCCCTCGGTCCCCGATCCCGGGACTCCGAGCTCGATGCCGTCCGACAGACCATCGCCGTCGGTGTCCCAGTTGTACGGATCGGTCTCGCCGACATCCACGATGCCGTTCTGATTCGCATCCTCGTCGGCATCGTCGATCAAGTCACCGTCCCAGTCTGCTCTCTCGTCAGCGATGCTGTTCGTCGCAAACAGACCGTGCTTGATCTCATAGAAGTCCGGCAGCCCGTCACCGTCGGTGTCGTAGTAGTACGCACCGGCGGGGATAGACGTGACCGCCAGCGAGAAAACGACCAGTACAGAAGCGAGCGCAAGCATTGCGCCTCTGTCACTGCGGTTCTCTCTTGCCATCCCACAACCTCCTAGAAATGCGTCTCCTCTCCAAGGCCGTTCCGAACGCTCGGAGCGTCCTCGGCTCTTCGCCGATGCGGCTCCTGACCGCAGGCGAAAAACTGGCGCCACTCCTCTAATGGAGCGGCCGCGCTTCCATTCCTCCAGAGCCCTACCTCCTTACATTCACCTCCTATCGACGCTGGGTGTGCCACCCCACGGGTGGCCTCCAGACGTAGGAACCCCCACTGTTTCTCTGCTCCATATCCCTCACATATGCCTACCCCTCTCCGGGGTTTGCGGCAATCTAGCACAGGCCTCTGAAATCTGTCAACCATCTTTTTGCCCACCACACAGGGCTGTTCGGATGCTACAAGACGAGAGCCTTTGTCAAGTTACCGCTCTCGCTAATTGACCGTTCAGGGTCCGTGCCCGAACCCCGCGGAGCCGCTCGCGGCGTCGCCTCCCTGCCACTTCATCCCTCCGGGAGGTGCTTCCTTCCCACGACGCGCCGCTCCGTCAACGTCCTCAGGCCGATCGTCTCTCCGCTGCGAACGTACACCCTCGTCACCCTCTTGCCGATGCCGCAGATGACCTCGTAGTTTATCGTGCCCACGCGCTCGGCGACTTCGTCCACGGAGATGAGGTCGTCCCCCTGCCTTCCGAAGAGGACCACCTCATCGCCGACCTCCACCTCAGGAACGCTGCGGAGATCGACGAGCGTCACGTCCATCGTCACTCGCCCCACGACGGGGACCCTGCGCCCTCTGATCAGCACCTCGCCCCGGTTGATCTCGAGGTTCACATCATGGAGGATCGTCTTCTTGCCGATGTACGCCGGTC
>CAYNQF010000050.1:14018-17888 GCA_964399265.1 uncultured bacterium | reverse complement strand
GACGAGTTCAAGCTGAGCGTCACCGTCGAGCACGCCGGCGACGTGCACCAGCCCGAGATCTACACCGAACTCAAGAAGCGGAGGATCCCGGTCGTGTACGGGCCCCTCGACTCGCATCCGTACAAGGTCGAACTGAAGCACGAGTCGTGGAGAAACGTCCGCTACCTGATGGAGTCGGGCGTCCAGTACGGGCTCATGACGGACCATCCTGTGATTCTCTCCGGGATGCTCTTCATGCAGACCAGGTGGTTCACGCGGTTCGGACTGACGAAGCAGGAGGCCATCGAGCTGGTGACCAGGCGCAATGCCGGGATCATAGGTGTGGACAAGCAGCTCGGCACGCTCGAGAAGGGCAAGTGGGCCTCCTTCACCTGCTGGAACGGCGACCCGTTCGACATCACGTCGTATCCCGTGAAGGTGTACGGCGAGGGCGGGATCGTATTCGAGGACTAGGACGATCCGCCCAATCTGCCACGATGCAAGACCGGGAGGCATGAGATGCGCAAGCTCGCGGCCGCTCTGGTCCTTGGAGGCATGTTGGTGGCTCTGGTAGATGGTGCAGAAGCGTCGGCGCCATGGGACGCCAGCGTCTGCTCTCCGGACGGTAGCATCTGCGTGACGTTCTCTTTGGACGACGCCGGGGCGCCGACCTACTCCGTCGCGCGGGGCGGGGTCACGATCGTCCGGCCGTCGCCGATGGGCTACAGGTTCCGCGAGGCGCCTCCGATGGTCGACGGGTTCGAGGTCGCCGACTCGTCGCGCGCGACGCACGACGAGACCTGGCGTCCGGTGTGGGGCAAGTCGTCTCAGGCGACGAACCACTACAACGAACTGGCGTTGACCCTCCGCGAGCGAGAAGGACTCAAGCGAGCGATGGTCGCGCGCTTCCGCGTCTTCGACGACGGGATCGGATTCCGCTACGAGCTCCCGGAGCAGCCGAACCTCCCGGACGTGGAGATAACCGAGGAGGTCACCCAGTTCAGGTTCGAAGGCGACCACACCACGTGGTCGATCCGCGCCGACTACGACAGCTACGAGCACCTCTTCCGGGAACTGCCGCTCTCGGAGCTGAGCACCGCCAACACGCCAATTACGATGCGCGCCGGCTCGGGGCTCCACCTGGCCGTGCACGAGGCCAACCTCACGGACTACGCCGGGATGACGCTCTCCTGGGTCGACGGCGACCCCCTGGCGCTCAGGTGCGAGCTTGTCCCGTGGCCCGATGGCGTAAAGGTCCGCGGATCGACGCCGCTCGTCTCACCGTGGCGCACGATACAGATCGGCGACACCCCCGGAGACCTCGTCGAGTCGACGCTCATACTCAACCTGAACGAGCCGTGTGCCTTCGAGGACACGTCGTGGATCAGGCCGATGAAGTACGTGGGCATCTGGTGGGCGATGCACATAGGGAAGTGGACCTGGCACATGGGACCCGAGCACGGCGCGACGACCGAGCACGCCAAGGCCTACATCGACTTCGCCTCGGAGCACGGCATACCGGGTCTCCTGATAGAGGGGTGGAACACCGGCTGGGACAAGTGGGGCGGCTACGGGGCGTTCGACTTCGTGACTCCGTACCACGACTTCGACCTGGACGAGGTGGTCAGGTACGGGCGCGAGAGGGGCGTCTCGATCATCGGACATCACGAGACCGGGGGAGACGTCCCCGGATACGAGAAGATGCTCGACCAGGCGCTCGGTCTGTATGCGCGACTGGGCGTGCCCGCGGTGAAGACGGGCTACGCGGGCGGGATCTACCCCAGAGGCCAGCATCACCACGGCCAGTGGATGGTCAGGCACTACAGACGGGTCGTCGAGGCAGCGGCCGAAAGACACATCGTCCTCGACGTGCACGAGCCCATCAAGCCGACCGGAATAGAGCGGACCTATCCCAACATGATGACGCGCGAGGGCGTGCGCGGCATGGAGTACAACGCCTGGAGCGACGGGAACCCGCCGGAGCACACGACCATCCTGCCGTTCACGAGGATGCTGGCCGGCCCGCTCGACTACACGCCGGGCATCTTCGACCTCACGTTCGACCGATACAAGCCGAACAACCGGGTGCACACGACCCTCGCGAAGCAGCTCGCGCTGTACGCCGTTCTGGAGAGCCCTCTCCAGATGGCCGCGGACCTGCCCGAGAACTACGAGGGCAACCCGGCCTTCGAGTTCATCGAGCTGGTGCCCACCACGTGGGATGAGACGAGGGTCCCGGACGCCGCGATCGGCGACTTCGCCTTCTTCGCCCGCCGGTCGGGGGACGCGTGGTACCTGGGCGCGGTCACCGACGAGGAGGCGCGCGTGCTGCGCGAGCCGCTCACGTTCCTCGAGCCCGGCACCATCTACGTCGCGAGGACGTTCGCCGACGGGGCGGACGCCGATTGGGAGACGAACCCGTACCCCGTCGACATAGCGTCCGTCCTTGTCGACCAGGACACGTGGCTGGCGCTTGCGCTGGCGGCCGGCGGCGGGTTCGCGGCGGAGGTGCGCCCCGCGACGGAGGTGGAGCGCTCCGAGCTGCCGTGGTACGAGCCGCCGTTCTGAGCCGGGCGAGGCTCGCGCGGTCCCCCGGGGTCCGATGCCGGCAGCGGCCGTCGATCGATCACGCGTCCTGATGGAGGCCCCTTGAGCGACCGTCCCGTCGACCAGCGGAGGGCCTACGCGTTCGCCGCGGCCGCGGTCCTTCTGTGGTCCACGATCCCGACGGCTTTCAAGCTGTCCCTTGCGCGGCTCGACTTCATTCAGCTCCTCTTCTACTCGACGCTCTTCTCCTGCCTGGTCCTCGCCGGGCTCCTGGCCGTGAGAGGGCGTCTCAGGCGCTGCCTCGCGTCGCCGCGGCGAGAGTACGCGAGGTCGCTCGGGCTCGGGTTCCTGAACCCGTTCCTCTACTACCTGATCGTCCTCAAGGCCTACGAGCTGCTTCCGGCGCAGATGGCGCAGCCGCTCAACTACACGTGGGCCATCGCTCTCGCCCTTCTATCGGTGCCTCTCCTCAAACAACGCCTCGGCTCTCGCGGCGTGTTGGCGGGTCTTGTTAGCTACGGGGGGGTGTGGGTCATCTCGACGCGCGGCCGGATCGTGGGGCTGGGCCTCGTCGACCCGCTCGGCGTGGGACTGGCGCTCGGGAGCGCGTTCGTGTGGGCGCTCTACTGGATCCTCAACACGAAGGACGAGATGGACCCGACGGAGCGGCTGTTCCTTAACTTCCTCATGTCGGTCCCGCTCGTTCTGGCGGCCTGCGTGGTCTTCTCGGACCTCCGTCCATCGGGCGCGGCAGCGGTGCTCTCCGCCGCCTACATCGGTGTCGTCGAGATGGGAGTGACGTTCGTGCTGTGGCTGTCGGCGCTGCGCCTGTCGGGCAGCACCGCGAGGATCAGCTACCTGATCTTCGTAGCGCCGTTCCTGTCGCTCGTGTTCGTGAGGATGGTGCTGGGGGAGGCCATCCTGCCGTCCACACTGGTCGGGCTCGTCCTCATCGTCGCGGGGCTCGTCATCCAGAGGGCGGGCGACCGAACACGGTCTCCGGCGTGAGGGGGCTCGTCATCCAGCGGGCCGTCCGTCGAACTCGACCTCGAGCGTGACGATCTCGTGTGGCCCCACCTCCAGCTCGACGCGTTTCCCCTCGAACGGGAGTTCGCTCTCCCGCTCCTCCATCAGGTTCGTCCGCCAGACGGAGCGCAGCGGCGGCCCGAACTCTAGCGCCTCCGATACCATTTCGGGCGAGATGTTGTAGAGACGAACGATGAGCGAGTTCCGTGAGGCGTGCCTCTTTACAGCACTCACCGACGTGAGGTCCGTCGACTGGCGCACGAGACCGGGCGCGCCCGGTGTGTGCCCCTGCCACACGCCCTGGAGCGACGGCGCCGG
>CAYNQF010000050.1:0-13918 GCA_964399265.1 uncultured bacterium | reverse complement strand
GCCACCTCGGGCAGTCCGCGGTTCAGGACGGCGAGTCCGCCGCGCTCGTCCTCGACGAGCGAGAACTCCTGCTGCGGCCGCGTCTCGGGCGGCGGCTGGACCCAGTCGGGCTTCTCGGGCGTCTCGATCGGCCGGCTGTTCAGATAGAAGTGGCCGTCAGAGAGTAGCGTGTCCGTTGCGACGGGCGTGGGGAAGACCGCGCGCAGCCTGTGGTCGCAGGCCGCGTTCCCGAAGACCGTCTCCACGTCGACGACAGGACTCCCGGACGCGAGCGTGACGCGGACGGTGACCGGGCAGTCGACCGTTCGCTCGCTCCTCTTCTTTCTCTCCGCGTCGACCGACGCGGGGAGACGCATAGTGAACGACGCCTCGACCGTGCCTGCCAGTCCTCCTGGTCCGGCGGCGTTTACTTCCCCTGCGCACTCCGTGGTGTCGAGTGTCAGCGGGTTCTCGCAGGGGGAGTGATCGTACTCGTCACCCACGTCCTCCGAGTCCTCGAGCAGATTCAGCCCGTGGAACGAACGGCCGGTCGACTTGTCGAGGAGGTCGAACGTGCCGTTCGGATGCAGCGTTACGCGGACGAGCCCATTCTCCAGCGCGCCGTGCGGCGAGACCGAGACCGAGTCGAGGCCCTCGACACTCCGGCGCCGCCGCGCGTCCCGACCGCCCTGTCCCTCGACCAACCGGTAGACCGCATGTCCCACCGGAGGGAGGTCCCTGGCGACGAATCGGACGCGGAGGAAGCAGTCGGTGAGCCCCGGGTCGCCGCGGTGTCTGCGCATCCTGGAGCCGAAATTGTCCAGGTACGACCGGAAGAGAGCGCTCTGGCGCCGCGTCTTCGTGTCTGTGCGGTAGTCGATGCCCCAGAAGCGCTCGACGTACGTCTCGTCCAGGATCTCGAACGGAACGGAGGTTCCCGACTCGTCCAGCAGGACCATTCCGTCCGTCTCGGGTGCCGGCGGCACGATGACGACAAGCCGGTCGACGACGGCGTCCCGTTCGAACGGCAGCGTGTTGGCCACGCAGATCGCGACGTCGCGGTCGCCCGACTCCTCGGGAGCGAACATCGGGTCCGCCGACTCGAGTGTGTTGCGGACGAGCCGGTCGGCGGTCTCGAGGACGCCATCGAAGCGCGAGCCCATTTGCCTGTGTACCTCGTCGATGCTGCAGCCGCATATGGAGTCGTGGGGATGGTTCTCGAGCAGGAGTTTCCATGCGTAGTCGAGGAACCCCTGGGGATACTCACGCCCGAGCGAGAAGTGCGCGTACGAGAGCAATGGCTCCAGCACGTCGGCGAGCGCCGTCTGCGCTTCGTCGTTGGCCTGCTTGATCGGCATCCGCGCCGACCAGACGCCCGACAGTATGTGGTGGTAGCGGCCCCCCAGAAGCTCTCCCTCGAACGAGTGCAGGCTCGGCTTCTCCGCACGCACCGCGTCCACGTAGTCCGACAGCCCGGCGTGCCTGAACGCCGTACCGGGGAACGCGTTCTCGAGCGCGTCGAGGACGGCGCCGAGGTCCTTCTGCGGAGGCAGGTGGTCGGAGCCGTTCATGAGCAGCACCGCGTCGACGTTCGACGACTTCGCGGCCTGCTCGAATACGGAGCGCACCTTTTGGACCGCGAGGTCAGGGTGCACGTTGCGCCGAGTGTGCGCGTACCAGAGTTCGGCGTGTCCGAGTGCCGCCGCGTTGCCGTATCCGCAGCACTGGTTGATCGCGAGCACTTCGCTCCCGTCCGGTGCGCGCCACAGATACTCGTTGCCGGTGTCGTCCAGTTCGTCCCCGTTGCCCCTCGTGTACACGAACGAATCAATGCCGGACCTCACGAGGATCTGCGGCATCTGCGCGATGTGCCCGAACGAGTCAGGCATGTAGCCGACCTTCTGGACCGGTCCCAACGTCGAGCCTACCGCGCGGCCCAGAAGGAGATTCCTTACGGTCGCCTCCGCGCTCACGAGAAACTCATCGGGGAGGATGTACCATGGCCCGATCGAGATCGAGCCGTCGGCGACGCGCCGGGCCAGCCGGTCCCCGTCATCGGCCGCCACTTCGAGGAAGTCCTCGATGACGATCGTCTGGCCGTCCAGCAGGAAGTGGCGGAACGGACCCTCGCCGTCGAGCGCGTCCAGCACGAGCTTCATCGTCTCGACGAGATGCACGCGGAACTGGTGGAAGGTCAGATACCACTCGCGGTCCCAGTGCGTGTGCGAGACCACGAACGCGCTGCGGGGAACAATGGGGCGCTCGGCCGCCGGTCTGTCGGACATTCGACCTCCGTTTCTATTCCTCGCAGGCGGAGAGAAGCTCGCCGATCGTCGACGTCGCCGCGCAGACGCACGTGTCGGCGGCGCCGTAGTAGAGCGTTACGCTGCTTCCCGTTGCGGCGAACCCGTTCTCGTCGAACTCGTCCACGATGAGCCCGGTTGGAAAGACGACGTTCGGGACCTGGCCGACCATCTCCCACGGGTCGCGCGGCTCGAGGATGTTGTTCCCGGTCCGCGCCAACACGACGGACGGGTCCGACAGGTCCAGCAGCAGAGCGCCGGCCTGGTAGATGTTGGCGGACGCGAAGTGAGTCGCCACCCCGTGATAGACGAGGAGCCAGCCCGCCCTGGTCTTGACCGGCGGCGGCCCGGGGCCGACCAGCTCGTCCCAGTAGTGGGCGCGGCCGGAGATCACGCGGCGCACCGGGTCCCACTCGACGAGGTCGTACGACTCGGACAGCCATATCTCGTCGCCCGTCGTGCCGCCCTCGGGCAGCCTGACCTTGTTGGGGCGGTCGAGCCTCAGGTATCTGCCCCCGACCCGCTCGGGGAAGAGGACGCCGTTGCGCATGTCGTCCTTAGAAGCGAGCCCCAGAAACTCGAACGACACGAAGTCCGTCGTCCGGGCCACGCCCAGGCGGCAGCCGAAGTCGGTATCGAGCGCGACCATGACGAGATACTCCCCGTCCACCCTCGTGATGCGCGGGTCGTAGACGTGATAGACGGCCCCGATGACCCTCGAGAGTCCTCTGAACTCGACGACGTACGGCCGGATGTCGAACGACCTGCCGTCGCCGCTCTCCGCCACCATGAGGCGCGTTTCCCTGCCTCTCGTCTGCACGCGCAGCATGAGGAGGTGGTTTCCCCCGTGCTCGATCGCTCCGGGATTGAAGACCGAACTCACGTCGGTCAGCTCGGGGGAGAGGGCCGGGACGTCGCCCCTCGTGATGACCGGATTCGCGTCGCAGCGCTTCAGGACCATCAGTCGCTCCTCCATCCAAGGAGGTAGGCCGAGAGCCGCCAGTAACCGTAGTGCTCGCCCTCGCGAGGCCTGACTTTCTCGACGTTGAACGTCATCACGTGCGGTCCGGGCGCCAGGTGATCGGTCAGGTCGAATCGGTAGGGAGGGACCTGGTCGCCGGGGCACCAGCCGCTCCTGCTGTAGTCGGAGGACCACCATCCGTCGGACCACCTGCGCGTGTAGGGGTTAACGTCCCTGAACCTTCGGCAGTCGTCGCGCCACGGTCGGAAACGCTCCACAACGACTCCGTCGACCGCTATCACGTTGTCCTTGCTCACGAACTCGTCCTCGTCGCGGCCGTCGGTGCAGTGTCCCGATGTGAGGTAGCAGAGCGCGACGCGCGATAGGTCCCCAGGGACTTCGACCTCGACGTCGTAGCCACGTTCACCCAGGTCCTCCGCGGTCGCGTCCTGCTCGAACAGGACCGGCATCACCCAGTCGGCCGCGCTGGGCGTCGAGTTGGTGTCGAGCAGCTCCCAGTCTTCCGCCGGCCTGAACTCGATCTCCAGGCTCATCTTCCACGCGGGGGAGAGCCACGTGTCCACGAACCCCTTGAACGTGCACGCGCCCCGGAGGACGGGCGCCAGCTGCGTCACGTCGGCTTCGTGCTCGGTGACACCGCCGTAGGCGGTCACGAACTTCACCACCTCCAGGTCCGGCTCCCCGGGCAGGCTGAGCCTGACGTCGCCTGCCCTGTCCCACGGATCGGACACAGAGAGTTCGTCCTTGGGGACGGGCTCGGTGGTCACGCGTGCAATGATCCGGTGCGGACGGGCCGGAGGGTCGATCTGGACCGTCCGTGCTATCACGCGGCCGTTTTCCTCGAGCGTCACACCCGGGGACGGGGGCGACGGCGGGCCGTCTGGGGAGAAGAGGATCGGCTCCCGCTCGAAGACGCTGACGATCACGGGAGACTCATCGCTAGCCGCCGCCGGGCCGCCCGCGTCCGTTGCCGGGTCCGGCCCTGCCGTCTCCGCCGGGCCGGGGTCAGCCGCCACCGCGGTCGCCGCGGTCGCCAGCACCACGCAGAAGGCGATGGCGACGGCAGTCAGTCTGCGGGCGTCGTTCATTGTTCGACTTCCTCCTCCGCGACCATTCCGTCGTCGTCCTCGTCGCGGTGCATCGTCCGGAGTCTGCGGAACATCGTACCGATATCGCGGAACCCGCCGATCGTGAACCAGACGATCACGAAGATGGCGTAGCCTACCTGAGTGTAGAAGTAGAACCTCCAGAACTTGACCCATGCCTCGTCCGGCACGTCGTGGTGCAGGTTGTAGATCGTTCCGAGTATGAAGATGATGAACCAGACACCGATGTGGACGTACGTCGCGATATAGATGATGCGGTCGCCGCGACTGAACTCCCTGCCGATTCCGAGCATGCGCAGCCCGCGCGACGGGGCCTGCTGCACTACCTCCGTCTCCTTCGCCGTGTCGTAGCGACCGCGGTGAAGCAGCTTGTCGAGGTCGTGAACGTGGCGCGGACCCAGCAGGGAGACCAACACGTAGAGCAGGCTCGACGCCCCCATCGCTATCGCCCAGTACTGCTGTCCGTTCACGTTGTAGAGGAAGTGGCGGACCGACCACAGCGTCCTGGACGCGCCCGCGAGCGCGACCGGCGCCGCGTAGAAGAACTCGGCCGGGGTCTGGTGTATGAGAATGCCGCCGACCGCGATGGTCGATCCGGTGATCAGCGCCGTCCAGGCCGCCGGGGCCGTCCCTCTCTTCCAGTAGAGCCCGCCTATGATGACCGCGCCCGAGCCGCCGGCGAAGATCGCTCCCGTGATGGCGAAGAACAGGAAGATGTGTTGGCTCTGGCGGAAGAGCAAGCTGAAGAAGAAGATGAATACGGCGACACCCAGGATGGCGAGTCGCAGCAGGAGCAGGTGCTGTCGCTGCGTGAAGCGCTTCTTACGGAACGGCATGACGACGTCCTGGATGAAGATGCTGCCCCAGGAGTGAAGGTACGTATCGTGCGTACTGATGAACGCGGCCAGCATCACCGCGGCGAACGCGCCCAGGAGCCCGACGGGGAGGAGGTGAGTGAGCACGACCGGTCCCCTGAGCTGGCTCCTCACGGCCTCGCTCTCGGCGCCCGAGATCGTGTTCTCGACGGCCGAGGCTATGGACGCGAAGTCGGGGTGGTGCATCACGGTGTAGATGATGATGGGGACGAACAGGATGAACAGCCCCTGCGGGAACCCCTTCCAGTTGCCCAGGACGCCGGCCATCTTCGCCTCGTGAGCGCTCTTTGCGGACGTGTTGTAGGCCTGGGTTCCCTGCCAGGAGAGCGCTCCGTAGATGACGCCGAAGACGCCGATCAGGAAGTACCAGAAGTTGAAGTCCTCTACGTGGCCTGTCTTGAACGGGTTGATGAGCGAAGCGTCGCTGGGCGCCGTCGACAGCGCCTGTATGATCTGGGACCAGTCGACGTGGTAGTAGAGGTAGATCACGATCACGATGAAGACGACGTTGACGAAGAGGCCCTGCGCGAAGTCGGTCACGAGGACCGCGATCTGCCCTCCCTGGAAGACGAAGAAGAGCGCGAGCGCCAGCAGGATGACCATCACGAGCGGGAACATCGGGACGGTCAGCCCGAGCAGCGCCACCTGGTCCGGGAGGCCGCAGTAGTGGATGAAGAAGCGCGCTCCGACCGCGGGGAAGATGCCGAAGTTGATGAGTCCGGACAGGAAGGCGATCATGCCGCCGAAGACACGGAAGTTGCGGCTGTACCTGCGCTCGAAGAACTCCGGGAGAGTGAGCGACCGCGTCTGTCTGAAGCGGTAGATAACCCATCCTGACACGGTGAGGACGAGGATGACCACGCTCATCGTGAAACCCCACCACGTCATCGAGAATCCCGCGATGTAGTTCATCTCCAGGAGCCCGACGATCGTGATGGCGCCCAGGCCTGCGATGCCCGATGCGACGCTGATGAGGTAGCGTCCTCCAGTGCGTCCCGCCGCGAGGAAGTCCGCGACGCTGCGCATCTGGCCTCGCGACATGAGCGCGCCCGCGACCATCACCGCGAGCACGGCGACGAGGATCGTCCAGTCGAGTGGCGCCATGTTCACTGTGCGCTCCTTCGCTGCGTGATCATGTGGCCGGCACCGGCCTGCGAGTCGGGCGCGCCAAGCGAGGCGGCTCTTCCGAGGCCGGTGCCGGCCGCACTAGTCCGCCGCGGCCGTCCGCTCGGTGAACACGCCCCCGTCTTGCGTGATCCACACGCGCGTGCCGTCGTCGGTCGTGAGCCACGCCTCGAAACCGCGCGGCGTGACCGCGACCACGGGAGGCCACGAGAATCCCTCGCCGGACACGTTGCCGAGGTCGAGCGATCCGAGGTCGGCGGTGAACGCACCGGTGGAACCGTAGGCTTCGCGCTCGGCGTAGTAGACCCGCCTGAGCGCCCAGGCCGCTCTCTCCCCGACCGAGGGCGGGGAGGGGGGCGGAAGCTCACCTGCGGAGCCCGCGGCCGGCGCGTCGGAGAACTCGACGAATCCCCACATCTCCGGGTAGTGCATCGCGATGAGGCCCTGGGGCGACCAGACCCAGTTGTCTTCGGGGAAGGTCCGGCCGGTGGCCGGGTCGACCGACTTCGCGTACTCACCGCCCACGTTCTCGATGCGCCACTCGACCCTCGAGAAGTTCAGGCGCCATCGGTCTCCATCCGCGGGCGGCGCCTGCCTGTGCGCGCAGTCGTCGAGCACCGACCACGGGATCGCGATCTCGATCGTCCAGCCGCGGTCCCGGTCGCCCGGTTCATTCAGCGTTCCGGCAAGCGAGACGGCCGTCTTGAGCCCCTGTATGTCCCACGCGTCGACGGCCGGTCCTCCGTCGCGATAGGGTCTCAGGAGAAGAAGGTCCCACTCGGTGCCCAGGGCGTTGACCTCGAGTTCGTAATACTCGTGCGTGTCGCCGTCCGGGTCTACGAATACCTCGAAGTCGTTTTCGTGGTAGATGACGGCGTCCCGTTCGGCCAGCGTGGCCCAGAGGTCGGGCTCCTCCATCTCCGCTCCGACGTAGAGGAACTCGTCATTCCACAGCATCTTGGCGTGCGTCAAGAAACGTGGGGAAGGACCTTGGGGGCCCTGGATGTCGACGAACGGGGCGGTCCAGGCGACGGCCCGCCAGTCGGGCTCGTCGAGCAGGCCGTCGACGTCGATGTCCCCCGATGCCCGGAGGCATTCGTAGGTCCTAGGGTCCCAGTCGATCCCGGGACGTGGAACGGCGCCCAGGTCGGCGCCACCGGCCGTCGCCGGCAGTGCCGCGGCAAGCGCGACGGCCACGGTGACAAGGCCCGGGAGACCGTACCTGAATTCGCGGTCGTGCGACGGTGTTCCTCTCACGGTGGCTCCCCTGCGCGGCGTAAGAGCTTTGAACGTCGATGATATCCTCCAGAGTGCCCGCGGCCAAGCGGTTTGGGCGGAAACACGTGGATTGACCACCCTCGTTCGGGTAATCTGGGTCTGATCGCCCGCAAGGCATGGAGGGATGATGTCACGCGCAGGCGAGCCCGCGGGCCGGGCTCTGTCCCGGGAAGACGGGTTTCACCGTGACGCTGGCCCGCGCCCTGACGAGGGACCTCGAACTCTTCGGCGACGAGGACTCCGTGCGGAGGCGTTACGAGACGAGGTACATACCGGGCGAGACGCTCTATCTGGATGAGGTCCGCCCGCAGTCGATAGCCGACGTCATTCTCTGCAACGACGTTCCCGAACGCCCCGTGCTGAGGTGGAACAGATGAAGACAAATCCCACGATCGACCTCCTGCGCAACCGGAAGTCGATCCGCAAGTACAGCGACAGGAACGTCGAGGAGGATGTTCTCGATGCGGTGGTGTGCGCCGCCTTCCGGGCCCCGTTCGCGGGACAGCTCGGGTCGCTGGTATTCTCGCGTGACCGGGAGAAGAACCCGTTTGGCGCGCCGCTCCTCTTCACGGTCTGCGCCGACTGCCACAGGCTGGAACTCATCATGAAGGCCCGCGGCTGGAGCGTCAGGACGAGCGACGCGGCGCTTCTCACGTTCGGGGTGCAGGACGCCTGCTACGTCGCGGAGAACCTGGTCGTGGCGGCCGAGAGCTTCGGTATGGGCAGCTGCTTCCTCGGGATGGCCCCCTTCGTCGCGACGAAGCTGGCCGAGCGGTACAAACTCCCGCCGAGGGTGTTCCCCATCGTCCAGCTCGCCGTCGGGTACCCCGCAGAGGACCCGCCACCGAGGCCGCGCTATCCGCTCTCGTTCTCCCTGTTCGAGGACGAGTATCCCGAGTTGACGGACGAGGACGTCGCAGAGGCGATGCGTGTGATGGACGAGGGGTATCTCGCCCAGGACTACTACAGGCGGGCCAACTACATGATCGAGCTCGAGGACGGACGTCCCGAGCGGTACAGCTACGACGACTACGGGTGGACGGAACACATGTGCCGCAAGTGGGGGCAGTGGCTGGACAAGCCCGAGAAGACCCTCGGGCAGCTCCGAAGCCGCGGATTCGACGTCACCGGCGAGGACGAAGAGGCGGGAGAGTGACGAACGGAGAGACACCGCCCGCGCGGGCCAGGAGCGGCAACTACGCCGGCACCGAGGTCGACGGCAAGTGGTGGCGGAGGTACCGGGCGAGAGGTTTCTTCGCAAGGGGCAACGGCAGATACTGGTGGGACGACACGACGTTCTACTTCCTGCGTCTACTCTCGAAGAGCCCGCTCACGATACCCTTCCGGAGCATCGTCGCCGTCCGGACCGGCAGGAGCCACGCGGGCAGGTCGGCGTTGTGGCTCCGGATCCTCAAGATCGACTGGGTGGAAGACGGCAACAAGCTCTCCTCGGGGTTCTTCGTGTCACGAGACGTGAACGAGGTCGAGAATCTGGCAGCCGAACTGCGCGATCGCGTGTCGGGCAGGGCTGGGAGGTAGCCATGATGAGGTCCTGGCGCGCGTGCACGGCGTCGACCGTCCTGGGACTCGCCTGCGCGGCGCTGATCCTGGCGGCGGGATGCACGACGGTCCCGATCACGGGCCGGCAGCAGCTCTCGCTCGTGCCTCAGTCGGAGTTGGTCCAGCTTGCGGCCGACGACTACAGCGGGTTCCTGGCGGACGCGGACGTGGTGGAGACGGGGGCCGAGGCCGCCATGGTGCGCAGGGTCGGGACCCGCATCGCCGAGGCGGCGGAGAGGTTCCTGACCGAAGAAGGGCTCGAGTCGGAGCTTCGCTACTACGACTGGGAGTTCAACCTGGTCAGGGACGACGAGACGGTGAACGCCTTCTGCATGCCGGGCGGGAGGATCGTCGTGTACACCGGGCTGCTTCCCGTGACGCGGGACGAGACGGGGCTCGCTGTCGTTCTCTCTCACGAGGTGGCCCACGCCGTGGCCAACCACAGCGGCGAGAGGCTGAGCCAGCTGCTGGTGGCGGAGCTTGGCGGAATGGCGCTCGCGCGGGCCATCGAGGAGAAGCCGGAGGAGACGCAGCAGCTGCTGATGGCCGCCTACGGCATCGGCGCGAACGTCGGGGTCCTGCTGCCGTACAGCAGGCAGCACGAGGGCGAGGCCGACCGCATCGGCCTCACGCTCATGGCGATGGCCGGATACGATCCGAGGACGGCCGTTCAGCTGTGGGAGCGCATGGACGAGATGGGAGGATCACGCCCTCCGGAGTTCCTGTCGACGCATCCGGAGCCGGCATCGCGCATCGAGAACATCCGGAAGTATCTGCCGGAGGCGCTCGAAAGGTACGACACGAGATAGGCGGTCGAGAGACTGGTGTCGCCGGTCCCGGGCCCGCGGGGGATGAGCACCTTGTCAACGCTGCGAGAGATGGCGGAGGCCGCCGAGCGGCGGATCCGCGACAGCATAAGGGAAACGCCGCTCGAGCGGTCGGCGACCCTGTCGGACGCGGCGGGATGCGAGGTGTCGCTCAAGCTCGAGAACTTCCAGGAGACCGGCTCGTTCAAGTTCAGGGGCGCGCTCTCCAAGCTCGCCTCGATGGGAGAGAGAGAGCTGGCCCGTGGCATCGTCACAGCGTCGACCGGTAACCACGGCCTGGCCTGCGCGCACGCCGCGACTCTGGTCGGCGCACACGTCGAGATAGTGCTCCCCGAGGGGGCGCCGTCCTGGAGGGTCGAGAAGCTGCGGACCACGGGGGCCACGATCCACGTCCACGGGGCGGAGTGCACCGAGGCGGAGGCCTGGGCACGTGCCGAGGCGGACCGCACGGGGCAGGTCTACCTGCCTCCCTACAACGACATGGAAGTGATCGCCGGGCATGCGACGATCGCCCTGGAACTCCTCCGTCAGACCGAGAGGCTGGACGCGGTCTCGGCGTCCGTGGGAGGCGGCGGGCTCATCTCGGGCGTCGCGGGCGCGCTCAAGGATGCGGGCGCCGCACCCGTCGTGCTGGGTTGTCTTCCGGAGAACTCGCCGGCGATGTACGACTCCGTTCGCGCGGGACGCATCGTGCGCTCGGAGGTCCGGCCGACTCTCTCCGACTCGACCGCCGGGAACGTGGAGGAGGGCGCCGTCACGTTCGACCTCTGCAGCCGGTACGTCGACGAATGGACGCTCGTTTCGGAGAACGAGATCCTGGAGACCATGGAGATGGTCTACCGGGAGCACGACCTCGTGGTGGAAGGAGCGGCAGGGGTCGCGGTCGCCGGCTTCCTGAAGTCCGTCGACAGGCTGGGACTCAACCCCGCGTCCGAGGCGGTCATCATAGTCTGTGGGGGAAACGTGAGCCCCACGGACTTCGCCGGAATCGTGGTGCCGCGGGAGGCGAACCGTCCGTGAATCGAAGTCGCATGGAGGTTACGTAGATGGCCGATTCTGAGGCTGTCAGGGAGTCGAGGCCGGTGTCCGGATTCTCGCGGGTGGCCCTTGCGGGAACGGGCCGGCTCACCATCACTCAGGGAGAGACGGAGAGCCTGACGGTGGAGGCCACGCCCGAGATGCTGGAGAAGACGACGTCGGTCGTCGAGGGGGGCCAGCTCACGCTTGGTCTCAAGAGGGGCACCTGGCTGTCGGGCCTCACGGGCGAGTCCCGAAAGGTGCGGTTCGAGCTGACGGTGAGGGACGTGGGCGGCATCTCGCTCTCCGGCGTGGGTGAGATCGAGGCTGGACCGCTCAGGACGAACAGGCTGGAACTGACCGTGAGCGGCTCCGGCCGGCTCGCGGTGCACGGGCTCGAGGCCGACGCGCTGACCGTGACACTGAGCGGGGCCGGCAGTTGCGAGGTCGACGGACGTGCGGCGAGCCAGGAGGTGACGGTCTCCGGGGCCGGCGACTACCATGCGGACGGCCTGGAGACCTCGACCGCCAAGGCGGTCATAAGTGGGGCGGGCGACGTGGAGGTGCGTGTCTCCGATACCATAGACGCCGTGATAAGCGGCACCGGCGATGTGACATGCCACGGCGAGCCCACGGTGTTCAGACGCGTAACGGGCGTCGGCAGGATCCGCTGCATCCGGGACGATGCCGCGGAGTCCGCAGGCGCGAAGGAAGGGGGAAGACCATGAAGATGATCGCGATGCTGGCCTCGGCGGCCGTCGTCCTGGCCGCTGCGGGGTGCAACTTCGGACTCGTCGAGGGCTCGGGGAACGTCGTCACCGAGACCAGAGAGGTTAGCGGGATCACGTCGGTCGGCCTCTCGTGCAGCGGGGATCTGGTCGTGGTACAGAACGGCACCGAGTCTCTCGTCGTGAGCGCGGACGACAACATCCTTCCGCTCCTCGTGACGGAGGTCGAGAGCGGGCGGCTCACGATAGGACTCAAGCCCGGCACGAGGGTGAGGCCCAGCGCTCCGATGCATTTCGAGCTTTCGGTCGACAGGCTCGAGGCCTTGTCGATCAGCGGCTCGGGGTCGGCGTCGGTCGACTCCCTACGCACGCCGGCCCTCAACGTGGCCGTCAGCGGGTCGGGCGAGGCGGACGTCCGGGGACTGGTGACGGGTCCCGTGGCGGTGGCGATATCGGGCTCCGGTCTGGTCTCGTTCGAGGGGAACGCCGACTCGCAGAGCATCGCCGTCAGCGGGTCCGGAGGCTACGACGGGGGCGAACTCAACACCAAGACGGCAAGCGTCGCCGTCTCCGGCTCGGGGGACGTCGTATTGTGGGCCACGGAGAAGCTGGAAGCCCAGGTGAGCGGCTCCGGCTCGGTCACCTACTACGGCGACCCGGTCGTCGAAGAGCGCGTAAGTGGTTCGGGTTCGGTTCGCGGACTTGGCCCCAGGGCGATGGAACTCTGAGAAGGGCAGGCGGAGCGGCAGGATGAGACTGAGCGCCCACAGCCTCGCAGCTCGCGTGCGGCCCGACCTCGAGGGCCTGCCCGCCGACTCGCGTGAGATCGCGGTGGCGGATGTCTTCTGCTTCCTTTACTCGCTGCCAATCGCGCTCGTCGGACTGACATGGCTCGCGCGAGTGACTCGGCCGGAGGTCGTCCTGAACGAGTGGCCGACCTTCGGCGGCATGCTCGTGCTCGTCTACGTGCTCAGGAAGCTGGACTTCCGCTTCTTCGTGGAAGTGAAGGAGGGCATGTTCGGCGACCTGGGAGGCACACTCGAGCGCGTGCTCGTGTGGGCCGCCGCTCTCGTGTTCGGCCCGACCGCGCTGTGGCTGGTGGTCCTGTGGCGGATCGCGAGCGCTGCCAGGCAGCTCGTACGTGCCGACGGACCGGACAACAGGTGGCAGGCGCTCCGCGACGTTTCGATCAGCGTCTCGGAGGACACGATCCCGGCGCTCGTGGCGCTCACTCTGTACCGGGCGTGGGGAGGCGTCATCCCTCTGCCCGGGCTCTGGCTGCGCGCTGTACGACCGGCCTTCTTCGCTACGCTGGCCAAGGTCGGCGTGGCGTCGCTCCTGAGCGCTCCGTACTTCGCCTTCTTCGCCAGGTCCCGGACGTTCGGGTTCGGCCCTCGCGGACGCGGACCCTTCCTCAGATTCTGGGCCGGCTCGTCGTCCTGGCCTCTCGCGGTCGAGCCCTTCGGCGTCCTGGCGGCGGGCATCTACATCCAGGACGGCCTGTGGGCGTCGCTCTTCCTCGTGGCCGGCGCCGTTCTCGCGAGCGTGCTCGCGCACGCGCTCAGCACCGCGGTCGAGCACGCGCAACACCGTTCCAGGGAACTGGAGCGCCTGGAGGCGCTGAGCCGGGAGATCATCCAGTCGCCGCCGGACGTTGAGTCGCTCGTGCGGATACTGGAGGACCACGCGTCCACCATGTTCGCGCTGTGCCAGCTGGAGGTGCGCATCTTCCCGGACCACGTCGTGGTCAGAAGGCAGTACCGGGACCGTGCCGTGCCGGAGCAGGCGTGGGAGTGGCTGGCCTCGCAGGCGGCCTCGATCGTCCTCAGGCCGGGAGAGAGGCTGCCCTGGCGCGAGGACCCGACGACCGCCGGCATCGTCATGGTCCCGATCGTCGATTCGGAGCGCGGCGAGGCGGTGGGTGGGGTGTCGATCAGGCGCAGGCAGAACCCGCAGCGCGTGTCCGACATGCTGCCCGCCGCCCAGTCTCTGGCGGCGCAGATAGCGTCCGCCCTGAGTGCGGCGAAGCTGCACGTGCGTCTTCTGGAGCACGAGCGCGTGGAGCAGGAACTGGCCGTCGCCGCCGAGATACAGGCGAGCTTCATGCCGCGCAGGGCGCCCGACATACCCGGATGGCA
>CAYNQF010000049.1:0-17926 GCA_964399265.1 uncultured bacterium | reverse complement strand
CCCGCGGGCCATGACGGGAGCACTTGTGAAGTACTACGTCACCGTCCTCGACAGGGACGTCGAGTTGGACATAGAGCACACCCCGGACGGCCTGCGCGTGACTCGGGACGGCCGAGTGGTCGACGCGGACCTCGTGCGCGTCGGCGATTCGCGCGTCTACTCACTCACGCTCGGTGGCAGGTCGTACGAGTTCTCGGCCAAGCGGCGCGACGGGAAGTACGAGATCGTGCTCGACGGCGAGCCGTACGTGGCCTCGGTGATGGACGAGCGCGCGAAGATCATAGCCGAGGCGACCGGGGCGATGGCGGAGGCCGAGGGCGGCGAGATCGTGAAGGCTCCCATGCCCGGCGTCGTCGTCGGCATCGAGGTCGAGGTCGGAACGCAGGTCGACCCCGGCCGCGGCGTCGTCACTCTCGAGGCAATGAAGATGGAGAACGAGCTCAAGTGCTCGGCGTCCGGTGTCGTCAAGCAGGTCCTCGTGAAGGTGGGGCAGGGCGTGGCTCAGGGCGAGGCACTGGTCGTCATCGAATAGAGAGGGACCGGATTGAAGCGACCGCACGACGACAGGAAGCACTGGGAGAAGGCGGTGCTCAAGCCCGCGCTCGAGAAGCACAAGGAGCGCAAGGACGAGTTCCGCACACTCTCAGGGCTGCCGGTCGGTCCCATCTACACCGAAGACGACGATCCCTCCGAGCCTTACCTGTCGCTCGGGTTCCCCGGCGAGTATCCGTTCACCAGGGGCATTCACCCCACGATGTACCGCGGCCGCCTCTGGACGATGAGGCAGTACGCCGGGTTCGGAGACGCCCGTGAGACGAACGAACGTTTCCGCTACCTCCTCGAGCACGGACAGACCGGGCTCTCGGTGGCGTTCGACCTCCCGACGCAGATGGGGTACGACGCCGACCACGGCATGGCCGAGGGCGAGGTAGGCCGCGTCGGCGTGTCGGTCTGCTCGATCGAGGACGTGCTTACGCTGTTCGACGATATCCCGCTGGACGGCGTCAGCACGTCGATGACGATCAACGCCACCGCGCCCATGCTCATGGCGATGTACATCGTCGCCGCCGAGGAGACGGGCGCCGATGTGGCGTCGCTGCGCGGTACTGTGCAGAACGACATTCTCAAGGAGTACGCCGCGCGCGGAACCTACGTCTACCCGCCGTCCGAGTCCGTGAAGTTCTCGCTGGGGCTCGCGGCGTATCTCAACGACTACGCGCCCAGATGGAACACGATGTCGGTCTCCGGGTACCACATGCGGGAGGCCGGCGCGACCGCCGTGCAGGAGCTCGCGTTCACGCTCGCCGATGCGATCGCGTACGTCGAGACCGCCCGTTGGGCCGGCATCGACGCGGAGGTGTTCTGCTCGAGGCTTTCGTTCTTCTTTGACGCGCACAGCGACCTGTTCGAAGAGGTCGCCAAGCTGCGGGCGGCGAGAAGGATGTGGGCCAAGATCGTGAAGGAGCGCTTCGGCATTGACTCGCCGCGCGCCCAGACGCTCCGGTTCCACACTCAGACTGCAGGCGTGAGCCTGACGGCGCAGCAGCCGGAGGTCAACATCGTCCGCGTGGCCCTCCAGGCCCTCTCGGCGGTCCTCGGCGGGACGCAGAGCCTGCACACGAACTCGCGCGATGAGGCCCTGGCCCTCCCAACGGAGGGGAGCGCGAGGCTGGCTCTGCGGACGCAGCAGGTCATCGCCGAGGAGAGCGGGGTCGCCAGCGTGGCCGATCCACTGGGAGGCTCGTACTACGTGGAGTGGCTGACCGACCGCATCGAGGAGCATGCCCACGAGGAACTCCACAAGATAGACGCGATGGGCGGCGCAACCGCGGCGATCGAGCAGGGTTACTACCAGCGCTCGATCGCCAAGAGCGCGTACCGACAGCAGCAGGACATCGAGAGCGGGGAGCGCGTGGTCGTCGGTGTCAACAGCTACGAGGTCGAAGAGCCGACGCGCATGGAGACGCTCAGAGTCGACCCGAGTCTCCGCGACGAGAAAGTGGAGGCGCTACGGAAGCTGCGGGAACGCAGGGACTCCGCCGCGGTGAAGGACGCGCTCGACAGGCTCACTACAGCGGCGAGGGACGACGCGCCCACGATGCCCGCGCTCATCGACTGCGCCCGCGCGAGGGCGACGCTGGGCGAGATGTCGGCCGCCATCGAGGCCGTGTACGGCAGGTACCACCCGTCGGGAAGGGCCTGGTAGGGAGGAACTTGTGAGCGACGGCAGCGGCGGGAGCACCGGCGGAGCCGGGCGCGCAGGACGCGCTTCTGGTGGACCCGGACCGGGCAACGCGGTCACCAGGGTCGACCACATCTCCATCCTCGTGGAGAACGTCGACGAGTCGATGAAGCTCTACGTGGACACGCTGGGGCTCGATGTCGTCAAGGTCGAGAACTCCGAGCTTCACGGCG
The DNA here is from genome assembly GCA_964399265.1 of uncultured bacterium. Lineage (GTDB taxonomy): Bacteria > Joyebacterota > Joyebacteria > Joyebacterales > Joyebacteraceae > WJLY01. Next base: position 15,511 of record CAYNQF010000049.1, on the reverse strand, counting down.
TGCGTGCGGCGTTCCTTCGCGCCGGAGACGTCATGGTCGAGCTGATCGAGCCTCTAGGCCCCGGACCGCTCCAGACGCTGCTTGAGAAACGCGGACCCGGGTTCCACCACGTCGCGTTCGAGGTCCCCGACATCATCCGCGGCCTGGAAGATGTCGACGCGGCCGGCTACAGGGTGATCGATGAGAAGCCGAAGCCCGGAATAGAGGGAGGCCGCATCGCCTTCCTGCACCCGAAGAGCACGGGCGGCGCGATGGTCGAGATCTGCGACAAGAAGGAGTTCGAGGACGAATGAACATCTTCGACCGCATGAAGAAGAACAACCACGAGCAGCTCGTCTTCTGCTTCAACAGGCCGACGGGGCTCCGGGCCATCATCGCGATCCATGATACGACGATGGGCACGTCGGTGGGCGGGACACGACTCATGCAGTACGGAAGTGAGGACGACGCCATCATCGACGCGCTTCGTCTCTCCGAGATGATGACCTACCAGAGCGCCTCGCTCGAGAGCGACATGGGAGGCGGGAAGGCCGTCCTCCTCGTCGACGAGGAGACCGAGCCGGACGAGGCATACTTCAGGGCGTTCGGGCGGTTCGTGGAGGGACTGAAGGGCCTCTTCGTCACCTATCCGGCGTTCGGCACGTCCGACCGCCAGTTCCGCCACGTGCGGCGCGAGACGGCGAGCGTGGTCCCGATGGAGGGCAACCACGAGCTGACGGCATTCGGGCTGATCGCGGGCATGAAGGCCTGCGTCCGCGAGATCAGGGGCCGCTCGAGCCTGAGCGGCATCCGTGTCGCCGTGCAGGGCGTGGGCAAGGTCGGCCAGTTCCTGGTCGACGAGCTGGTCGAAGAGGGCGCCGTGGTCACCGTCACCGACATCAGGTACGACCAGATCAAGGAGGTTCAGGATCGCCACCCTCAGGTCTCGGTCGTGCGACCCGAGGAGATCCTCTCGGTCGAGTGCGACGTGCTCTCGCCGTGCGCGGTCGGCCGTATCCTGAACGACGAAACGGTCCCCACACTTCGCTGCTCGGTCGTGGCGGGCGCCGCGTCCGACACGCTCGAGGAACCCAGGCACGCGGACCTCTTGAAGCAGCGCGGCATCCTCTACGCGCCCGACTTCGTCATCGGCGGGGCCGAGCTGTTCCAGACCGAGCCGGAACTCAGAGGGGCGCCTCGCGAGAGGCTGCGCGAGGAAGCGAAACGCGTCTACGACGTGATGGCCGACATCATCACAGAAGCCAAGAAGGAAGACACGACTCCTTACAGAGTGGCGGTCGCGAGGGCCGCGAGGAGGGTCGGCAGAGTAGGAATGGTCCGCAACATCATGTGTTGAGTTCTCATAGGAGGAAGAGAGGCTCAAATGGCTGGTATCATCGGATACGGCGCCTACATGCCCCGCAACCGGATCAAGGTCGAGGAGATCGCCAAGGTCTGGGGAGCGGACGCGCCCAGCTACAAGAAGGGGTTGATGCTGCAGGAGAAGACCGTCCCATCACCCGATCAGGACACGATCACGATGGCGGTCGAGGCCACCAAGTATGCCCTCAGGCGCGCTAAGATCGACCCGAAGCGCATCGGGGCCGTCTACGTGGGGTCCGAGTCGCACCCCTACGCGGTCAAGCCGTCGGGCACCGTTCTGGCGGAGGCCGTGGGCGCGGTCCCCGAGGCCCACTGCGCCGACTTCGAGTTCGCATGCAAGGCCGGCTCCGAGGCGATGTTCGTCTGCATGGGCCTCGTTGACGGCGACAAGATAGAGTACGGCCTGGCGGTAGGAGCCGACACGTCGCAGGGCGCTCCCGGCGACGCGCTCGAGTACTCGGCTGCCGCCGGAGCCGCCTCGTTCATCATCGGCAAGGCCGACGGCGTCGCCAAGGTCATCGAGACCTACTCGTTCATGACCGACACACCCGACTTCTGGCGCCGGAGCTACATGCACTACCCGCGCCACGCCGGCAGGTTCACCGGCGAGCCCGCGTACTTCAAGCACGTCATGGGCTGCGCGACGGGCATCATGGACAAGGTCGGGTTGAAGCCGGCCGACTTCAAGTACGCCGTCTTCCACCAGCCCAACGGCAAGTTCCCGATGCGCGTCGGCAAGATGCTCGGCTTCACCAAGGAGCAGATCGAGCCCGGATGGCTTTCGCCGATCCTCGGCAACACCTACTCCGGCTCGTCGCCGATGGGTCTCACGGCCACGCTCGACGTCGCCAGACCCGGAGACATGATTCTCATGGTCTCCTACGGGTCGGGCTCGGGCAGCGACGGATTCGTCTACGAGGTGACGAACAAGATAGACGAGGTCCGGGACGCCGCACCGAAGACGCGCGAGAAGCTGGAGGGCGACAAGGTCTACATCGACTACGGGACCTACGCGAACTACCGCAGGAAGATCCGGATGGGTGAGTAGGCCGCCGGACGCACCGGCGCGGCGGGTCAACGCTGCGGAGGAGACCGGACGCGGTTCGAGCAGACCCCAACGAGACAACTTGAGGAGAACACACATGCGGGACGTAGCAGTTATCGGAGTGGGGATGCAAAAGTGGGGTGAGCTGTGGGAGAAGTCGCTCCGCGACATCTTCACCGAATCGGCCCTCCTGGCCATCGACGACGCGGGCGTCGACCACATAGACGCCATGTACGTGGGCAGCATGTCCAGCGGGCTCTTCTGCGGGCAGGAGCACATCGGCTCTCTCATGGCCGACTATCTGGGCGTCGCGCCCATCCCGTCGCTCAGGGTCGAGACGGCCTGTGCCTCGGGCGGCGCCGCCTTCAGGCAGGCGTACTACGACGTGGCCTCCGGGGCGCACGACATCGTGCTCGCGGGAGGCGTTGAGAAGATGACCGACGTCGACGGCGGAGGCGCGACCTACGCGCTATCGACCGCGGCCGACGCCGAGTATGAGGTCTATCACGGCGTGACGTTCCCCGGCCTCTACGCGATGATGGCCGTCGCGCACATGGCCGAGTACGGGACGACGCGCGACCAGCTGGCGCACGTGTCGGTCAAGAACCACAAGAACGGTTCGATGAACCCTCACGCGCAGTATCCCTTCCAGGTCACGCTCGACCAGGTCAAGAACGCGGTGAAGGTGGCGGATCCGCTGACCATCCTCGACTGCTCGCCGATCACCGACGGCGGGGCGGCCGCGATCGTCTGCCCGCTCGACATGGCCAAGAAGATCGCCAAGAAGACGCCCATCAGGATCCTGGCGTCCGGACACGCGACCGACTCGATCGCGCTCAACGACCGCAAGGACATCGCCTGGTTGTCCGGCGTCGAAAAGGCCGGCGAGCAGGCGTACAAGCAGTCCGGTCTCACGCCCAAGGACATCGACTTCGTCGAGGTCCACGACTGCTTCACGATCGCTGAGATCTGCGTGATCGAGGCGCTCGGGTTCTTCGAGAAGGGCAAGGGCGGCACGGGCGCCGAGAGCGGCGAGACCCACATCGGCGGTCGCATCCCGGTGAACCCGTCCGGCGGCCTGAAGTCGAAGGGCCACCCGGTCGGAGCCACGGGCGTGGCGCAGATCGTTGAGGTCACGAAGCAGCTCAGGGGCGAGTGCGGCGACCGCCAGTGCGGCGACATCAAGATCGGCATGACGCAGAACATGGGCGGCACCGGAGGCTCCTGCGTCGTCCACATCCTGAGCGCCGAGTAGCGCTGCCAACGAATACGACACTTCGGAGGAAACGAGATGTCCACATCAGCAAGGTACTGGAGGTCGATACCTCAGCGCTACCGCCTCGAGGCGGCCAAGTGCACCTCGTGCGGTGAGATCTTCTTCCCGCCGCGCCTCGTCTGCAGAAGCTGTAAGGGACGCGAGTTCGAGCAGGTCGTGCTTCCCGACACCGGGAAGCTCCTGACCTACACGGTCATCCGGATCGCGCCGTCGGAGTTCTCGACGCAGGCCCCGTACGCGGTCGGCATCGCGGAGCTGGACAACGGCGTGAAGGTCACCGCGCAGGTCGTCGACGTCGACTTCGACGACCTCAAGGTAGGCCTGCCCGTCAAGATCGAGTTCCGCAAGGTCCGTGAGGAAGGCGAAGCTGGCATCCTGTGCTACGGGTACAAGTTCGTGCCCGTTAGGTGACCAGGCGCAGACGGGCGCGCGGGGAGAGGTTCCCCGACTGGGTGTCGACGCAGCGACGCGCACGAACGCGCGTCGCGTAGCGGCGCCAGCGAAGCGGGCCCAGGAGGGGAACTCTCTCCTGGCGCGGCCTGCGGGGGATGCGCGAGACGGACAGCGACGACGAATGGTCCAGGACACGGAGAGGACTCGTAGATGTATCGCATCGAGAGCAAGGTCGACACGAAGAGCGCGGCGTTCGAAGAGAACAGCGCGCGGATGCGCGGTCTGGTCGACGAGTTCAGGACCAGGCTCGCGGAGGTGAAGCTGGGCGGCCCCGAGTCGCAGCGGGAGCGGCACCACAAGCGCGGCAAGCTCCTGGTCCGCGAGCGCCTGGAGCGCCTGTTCGACCCGAACACTCCGTTCGTCGAGCTGTCACCGCTGGCCGCCTATGACATGTACGATAACGAGGCGCCGGGCGCAGGCGTGGTCACCGGCATCGGAAGGGTGCACGGCCGCGAGGTCCTGGTAGTCGCGAACGACGCGACCGTCAAGGGCGGGACGTACTTCCCGATGACGATCAAGAAGCACGTTCGCGCCCAGGAGGTGGCGATGGAGAACCGCCTCCCGTGCATCTATCTTGTCGACTCGGGAGGGATCTTCCTTCCGCACCAGGCGGGCACGTTCCCCGACAAGGAGCACTTCGGGCGCATCTTCTACAACCAGGCCCGGCTCTCGGCGATGGGCGTGGCGCAGATCGCGGTCGTCATGGGCTCCTGCACGGCAGGCGGCGCCTACGTTCCTGCGATGAGCGACGAGACCGTCATCGTGAAGGAGCAGGGGACGATCTTCATCGGCGGCCCGCCGCTCGTCAAGGCCGCGACCGGCGAGGACGTCACCGACGAGGAGCTGGGAGGAGCCGACGTCCACTGCCGCATCTCCGGCACGGCCGACCACTATGCCTTGAACGACGAACACGCCATCGCCATCGCGCGCAACATTGTGGAGACGCTCGATGCTCCCAGGCGCTTCGACCTCGATGCGTCCGAGCCGGAGGACCCGGCGTACGACCCTGAGGAGTTGTATGGCATAGTGCCGACGGACCTCAGGAAGGCGTTCGACATGCGGGAGGTCATTGCCCGCATCGTCGACGGCAGCCGCTTCCAGGAGTTCAAGGAGCTGTACGGCATCACCATCGTGACCGGCTTCGCCCGCATCATGGGATACCCCGTCGGCATTCTCGCGAACAACGGGGTCCTCTTCTCGGAGAGCGCGGTCAAGGGAGCGCACTTCATCGAGTTGTGCACGACGCGCAAGATCCCGCTCGTCTTCCTTCAGAACATCACCGGGTTCATCGTCGGGCGCGAGTACGAGCACGGCGGCATCGCGCGCAACGGCGCGAAGCTGGTCCACGCCGTGGCCAACGCCGACGTCCCTAAGTTCACGGTGATGGTCGGCGGCTCCTACGGCGCCGGCAACTACGCGATGTGCGGGCGCGGGTACGATCCCAGACTGCTCTGGATGTGGCCCAACGCGAAGATCAGCGTGATGGGTGGAGAGCAGGCGGCGAACGTGCTCCTCACGGTGAAGATGCGCCAGCTCAGGAAAGAGGGCAAGGAGATGACGCCTGCGGAGCAGGAGGCGTTCAAGGCCCCGGTCATCGACCGCTACGAGAGCGAGGCGTCCGCCTACTACTCGACCGCCAGGCTCTGGGACGACGGCATCATCGACCCGCTCGACACGCGTCAGGCACTTGCTCTCGGCATAGCGATGTCGCTGAACGCGCCGATACCCGACCAGAAGTACGGCGTCTTCAGGATGTAGCGGAGACGGCCCGGTCGCTCGAGACCACCGGGGAACGCTCTCCGATCATGCGTTGGGAGGCACATGCGCGACTACACGACACTCAAGACGTGCGTCGAGGGCGAGGTCGCGACCGTCACGCTGTCGCGGCCCGAGGTCAAGAACGCGTTCAACGACGTGATGCTGGGCGAGCTTCTCGACGCCTACCGCCGCTTCGACGCGGATCCATCTGTGAGAGCGGTAGTGGTGACGGGGGAGGGTAACTCGTTCTGCGCGGGAGCCGACCTCAACTACATGAAGAAGACGGCGACCTACACGTTCGATGAGAACGTGCGCGACGGCCTCGTCATATCCGACGTCATGGAGCTGATCCACAAGCTCAGGAAGCCCACGATCGCGAAGGTCAACGGCTACGCCATCGGCGGCGGTGCGGGCCTCATGGCGGCGAACGATATCGTGGTTGCCTCCGAGGAGGCCAAGATCAGTCTGTCGGAGGTCAAGATAGGTCTCGTGCCGGCCTGCATCTCGCCCTACGTCATCATGCGCGCTGGGCCCGGGGCGTGCCGCGAGTTCTTCCTGACCGGCGAGAGAATGACGGCCGAGAAGGCGTTCAGGCTCGGGCTCGTCAACGCGGTAACGCCGCACGAGATGCTCGACGAGGAAGTGGCCAGGATCACCCGGCGCATCATCTCGAGCGGTCCCGAGGCGATGCGGGTCTGCAAGGAACTCATCGACAGCGTCTACGAGATGCCGCTCGAGAAGGCGAAGGCCCACACGGCGAGAGTCATCGCCGAGGTGCGCGCCTCCGACGAGGGCCAGGAGGGCATGACGGCCTTCCTCGAAAAGCGCAAGCCCAGGTGGGTGAAGGACTGACGAGCATGAAGAAGATACTCATCGCGAACCGAGGGGAGATCGCCGTCCGCGTCGCCAGAGCCTGCCGCGACATGGGTATTCCTGTTGCGGCCGTCTACTCGGACGCCGACCGCGCGTCGCTGCATGTGCTCGAGGCGGACGAAGCGGTCCGCATAGGCCCGGCGCCCGCGCTCGAGAGCTACCTCAACATCGATGCCATCGTGGACGCGGCCCGCAAGGTCGGCGCCGACGCCATCCATCCCGGGTACGGCTTCCTGGCCGAGAACTGGGAGTTCGCGAAGCGCTGCGAGGCCGAGGGCCTCAAGTTCATCGGCCCGCCGTCCGCGGCGCTCCACCTCGTCGGCGACAAGATCCGCTCGCGCGAGACGATGAAGGCCGAGGGCGTCCCCATCATCCCCGGCATGCTCGGCGCGCCAGGCAGCGACGAGGAGTGCCTCGAGACCGCCTCCGACATGGGCTACCCGGTGCTCGTCAAGGCGTCGGCCGGCGGCGGAGGCAAGGGCATGCAGGTCGTGCGCAGGGAAGAGGATCTCCTGAACGCGATCGAGACCGCCCGCCGCGTCGCCAAGTCGGCCTTCGGCGACGACACCGTCTACGTCGAGAAGCTCATCGAGCGGCCGCGCCACATCGAGTTCCAGGTGCTGGCAGACGAGCACGGCAATGTCGTCCACCTCTTCGAGCGAGAGTGTTCCATCCAGCGCCGCCATCAGAAGATCGTCGAGGAGTCCCCGTCGACGGCAGTCGACCCGGAGCTGCGGGCGAGGATGGGGGAGACCGCGGTCCGCGCGGCGCACGCTGTCGGCTACGCGAACGCGGGCACGGTCGAGTTCCTGCTGGATGAGAACAGGGACTTCTACTTCCTCGAGGTGAACGCGCGCATTCAGGTCGAGCACCCCGTCACGGAGTTCGTGACCGGCATCGACCTCGTCCGCGAGCAGATCAAGGTGGCCTCGGGGGAGAAGCTCGACGTCACTCAGGCCGACCTGACGCAGAGCGGCCACGCCATCGAGTGCCGCATCTACGCCGAGGACCCGGCGAACAACTTCCTGCCGTCGTCGGGACGCATCTTGCGGCTGATGGAGCCGGCGGGCCCGGGCGTGAGGCACGACTGCGGCATCTACGAGGGTTGGGAAGTGTCGGTCCACTACGACCCCATCCTCTCGAAGCTAATCGTACACGCGGCCGACCGCGAGGCCGCGCGCCTCAAGATGATGCGGGCCCTCCGCGAGTTCGCGGTGCTCGGCATCGCAACGACCATCGACTATCTGCGCGAGATCATCGAGAGCGACGCGTTCGCTCGCGGAGAAACGCAGACAGACTTCATAGAGAAGCACATGGCAGACCGGCACTCCGACGGCCCGGACGAAGACGTCGTCCACGCGGCCCTCATCGCGGGGGCCCTCTCCCTCTCGGCGGAGACGGGGAGGCGGGTCGCCGGAAGGCGCCGGGAGATCTCGCCATGGGACACACTTGGGAACTGGAGCATCGGCCGCGAGGATTGAACGCGACGCCCGTGTCCGACTCGCTCGGCAGATCCGCCGGGCGACCAGGACGGGACCGCGACCCGGCGGCATGAAGGGAGTCCACTTGGAGTACGAGTTCACCATTGGCGGTGAGAAACGAAGCGTGAGAATCGAGGGCAAGCCCCCCGACGCGCGGGTCTTTGTAGGGGACAAGGAGTACTCCGTCGACTGGTCGCTGGTTCCCGGCGGAGCCGTGTCCATGATCTTCGACGGACGCTCGAAGACCGCGCGCGTCGCCAGGAGCGACACCGGTCTCATCGTGTGGGTCGGAGGACACAAGCTGGTGCTCGAGACCGGTTCGGCCGACGACTCGGTCGCAGGCGCCGCGGGAGCTGCGGCCGGTGCGAGCGGGTCCATCAAGGCCCCTATGCCGGGGTCGGTCGTCAAGGTGCTCGTTGCGGCCGGTGACGACGTGACGGTTGGGCAGAGCCTCCTGATCGTCGAGGCCATGAAGATGGAGAACGAGGTTCGTTCCCCGATCGATGGTGTGGTCAAGGCGGTGAACGTCAAGGCGGGCGACTCCGTCGGGACGACGGAAGTGATGGTCGAGGTGGAACCTGAGGAATCCGACTAGCGGCAGTACCTCGTACGCGACGCGTCGAGTGCGGCGGGCCAGGGCACGAGCGACGTCCCCACGAAAGGAACATACATGCTGAGCGTTCTCTTCACCGAAGCGGAAAACGCCTATCGCGAGGAGGTCAGGAAGTTCGCCGAGAAGGAGGTGGCACCCTACGCCGACGAGATCGAGAAGACGGCGGACTACCCCCGCGAGGTCCTGAGACGTGTCGGCCAGGCCGGGTACATGGGCGCCATGATCTCGCCGGAGTACGGCGGCACCGGCAGAGGCATGGTGTGTGAGACCATCATCGCCGAGGAGATCTCGGCCGTCTCTCCGGTCGTCGACGTCTCGCGCGGCGTCACCTCGGTCTACTTCGCCCCGCCCATCTTCAAGTTCGGGTCCGACGACCTCAAGAAGAAGTACCTGCCGCCCATCGTCTGCGGAGACAAGATAGGCGCCATCGGCATCACCGAGCCCGACGTCGGCTCCGACACCGCCGGCATGAAGACGCAGGCCGTGAAGGAAGGCGACGAGTATGTCATCACCGGAGAGAAGCGCTTCATCACGAACGGCAGCCAGGCCGACTACATCCTGGTCTTCGCCATCACCGACCCGTCGGTCAAGGCCCGCAAGGGCATGACCGCGTTCGTCGTGGAGACCTCGTGGCCGGGCTTCAGCGTCGTGAAGGACTACGACCTCATGGGAATGCGCGGCGCTCGCGTGTCGCACCTCAAGTTCGACGGCGTCCGCGTCCCTGCGACCCACATGGTGGGCGAGCTGAACAAGGGGTTCGCGGTGCTCATGGACGAGCTGGACACCGAGCGCACGTCGCTCGCCGCCGGCGCGGTCGGATACTCGCGCGCGGCGATGGAGGTCGCCATCGAGCATTCGATCGAGCGCCAGCAGTTCGGCAAGGAGATCCGCGCGTTCGAGGGAATCTCGTTCAAGATCGCCGACATGGCGACCAAGGTCGACGCGGCCAGGCTCATGACGCTCCAGGCCGCGCGCCGCATCGAGATGGGCCTGCCCGCGACGAGGCAGGGCGCCGCGGCCAAGCTGTTCGCGACGAACGCGGCGCAAGAAATCACCTACGAGGCGCTGCAGGTCACGGGTGGCGACGGCTACACGAAGCAGAACAGGACCGAGCAGCTCGCGCGCGACGCCAGGCTTATGACCATCGGCGGCGGCACGGCCGAGATCATGCGCTACATCATCCAGCGCGAGGTCTACAGGGAGAGAGGCTACTAGCCGATGGCAAGCGAAGGCGCTCGCGGAGGCGAGCGGATCCTGGTCCTGAACCCCGGCAGCACGTCGACGAAGCTCGCCGTCTTCGAGGGCGACGAGTGCGCCTACGAGGGGGCGGTCGAACACACCGAGCTGGAGCTTGGGAGGTTCGAGCGCGTCTGGGACCAGTACGAGTATCGCAAGGAAGCCATCCTGGAGTTCCTGGCCGACCATGGCGTCGCACTCAACACGCTGACGGCCGTCGTCGGGAGGGGCGGGCTCTTCAAGCCGACGGTCAGCGGAACGTACCGCGTCAACGCCGAGATGGTCGCCGACGCGCGCGCCGAGGTGCAGGGTCCGCACGTGGCCAACCTGGGTGCGGTGCTCGCGTACGGCATCGCATGGGACTGCGGCATCGAGGCGTTCATCGTCGACCCGCCGTGCGTCGACGAGATGGACCCGGTCGCACGGTACTCCGGCATTCCGGAGATCGAGCGCAAGAGCCTCGTGCACGCGCTCAACGTGAAGGCGTCGGCCCGAACGGCGGCCGCGGAACTGGGTAAGGACGTCTGCGAGGTGAACCTCGTCGTCGCACATCTGGGCGGAGGCATCACGGTCTGCGCGCTCCGAAACGGCCGGATGGTCGACGTGACGAACGGCCTGTCGGAGGGCCCGTTCACGCCCGACCGCGCCGGGGCTCTTCCCACGGGCGACCTCGCCAGGATGTGCTTCTCCGGCACGTACACGGAGGCGGAGATCACAAAGAAGCTGGTGGGGAGCGGAGGTCTCACGGCCTACCTCGGGACCAACAATGCGATAGAGGCGCTGCACCGCGCCGACGCGGGGGACGCCGCGGCCGGTGCGGTCCTGGAGGCGATGATCTACCAGATAGCGAAGGAAATAGGCGCGATGGCTGTCGTGCTGGGCGACTCGCTGGACGCCGTCGTGCTCACGGGAGGCATCGCGAAGTCCGAGGTCATAACGAAGCGCATTGTCGACAGGATCGACTTCCTGGGGCGCACCATCGTGCTTCCGGGCGAGGACGAGCTGCGCGCACTCGCGCTCGGGTGTCTGCGCGTGCTGCGCGGAGAGGAAGAGGCCCGAACATATCCCGACGTCGTCGACGGTGGCGACTGCCGCATAGAGTGAGGAGGACAGGACGTGTCTTTCAAGAACATCACGATAGAGAAGGACGGGCTTCTCGCCGTGCTCACCGTGAACCGGCCGGACGCCCTGAACGCGCTCGACACGACGACGATGGGTGAGATCAACGACGCCATGCGCGGGTTCGACGAGGACGAGGGCGTGGCCGCCGTGATCGTGACGGGCGCGGGGAAGGCGTTCGTCGCCGGCGCGGACATCGCGGAACTCTCGACGGCGGACGGGATGCGCTCGCGCGAGATCTCGAGACTGGGCCGCGAGACGTTCTCGCGCATCGAGAACCTGTCGAAGCCGGTCATCGCGGCGATCAATGGATTCACTCTGGGGGGCGGGCTCGAGTTTGCGATGTCGTGCGACATCAGGATCGCCTCGACGAAAGCGAAGCTTGGACAGCCCGAGGTGAAGCTGGGTGTTACGCCGGGGTTCGCCGGCACGCAGAGACTGCCGCGCCTCGTCGGCCTCGGCAGGGCCATGGAAATGCTGATGGTCGGCGAGCCGATAGACGCCGAGACCGCGCTCTCGTACGGTCTCGTCACGAAGGTCGTCGAGCCGGAGCAGCTCATGGATACGGCGAAGGAGCTTGCGAACACGATCATATCGCGGGGTCCCGCAGCCGTCACGCTCGTGAAGGCGTGCGTGAACCGCGGTGTGAACACCGACATCGAGGTCGGCGGAGCCTACGAGACGGAAGCGTTCGGTCTCTGCTTCGCAATGGGCGAGGCCAACGAGGGCATCAAGGCGTTCCTCGAAAAGAGGAAGCCGGCCTGGCTCCGCAAGAAGGACTGAGCAAACGCGGGTCGGGCGACGAGGCGATCGGTTCCCTCGAGACGTCCCGCAGAAGTTGCGAGAGGCACCCGGCTCCGCCGGTTGGAGGTTTCGCATGGACGTCTTCAAGGCCCTGGGGGAGTTCGACCACGAGCAGGTGTCGTTCGCGTTCGACGTCGCCGCCGGGCTTCGCGGCATCGTCGCGATACACAGCACGGTGCTGGGTCCGGCCATCGGCGGCACGCGCATGCGCGAGTACGCGAACGACGAGGAGGCGCTCGAGGACGCTCTGCGTCTCTCCCTCGGCATGACCTACAAGGCCGCGGCGGCGGGGCTCAACTTCGGCGGCGGCGCCGCCGTCATCATGGGCGACCCGCACTCCGACAAGTCGGAGCTGCTCTTCAGGGCGCTCGGACGGCAGATCGCGAGCCTGAACGGCAGGTACATCACATCGCAGGGCCTCGGCACAGACGTCGAGGACATGCAGCTCATACGCCTCGAGACACAGCACGTCGTCGGACTCCATCAGGCCTACGGCGGATGCGGCGACCCGTCGCCGCTCATGGCCCACGGGGCGATCTCGGGGTTCCGCGCGTGTCTAGAAGAGGTCGGGGTCGAACCCATGATCGACGGGCTGACCATCGCGATACAGGGGCTCGGGAGGGGCGGAAGCGAGCTTGCCAGGCAGCTGCGCGCGCGGGGAGCGAAGATCGTGGGCTCGGACTCCGACCCCGAGGCTGCGAGGACGGCCAGGGAGGTCCTCGGCATCGAGGTCGTGAAGCCGGACGCGCTCTACGAGGTCGAGTGCGACATCTGGAGCCCGTGCGCGGTCGGTGAGGTCCTGAACGACGATACGATCCCGCGCCTCCGGTGCAGGATCGTCGCCGGCCCGGCCAACAACCAGCTCGCCGAGCCCCGTCACGCGGAGATGCTGGCGGAGCGAGGCATCCTGTACGCGCCTGACTTCGTCGTGAACTCCGGAGCGCTCATCGCGGTGACCGAGGAGATCGCCGGATACTCGTTCGACCGGGCGATGCGCAGGGCCGAGGACATATACACCGCGCTCAAGAGGGTCTTCGCGCTGTCACGCGAGCGCGGCATCAACACGGCGGAGGCCGCCAACGCGCTCGCGGAGAAGCGCATCAAGCAGCTCGGCGCGCTCTCCGGTGGGGCCAGGCGGTGACCGCGCCCGCGGGAGGCGCCGGACCCGTCGACAGGCCGAACGCCGGGCGAGCCACGACGGCGGGTGGTGGAGGCAGTACCGGAGGTGGGCTCGGGTTCGCTCCGGGCCAGGTGCTCTCGGGCCCGGTCGATCTCAGGCTCTCGGCATCGGTGGTGGGCAGCGAGGTTCACTACCTCCCGAGCGTAGGCTCGACGAACACGGCTCTGCGCTCGATGGCTGAACGCGGAGCGCCCGAGGGCACCGTCGTCCTCGCGGACGAGCAGACGGCAGGTCGTGGGAGGTCGGGGAGGCCGTGGCACTCGCCTTCGCGGGGCGGACTCTGGTTCTCGGTCCTCTTCACGCCGCGGAAACCTGCGCGAGAGCTGACGCCGTTCTCGCTCGTGACAGCCGTGTCGGTCGTTACGGTCCTGAGGCGCGACTTCGGCGTAGGCGCCCGCGTCAAGTGGCCCAACGACGTATGGGTCGACAGGCTCAAGCTCTGTGGGATCCTCCTCGAGTCGCTGCAGAACGCGGCCGGAGAGGTGGGGCACCTCGTCGTCGGCATCGGGCTCAACGTGAACCTCGACGCCGCTGACCTTCCGCCGGAGATGGAGGGACGGGCGACGTCGATAAAGATGCTCCTGGGGCGTCCAGTGCCCGCGCTTGAAGTGCTTCGCTCGGTCCTGGACGGACTCGACGATGACTGGAGGACGTTCGGCGAGGAGGGCTTCGCGGCGTTTCGGGAGCGTTGGCGTGCGCTGTCGGCGACGCTCGGGAAGCGCGTCGAGATCGCGCCGGACGCCACGAACGGCGACCTCGGCGAACGGCGCATCGCCGGTAGGGCAGTCGACGTATCCGAGGACGGTGCGCTGGTCGTCGAGACTGATGCTGGAGAGCGGGTCGAGGTGTGGCACGGCGACCTCCTGATGCTGGACTAGGTCGCCCGTGTCCTGGAGGGACCGATGACGGACAGAAACGACGCTGCCGGGTGGATCGAAGTCATCTGCGGGAGCATGTTCTCGGGCAAGAGCGAGGAACTCATCCGCAGGCTGAGGCGGGCCAAGATCGCCAGGCAGAAGGTCATCGCGTTCAAGCCGAGGATCGACGACAGGTACGACGAGGAGGACATCGTTTCTCACGACGACCGCCGCGTCGAGTCGATACGCATCGGCACGGCCGCGGAGATACGGGACTACATAGACGACGACGTGCAGGTCGTTGGCATCGACGAGGGCCAGTTCCTGGGGAGCGAGCTTCCCGACGTCTGCGAGGAACTGGCCGGGCGCGGTGTACGCGTCATCGTCGCCGGCCTCGACCAGGACTACCTGGGCAGACCGTTCGAGCCGATGCCGACCCTGCTCGCGGTCGCCGAGTACATAACGAAGACGCTCGCCGTCTGCATGCAGTGCGGGAAGCCGGCGAACAGGACACAGCGCATAATCCCCTCGCGCGAGCGGGTCGTGGTCGGCGCCTCCGAGGCCTACGAGGCCAGGTGCCGGCACTGCTGGGATCCGGCCGAGGCGAGCAGCGGCAAGGTAGACGAAGAGACCGGCAGCACGATGGCCTCGGATCTGGACGAATAGCCGTGGGCGGTCGAGGCCCCGGACACGAATGACACGAACAGGATGTCTGAAACAGAGGTCGACACGAAGGGGGAGTGAGGATGGACCTTGACACAAGGCTTGAGAGGGTGGCCGTGCTCGGCGCGGCCGGGAAGATGGGGAGCGGGATCGTTCTTCTGCTCGCGGCCGAGATGGCGAAGCAGAAGATCAAACCCGAGAACAAGCACCGCAAGTACGTGCTTCACGCGATCGACGTGAGCGACGACGCTCTCTGCGGGCTCCAGTCATACCTGAAGCCCCAGTTCACGAAGATCGCAGAGAAGAACATCGTGACCCTGCGCGAGGCGTACGCGGACCGAGTGGACCTGGTCGAGAACTACGACGTCATCGAGGCGTTCGTGCACGAGGCGATGTCGGTGGTGAGGCCGAGCAGTAAGCTCGAGAGCGCCGCCGGGTCCCGGCTCATCTTCGAGGCGATCATCGAGAACAAGAAGGTGAAGATCGACGTCTTCAAGAAGCTCGATGCCATCTGTCCCGACGCGTACTACCTGACCAACACCTCGTCGATCCCCATCAGGATGCTCGACGAGGGCGTGGGACTCAACGGGAGGATCATCGGCTACCACTTCTACAACCCGCCGGCGGTCCAGAAGCTCCTGGAACTCATCACGACGAAGGACACGAAGCCCGAGTTGGTCGAGATGGCCACGGAACTGGCCGGCAGGCTGCGCAAGAAGGTGTTCCCCGCGAACGACATCGCCGGGTTCATCGGCAACGGCCACTTCATGCGCGACATCCTCCACGCGACG
>CAYNQF010000048.1:0-18589 GCA_964399265.1 uncultured bacterium | reverse complement strand
TGAGCCCGCGGGGACCACACGACAACGAGACACGCGCCGAGCAGACACGCTGCCACCGACAGGCGGCACGCGGTCGCAAGCGAGTCCCGCGCGCGCCCGGCGCGCGGGTCGGAGGATCGTCTCATTGCAAGCTTCTCCGTCAGAGGGGCAGAGACCAGGGGCGGCCCGCGATGCCGTCAGAAGGAAAGCTCCAGGGCGAGCCGGCTGCCGACCTGGTCGCCCGAGAAGTCGGGAGTCATGTAGAGACGGGCCGACGGCTCACCCTCGCTCCCCATGTTGTGGCGACGCGCCATCCAGGCGCTGTCTATGATGGAGAGCGCCCTGTTGAGCACGGCCAGACCGGTCATGTAGAAAGCATTCTTGCGCGAGAGCGACGCGCCGTGCCGGAGCTCTCTGTAGTGCTCGAACCTCTGCTCGCTCTCCCACTCCCAGGCGGAGGACCCGAAGTAGCCGTGCGACTTCAGGTATGCGTGCTGCGCTTCGAGGTCATCGGGATAGAGGCTCCGCGCTTCCGCTCTGATGGCCTCGTTGTAGCTGTCGTCGCCCTCGTTCCTGATGTAGTCGGCCACGTCCTGGTAGTAATCGGAAGAGGAACCTTCCGGGATACCGGCGAAGATGTTCGCGTACTCCTTGTAGTCGTCCGTTCGGAGACCCTGTTGGACCCTGAAGGCGGCGTAGCCGGCCCATATGCCGGCCTCGGCTGCCAGGAACCCCCGCGCGCGTCCCGTGTTGCCGGTGTAGAGCTCCCCCAGCCCGGGAACCGCAAGGGACATGAGCATAGCCAGAGCGGGGTTCTTGCGTTCGTTCCCGCCCATGGACGCTCCGGAAGTGACCTCGCGGCCGGCAGGCGTGGCGCTCTCCAGAAGCCCGGCGGCGCTGTCGAGCGAGAGTCCCTCGACGCGCATGGCCGCGCGCGAACCGGCGAGGTCAGCAGCGGGGCGATTCGTCGACGCTCCGGCCGCAGGCACGAGGACCATGAGGAACAGCACGGCCGTCCATGACGCCGTTGCCGCGGAGCGTCTCATGAGAATCAGTATCTGGCTACGATTGCGCACGTGAGCCCTTCCCCGTTGTCGGGAACGTTGAACTCCAAACCCAGGTCCGACGAGCCCTCGGGCTCGTCGCCACCACTCCTCGCCGACAGGAAGGAGTCGACACCGGAGACGATGTGATTGAGGAACGCCGCCATGAGCAGGTAGCGCGCCTGTCTCAGGTGTCGGTTGCTCTCGTCCCTCATGCCCCAGTAGTCGTTCCTGAACTCGAGGTCCCTGGAGCTGTATTCGTCCCAGTCTACGTGGTCCTCATTCCCATCATCGAACCACCAGCGCCAGTATGTCTGGTACTTGCCTATGTCCTCGTAGTACTCCTGAGTGCCGTACTCCGCGAGCGGGCGGCACTCGTATCCGCAATCCTCGCAGCCCACGCAGTGCTCCTCGTACCAGGCCGTGTACTGCGCGTACTGCCACTCCTCGTCCGCGTAATCCTCGTAGTCGTCGCGCTCGTCGAGGCCCATCTTGTCGAGTGCGAAGAAGCCGGCCCAGAAGGCTATCTCGGCCAGAATGTAGGCGTATCCGCGCTTCTCTCCCTGTGCCAGCTGCCCGGTCCCGGGCAGGAGGAACGAAAGCGCGAACATCTTCGCCGAGTCGTTCGATCCGGAGTCCGGGGAACCGTCTGGTCCTCCCGACAAGACCTCCTCCATGGCGTCCATCGACGTCACCAGCGCGAGGTCGTTCGGCGCGGACCGCGCTCGAACACCCTCCGCGGCAACGATGCCGCGCGTCGACGCGCCGGCGCAAGACGCCCAGATGAGGACCACGCCCAGAGCCAGTATCGGCGCTGCCTTCAAACCACCTCCAGCACTCGAATCAGGCGGCCACACGTCAACGTATCACGGCCACCTTCATCACCTTTACCTCGGAACCGCGCTGCGCGCCCGGCCCGAGAGAGCCGGAAACCGCGTCTCCGAAGGCCTCCACACGTACCAGATAGAGACCACTCGCAACGCCTTCGGTGCTCCAGGTGACTTCGTTGACGGTCAGGTCGCCCTCGATATCGAAGTGCTCGACCTCCTGTCCGGTCACGTCCATCACCGTTATCCCGACGTCGGCAGGCTTGTTCAGGAAGACGCGGACGGTCAGATCCGACTGGCGCGCCGGGTTCGGATAGCAGTAGGTGGATGGCAGGTCGAGGATCCCCTCGCCGGCTTCCGGCTCTCCGCCCAGAAGCGAGTCGGGATACGCGCCGGCGCCTGAGGCGCCGCCCGCCTCCGTCGACCACACGAAGTCCCCCGTCAAGTCGTACGGCAGCCCGAACATGACCACCCGGCCGGCGTTCCCGGCCGTCACCACGTCGACCATTCCGTCGCCGTCGGCGTCTCCGGCCCATGGGGAGCCCGCGGGCGGATCGCACGAGAACGGGAAGCCGTCGAGCGCTTCGCCGGTCACTGCGTTCCATGCGAACAGGTTGCCACCGGGCCCCGGGACCATAACGTCCATAACGCCGTCGCCGTCCGCGTCTCCGAGGATCGGCGACGTCGGGATCACGGAGGTGCTGTCGCCGCGGTCCAGCTGAAGCGGCCAATTCTCGACCATCGAGCCGTTGGCCCGCAGGCCGAACACCCTCGACGAGCCGGCCGCCACGGCCATCTCCAGGTAGCCGTCGGCGTCCAGGTCGGCGAGCGCAGGCCGTGACGCCGCCCTCACCCCGAGGTCGACCGGCCAGCCCGGCAAAAGGTCGCCCGCCGAGTTCCAGACGCGCACGACGCCGTCGGAGCCCACGCCGATGACCTCCGGGCGACCGTCGGCGGCCCTGTCGACATCCCCCGCTGTCAGGTAGACTGTCTCTCGGGCCCACGTCGGAACGACGACAGGCCAACCGCTGACCGGCGTGCCGTCCGCGTTCATCGCAACGATCCAACCGGTGTTGGTCGTCGACAGGAGCAGTTCATCTTCCGAATCGGAGTCGAGATCGGCGGCGCACATCGTGACGTCGTTCAGGACGAGGTGCCCGAACGAGTACGGCGAGTCGTCGACGAGCTGCCCGTTCTGGTCGACGATGGTCAGGAAGCCTCCCTGAGAGGCCGCCGCGACCTCCAGGTCTCCATCGTCGTCCAGGTTCGCCGCGAGAGGCGCGCCACTCGCGGGCCCGTCGAGAGCGACGGGATAGAGCGGCGACGCGCCGTCGGCGAGGCCGTCGGAGTTCAGGTCGGAGGCCTTCCATACGTAGAGCGACCCGGCCTCAGAGGCCGCGGCCACCTCACACATGCCGTCACGGTCGAGGTCGGCCACCGCGGGCGAGTATCTGACGCCCCCGGGCACGCGGGCGAAGAGGCCCGGGGGATCCGACAGCATGAGGAACGGGCTACCGTCGGCGTTCCAGGCGTAGATGTTGCCCTCTCGCGTTGCGAAGACGACCTCGCGGTCGCCGTCGCGGTCGAGGTCGACGACCCTGGGCGAAGCAGGTCCCGCCTGCTCACCCGTATCCTCCGGCCAGCCCGCCTTCCAGCGGTCGAAGCTCACGTTCATCGTCATCACGGAGTCGGGAGCGGATATGCGCGTGACCGACAGGTACGTGCTGCCTCCCGTGTTCGTGACGGTAGACGGATAGGTGTTCCAGGAGAACGAGTCGTTGTTGGCCGCGAAGAACGGGTCGTAGGCGTTGCCCGTCCAGTAGAAGCTGCCGACGTTGCCGATGTCCATGATGCCGTCGGCCTCTTCTATGGCCACTCCCCTCCTGTGCCTGTCGTAGTTGACCATGTCGTAGGGCATGAGTCCCGGTATCACCCGCGTATCGTCTATGTGGTAGATCACGAGACCGGGACCCGGGAGGAGGAAGTCGTACTCGTTGTTGATCTCGTAGGGGGGGACGAGGTCGTAGGGGTCGACGGGCCCGAGCACCACTCCTCGCTCCTGATCGATCGCCACCGTCAGGTCGCCGCCCAGGTCGTCCAGCCTGTTCTCGAGGAGGAAGTACTCGTCCGCCGTGACCGGTATCTTGTAGAGCCTCTCACCCGGGCCTCGCATCGTGGAGGCCTTGACCTCAACCTGGACGGTGTCCTGGAGGACGACGACCGGCTCGAGCCAGTCCATGTACTCCTTGGACCACGCACAGGGACCCGCCGGGATGAGGCCGTAGGCCCATCCCCAGGGCGTGTCCATGCCTATCTTCCCGCCGGAGTCCATGATGCTCCAGTAGCCGACCGCGGGAAAGAAGTTGAACGTGTTGTAGAGATCGGGAAGTCCCAGTATGTGACCTACCTCGTGGGCCAGAGTGCCGTTCAGGACGATCGTGTAGCCGTCCTGGTTCGACGTCTCGGGCATGATGGCGGCGCCCCAGACCTCGGAGGCGCCGTCGTCAACGACCACGGGCTCCCCCAACGATATATGGGCGGACGGAAGATCAAAGGGCGAATCGTAGTTGATGTCGCTCTGCCAGTCTGCGCCCGCGTGGAAGAGAACGAAGCCGTCATACTGCGAGAAGTCGATGGTGCCGCTGGAGTCCGCCGCGGCAAATGCGTCCCGCGTGAACGCCTCGACCTGCGATACGTACCAGACCTGCTCCTCGGAGAAGTCGTGGTAGTAGCCCATCGTGTGCGGGAGCACGAACCCGGAGTCGGGTTCGGCCGGGGCGACGTCATACTGGATGTCGAGAAGCCCGTACGAGACCGACTCGTAGTAGTTCTCGAGGGCCTTCATGTGGAGCTGGAAGTACTCCTTGTCGTGCGGGGGGCCGTCGAACGTCGCGCCGTCCCACGGCGACAGGTCGAACGTGCCGTTTCCGGTGCTCCGCGAGTCAGAGTCCGGCTGGAACTGCACGCGGATGGCCAGCAACTTGATCACGGTTCGTCCGCCGCGGACGTTGCCCCTGGCGGCGGCCCTGTCGACCGCGCTCACGCGCGGCACGTCGTCCTTCCACACCTTTGAAATCAAGACCCGGTCGTCGGCGGAGGCCGACGACGACCTGCCACCACCCGCCCCGGGCTTGGAGCAGAGCAGCGGCTCGGCGACGGCCGCGGACGCGACCAGAAGTGCCGCCGATACCACGAGCGCAGCGAGCCCCACGGCCTTGACTCTGTTCATCCCCACCTGTTCTTCCCCAATGGCTCCGGGCCCGTAACGTCGCGGTCAGCGAGGGACGGACCCTGCCTAGAACGTCGCGGTCAGCGAGAATCGGAACGGACGCTTGAGCCCCTCGGCCTGCGGCACGTTGGCCACGTCGAAGGCCCAGTTCCTGTACTTCAGTCCCATTCCGAATGAAAAGTCCTTCACCTCGCCGTCCTCGTCGTACACGTAGCCCAGACGCAGCGCCAGCAGGTCGTAGTAGCGATACTCAGCCCCCACGTCCAGGATGACGCCCGTCGAGAATTTCGCTATGTCCTCTATGATGACGAGCGACTTGTTGTACTCGCCGCAGACCATCAGCTCGTTCATCTCGTCGCTCAAGAGCATGTAGGCGGCGCCGAGCTTCAGATTGCGCGGCAGCGGGTCGGACTGCTCCTCGTCGATGTACGCGATCCTGGGACCGACATGCTGGACGGCCCCGCCAAGCCTGAGCTTGCCGTCCCACACCCGGTAGAGGGCTCCAACGTCGGCCGCGAAGGTCGAGCCGGCGCCCTTGCGCTGGTCCTGAGTGAACTGCGCGGGAGCCAGGTCCACGTAGACGAACTTCAGCGTGAGACCGACGCCGAGGTTCTCTCCGATGGAGGTCCCATAGGAGATCGCCGGGATCACCTCGTACGAGTTGAACTCGCCGATCGGATCGGGGCTGTCCGGATCGGTCGCGATCTGCTTGCCGTAGGTAAGGTATACGATGGCCGCGCCTATAGTGCCCAGGCCCTCGACCTTCTGCGCGTACGCCGCGTACTCGTAGTAGACGTCATCCCAATCCGGCACGAGCTGCGTGTGCATCAGCGTGAAGTTGTAGCGACCGGGAACGAACGCGAGACCGGCCGGGTTCCACGACACGGCGCTCGCGTCATCCGCAACCGCAACGTAGCAGTCTCCCATTCCAGCCGGGCGCGCTCCCGGCTGTATGTAGAGCGACTGTGCTCCGCCTATCGACACCTGCGCGTCGGCTGCTCCGGCCAGGAGGCCGACCACCAGCAGCGCCATCAGGACACTGTAGCCCTTCATCTTCCGTCCCTCTCCTTTCGGTAGCACCCCGCTCTTATCTCATTATCACGGCTCTGCCGATGGCCTCCGCCTTGTCGCCACGGTAGACCTTCGACACGGCGTGTATGCGATACAGATAGACGCCGTTGGCCGGTTGGTCGCCCTGCTGATCGAGACCGTCCCAGTAGACCTGGTTCGCCCCGGCCACGCCGGAGATGTCGTCGATGACCCTTATCAGCCGTCCGCCCACGGTGAAGACCTGGATGGTGACCTCTGCGTCCACGGGTAGCTGGTAAAGGATGTACGTCCCGTCCCGATCGCCGTCGGGGAACGGGTTCGGATAGTTCGCCACGTTCCGTATTGAAAAGTCGGTCGTCGAAACGACCTCGAAATTCAGACTCTCAGTCGTCCGGTTCCCCATGTAGTCGCTGGCCGAGAGCAACACCACGTGGTTGCCGTTGCCGAGCGACGGTAGATCCACGGAGATCGTACCTCTCTCGTGGCTCCCGAGGTCGTAGGCGAAGTCGCCGGTCAGGTCGGTCCCGCTGTTTCCGGCGTCGAAGTTGAGCACGATGCCGTCGTCCTCGTCCCTGTTGATGAGATTGATCCCATTGACATCGTAGAGCACCACGTCCAGCCGTGTCCCCGGAAGCACTGACGTTCCACCGCCCTCGAATTCCAGCGTGACGGTGGGTCCTGTCGCGTCCTGAACATCGACGCTGTCTCGGAGCGCCACGTCCTCGAGCGAGAACGCGCCATCCGAGTCTTCACCGTAGAAGTAGGCACGGATTCTCCCGTACGGCCCCTCCTCGGCCAGCGCCGACACGACGAAGTCGGTCGAGAAGTCACCTCCGGAGACGGGCGCGGAGCCCTCGTACATGGCCTTGCCCGGCAGGCGGTAGTGGACGAGCTTCGGGTCCTTGGGATACGTGTGAAGATGGCCGCTCGTATCCGCGCTGTCCGCGACGCGAAGAAGGACAATGCCCGACTCGCCGTCGGTATCCCCCTCGTTCGCGCCCTCCAGCGTCACCATGTCGCGTCTCTTGAGGGGCTCCAAGCCCTCGACCTGGAAGCTTCCGCCCCCCTCCGGCGCCGCCAGCTTGACGGCCGGGTCTCCGAGCAGACAGAACTTGGTGTTGTTGCTCCAGCCGTAGCCTTCCATGAACGCGGTCTGGAAGGCGGTGCCGATGTCCATGGCGACCTTCGTCTCAATGCGCTGGCCGCCGAATATGTAGTAGTAGAGCCAGGCGTTCAGAACGGAGTTCTGTGTGGCATAGGAATCACGCACGCTGCCGATCGAAGCTATGGAGCCTCCGTCGCCCGACATCATCAGCATCTCTCCCACCGAGTCCGTCGTGGGCATGTCGAACTTGTTGAGCCTGCACGAGGCGGCGAAATAGAGCGGCAGCGCATCCAGATTGGTGAGCCTCGGGACGTCGTCGAACACGAAGACATACTCGTGAGCCATCAGCGTTTCGTTGCCGTGCCCGGTCCAGTTCACCAGCAGTGCGCCTTCGTTCCAGGCGTCTATGATGTCATTGCGCGCCCCGGTCTTGTGGCCGGCCAGGTCGCGCTGGTACTCCATGAGATAGATCTTCCGCCGGTCGAGAGGCCACGGCAGGATCTTCCGCGCCAGGCTCTCGGCCTGCGTCGTGTGGAAGTACTCGCAGCAGTCGGAGAGGCTGGTCTCGGAGAACTTGAACTCGTCGTCCGCAATGATGATGGCGGTGTTCTTCCAAACGCCCTGCCGGCTCTGTGTCTCATATCTCAGGATCTTGTCGATGACGTCACGCAGTTGGTTGACCGACCCGACCGGCAAACGTCCGAACGCCAGCGCAGGCGTGTACCAGCCTGTCGAGAAACCGACGAACCACTCGTCGGTGGGCCAGTACTCGATGCCGCCCGTGTAGTAAGTCGGCACGTATGTCCTTGCGCTCGAGGGAAGGTACTGGCGGTAGTCGGACGTTGCGTCGCCGATGAGGAGTCCGTGCGTAGGGGGCACCGCCTCGTTCTCGTACGTGTACTTCAGGAAATCGCGGATGGCGGTGGGATCCACGAGCCCCCAGGAGAACTCGTCATAGACCTCGCTCACCTTGACGACCCTGACTCCAAACCCGCCTCCCGCCTCCGTCTCACGGAACGCCGCAAGGCGCTCCGCCTCGTCGTAGAACCCGTCGTACACGACCATGATGTAGTCGTCGCCGCTCGGGGACCTCAGGCTGCCCGGCGTGGTCCTGAGGATCTGGAACGGCCTCAGGTAGCCCCCGTCCGACACGAGCACGTACGAGGCCGTGTCGGCAACGTCGTCCTCGAAGGAGGCGGTTCCGTCTGCGACCGCCGTCCCCGGGATGACGCTGACGGTGTACTTGTCGGTGATGCGGTATGTGGTTGCGGCGTCATCGGTGATGCCTGAAATGGAGTACTCGATCGCGCCGGTGCGTCCGGAGCTTCCGAACCGGATCTGACCGCTGTCAGTCCAGAGCTGCCTCCAGTAGAGAAGATCGAACCAGTCGATGAGTATCGTGTCGTCTTCGTGGTTCGAGTCTGCTCTCGGCACATATACCTTGTAGCTGTTGTAGCCCTCGTCAATCGGCAGGCCTGCGGTCTCGAACGCGAACGCGTTGTATCCGTACCACTCGCCGACCGCAGCCTCGATGTCGTTCAGGTAGAAGATCGCATAGTGATTGGGTTCCATGAAGCCATAGGTCGAGTTTCCAACGACCCGGCCGCGAAGCGTTCCGGTCGAGTCGGTGACGACGTGGTCGATTTCCTCGTGGAAGTAGCGCTCCTCGGGCCCGGCCCGTTTCATCTCGTACCAGAACCAGTTGTCTCCCCTGCCCTGAAGCTCGAAGACGTTCTCCTCGAAGTGCCTCCTGTCCCTGTAGTCGGCCACCTCGAGCGGTGACGGCGACGAACTCCCTCCCTCCACCACCATGCGCTTCGGCTCCGCCGAGAAGCCCGAGGGAACGCCCTCGTCTTCCCACGTGAGCCAGTAGACGTTGGCATTCGCGTAGGGGTTCTCGAAGTATGGCTCCGAGACGTCGTCGGGCTCGAGTTCATCGACCCAGCCGTCGGTGGCCATTCCGTAGAAGACCACGGCGTCGCCCGGGTCGAACGTGCCGTCCGAGCCACCCCGGATGTGGACGGCGCACTCCTCCATCCAGTCGGGCCGCGGGGACGTGACCAGAGGCGGCATGGGAAGCCCCCCTCCGCCAAAGATCCTGAACGTCGACAGATCGATCGTGGACGGGTCGGAGACGACGCCCTCCATATCGGCGTACGTGATGGCGTACATCCCCTGTTCGAGCACCGTCACTTTCATCCAGTTGTTCGACGTCGTGAAGTAGTCACCCTCGGGCCGGCCGCTGCTGGTGCTCTCTCGTCCCCTCCAGCTCTTGCCGTCCTCGTAGTTGAGGAGCATCGCCTCAAGCTGCGACTCCCGCCTCGACCGCTCGGCCCTGGCAGGCCTGACGTCTACGGATCCGCTGAACGACAGCCTCACATCGATGGTCCCGTGCGCCACCAGCGCCTCGTTGCCCGGGCTTACCTGGCACGGGTAGAACTCCACGACCGCCACACGCTGCGTGCCGAGCGTCGACGGCCCGAACAGCTTGGCCGCGCGCTCCGGCCAGAACGCATTCGACGAGTAGACCGGACCTTCCACGTACTCGGAAAACGAGATGCCTTCGTTGCCGCTCACCGTGGAGGGCGAAGGCGTCACACGGATCCGGTCGACCTGCCTGTCTCCCGTCGTCGTGACATCGACCGCGATCGACCGGCAGTACGGCACCGCGATCTTGACGCTCATGACCGGAAGAGCGGGCTCGCCCCCAACGCCCAGCGAATACGTGCCCGCCACCGACACGTCGGTGTACGTGCCGTCGCCGGCGTCCGCTGCCGACAGGTTCGGTTCGCCGGGGGAATACCTGAGCGTGATGCCCGCATCGCTCGAGTCGACCACTTCGACGGTCGCGGCCCCCAAACCCGTGGAAGCCGCGGCAGCAACGATCAACAAAGCCGCAAGAGCAGTTCTGAGAGGTACTGTCATTCATGCTCCCCGGGACGAACGCCCGTGAACACCCTGCTCACGTCGCCTCTGTCATCCAAAACAAGGACGCCGGAAAGGCCATATCTGTTCAACATCGCGGTCACCTTGGCCATGTTTGCGGCCCTGCCGACCGAGATGACGTCACCGCTCACTCACTCGCGTCCTTATCGTCCGCGCCCCGATACCTCAAGTTCAAACACCGCGGCAAAACGACCAACACTCAGTCGATCGAATCGACGAGCCGGATCACCTCCGCCGTCGAGTCGGTGGAAAGAAGGGTCGCGCGATTCTCGTCACTCTTCATTAAGAATGACAAACGGGCCATCAGATTCAGGTAAACTCTCGATGGTTCGAGCTGCTTCGGGGCCCCGATCAGGAAGACGAGCCGCACGGGCTCACCGTCCAGCGCGCCGAAGTCGACGTCGGACTTCGTCCTTCCGAACGCGAAGACGACGTCTCTGACGGCGTCGCTCTTGGCGTGCGGGAAGGCCACGCCGTGACCCACGCCCGTCGTGACGAGCCTCTCCCTGGACAGCACGTCCTTGAGGAATGTGTCCTTGTCGTTGAGGCTGGGCGAGACAGCCATGAGCGCCGCCAGGGTCGATATCACGTCGTCACGCGTGGTGGCGGTGATGTCGAGGTTGATGAAGCGCTGGTCCGTGAATGATGACAGCTTCATGTGTGCCGCAGCTCCTTCGTCAAACGCTCACTGCTCCGCGGACCATGATCACAACGGAGACGGCAACGATAAGACCCTGCCACCACGCATGCCGGACGCCCAGCGCCCTGCCGTGAGGCAGCAGTCCGCCGTATCGCTTGCTGTGTCCGGGGAAGACCTTGCGGTTGTCGGGCAGGAACCCCAGACGCCAGAGCAGGTTCTCGAGGTCGGGCAGCACGGCTCCCAGCGCACCCCAGAAGAGACCCGTGCCGGCGTGGCCGGTCGCGATCAGCGTGCCGAAGAAGCCGGCGACGATCGCGACCTCGAGCCACATCTTCTCGAACTCGTAGTGCGGGATCACATCGAGCGGAACGTGTGACAGGAGCCCGAGTCCGAAGGCGAGGCCCCTGCTCTCCACCAGAGAGCCCACGGCTCCGCCGACCGCCATATGCGTCAGGACGGTCAACGGCCTACGCCTCCCGGTACTCGCCCATCGCCATGAACTTGTCGAGTCTCGCTCGCACCAGTTCGTCGCCCGAGGACTCCTCCAGCTCGGAGAGGTGCCTCAGTATCGCGTCCTTGACGTTCCTCGCCGCACCTGCGGGATCGCGGTGCGCTCCGCCGGCCGGCTCCCGTACTATCTCGTCTATGATCCCCAGCTCCTTGAGATCGGGAGCCGATATCTTCATGGCCTCGGCCGCCTCCTCCGCACGGGACGCGTCTCTGAAGAGTATCGATGCGCAGCCCTCGGGAGAAATGACCGAGTAGATCGAATACTCCAGCATCAATATGCGGTCGCCGACCGCTATGCCGAGAGCTCCTCCGCTACCGCCCTCGCCGATGATCACGACTATGATCGGCACCGGCAGGCGCGCCATCTCGTGCAGATTGCGGGCTATCGCCTCGGCCTGGCCGCGCTCCTCCGCGCCTATGCCGGGATGGGCGCCGGGCGTGTCCACGAAGGTGACGATGGGCCTGCCGAAGGTGGCCGCGAGCTTCATGAGACGAAGCGCCTTCCTGTAGCCTTCCGGATGGGCCATCCCGAACTGCCTGCGGATGTTCTCCTTCGTGTCCCGGCCCTTCTGATGGCCTATGGCCATCAGCCTGCGACCGTCCATGAAGCAGAGTCCGCCTACAAGGGCGGGATCGTCCCCGAACCTCCTGTCGCCGTGCAACTCCATGAACTGGGCGCCGAAGTGCTTCAGGTAGTCGAGCGTGTATGGACGTCTGGGGTGCCTCGCCAGCTGGGCGATCTGCCACCTGGTGAGCTTGCCGTAGATCTGCTTCCTGAGGCCCTCCGCCTTGGCCTCCAGCCGGGCCAGCTCCTTCGACACGTCGATGCTCTGCCCGTCGGCGAAGCTGCGAAGCTCCTCGATCCTCTGCTCCAGCTCAAGAAGCGGCTTCTCGAATTCGAGCCAGCCTACCATTGGCGCTCCCCGCTGCCGGCCCCAACGGAGCCGGCCCGTATCAGAAGCTGTCGTAGAAAGAGAAGGCCACGGACCGCGAGCCGAGTTCGGGCGAACCCGAGGCGCCGGCCAGGTTGCGGAAGTGGAGCGCGATCTCAAGCTGGCCCGCGAAGACCCAGCGGAGCCCCGCGTTGAGGTAGCCGTTCTTCGCGCTCGGCGACCCATCCTCCTTGTCGACCCCGAGCTGATACTCGGCGGCGATCGAGAACTCCTCGGACAGCCTGGCGGACAGCCCGACGAACAGGTCGGGCTTGGTGCGTTCCACCTCGAGCGTTCGAGACACGCCGACGTGCGCCTGCCAGTACTCCGAGAAGGGCAACGTCTTGCTGGCCGTCAGGTAGAAGCCGATGGACGACTTCTCGTAGCCGCCGTCGTCCAGCTGCTGCCCGTAGCCCCTGGAGTCGTAGCCTACGGCCAGTCCGGGTATCACCGGCTGCTCCTCGGCCAACCTCAGCCGGGCCTCGAACTCGACCCTGTCGTTCCAGTCGGGCTCCCCGGTGCCCACGACGTTCCCGGCCCCGTAAGACACGCCGACCTGCAGATAGGGGGTCACCCCTATTCTCAGGCCGGCCAGGACCCCTCCCTCGGGCAGCATTCTGAGGCCGAGGGTATATCCACCCCTCGGGAGGGTGTGGGCGGTCGGCACGTCCACGAGTTCGAGGAACTGCTCGCCGGCGGCATGCGCGGCCGCCGGGGTCAGAAACGCCGCCGCCACGAGGGCGGCAAGCGTCACTCGTCTAAGCATCTAACGGGCCCTCCTGCCTCGGCGAGCGCCGCCCTAGGATTCGATGGGAAATATAGCAACCCCTTACAGGGCTGTCAATTAGAAACCCGGCTCGGGCACGCCGCGGGCCCCCACTGCGCCGCTCATGTCGATATTCGACTCTCCCACGAGCCCCTCAAGGCGCTCGATCAGCTCTCGCGACGGCTCCACTCTGGACCCTGTGGCGCTCACGGTCACGACCTCCCCGTCTGCCGTTCGCATGACGAAGTCGACCGGTATCCGGCCGCGGTGCTCGTCCAACACTGCCCGGATCTCCTGAAGCATCGATTCCTCGAGTCCGGCCGTCGTCAGCTTCAGGGTGACCCGCTCGACGTACTTCTGGTACACCGCCGGCAGCGGGATCACATCCGACACGACGACCTTGGGAACTTCCTCTTCGCGGGTGCTTATCTTGCCCTCGACTATCACGGTGGCGTCCCTGCGGATCTCCTCGTGTCGTTTCGAGTAGCAGCTGGAGAAGACCAGGAGTTCTCCCCTGCCGGTGAAGTCCTCGATGGTAACGAAGGCCATCCGGTCGCCCTTCTTGTCGGTGGTCGTCCTCACGTGTTCGATGACGCCCCCGATGCGCACCTGCTCCCCGTCCTCCATCTCGGCGAGATCCGACACCGTGGCCGTGGCGAACAGCCGCAGCTCGCGCTCGAATCGTGCCAACGGGTGTCCGGACACGTAGAGCCCCAGCACCTCCTTCTCCCGCGCAAGCGAGTAACCGTCGCTCCAAGGCTCAGCGTCGGGCAGCTTCCTCGGACGTCCCGAATCGCCGCCCAGGCCGTCGAACGCCTCCAGCAGTGACACCTGCCCGGAGTCGCGCTCCCTCTGGACCCTCTGCCCGATGTCGAGCGCCGCGGGAACGGACCTCATCTGCTGTCCGCGATGCCCGTGCAGGCCGTCCATCGCCCCGGCGGCTATGAGGCTTTCGAGCACGCGCCGGTTGACGAGACGCAGGTCCACCCTCTCGGTGAGATCGAACAGGTCCTCGAAGAGCCCGTGCTCGCGCCTGGCCTGCGTGATCGAACGGATCGCGGCCTTGCCGACGTTCTTTATGGCCCCCAGACCGTACTGGATGTCGCCTCGCGAGGTCGCCCTGAACTCGACGTGCCCCTCGTTCACGTCGGGCGGCAGGACCCTGATCCCCATCCTTCTGCACTCGTTTATCAGGACCACGACACGGTCGGAGTTGTCCATCTCGCTCGTCAGGGTCGCCGCCATGAACTCAGACGGATAGTGCGTCTTCAGATAGCCGGTCTGCACCGCGAGAACGGCGTAGGAGGCACTGTGTGCCTTGTTGAACCCGTAGCCCGAGAACTTGTCCATCAGATCGAAGACCGCCTCCGCGGTCTTCTCCGGAACGCCCGCCTGCACGCTCCCCTCGACGAACGCGCCCTTCTGCTCGGCCATCACGTCGAGGACCTTCTTCCTCATCGCGTTCAGCAGAATGTCGGCCTGACCCATGGAGAATCCGGCCAGAACGCTGGCGATCTGCATCACCTGCTCCTGGTACACGATGACGCCGTACGTCTCCTCGAGCACCTCGGCGAGCCTCGGGTGAAGGTAGGTGACCTTCTGCCTGCCGTGCTTTCTCTTGACGAAGTCGTCGAGCATGCCCGAGCCCAGCGGGCCGGGACGGAACAGCGCATTCACCGCGATGATGTCCTCGATCCGCTCCGGCTTCATCTTCCGAAGCAGATCCCGCATGCCGGACGACTCGAGCTGGAACACTCCGACGGTGTGCCCGCTGCCCAGGAGTTCGTACGTCTCCTCCTCGTCCAGCGGGATGTCCCCGGGCGAGATGTCGACGCCTCTGTTCTCACGGATCATCTCGAGAGCGTCGTTGATGACGGTGAGCGTCCGAAGCCCCAGGAAGTCGAACTTCAGCAGTCCTATCCGGGCCAGAGGCTTCATCGTGTACTGGGTCGTGATCTCGCCGCGCGGGGACTTGTAGAGGGGGGCCCACTCGTCGATGCGTCCCGGTGCCACGATCACTCCCGCCGCGTGAACCGAGCAGTGGCGCGCGAGGCCCTCGAGTTCGCGGGCGTACTCTATGAGCTTCGCGTAGCGCTCGTCGGAGTCACGCAGCTCGCGCAACTCCGCCGTCCTCTCGAGAGCGTCGTCCAGAGTGATGCCCAGCTCGCGCGGGACCATCTTCGCGATGCGGTCGACCTCCATGTACGGGAACTTGAGAACGCGGCCGACGTCGCGGATGACACCCCTGGCCTGCATCGTCCCGAACGTGATGACCTGAGCGACCGACTCGCGACCGTACTTCTGGGTCACGTACTCGATTATCTCGTCGCGGCGCACGTAGCAGAAGTCGATGTCGAAGTCCGGCATGCTCCTTCTGGCCGGATTGAGGAAACGCTCGAAGACCAGGTGGTAGTGCAAGGGATCGAGCTGAGTGATGCCGAGGCAGTAGCTCACGATGCTCGCCGCGGCCGAACCCCTCCCGGGACCGACCGGTATACCGCGCCGTCGTGCCTCGTTGATGAAGTCGTAGACGATCAGGAAGTAGCCCGAGAAGCCCATGTCGCGTATGACCTCGAGTTCCTCCTCGAGGCGCTCCACGGCCTCCGAGTCCGGGTCCGGATACCTCTCGCGGAACCCCTCCCGCGCGAGCGAACCCAGGTACTCCGGGGCGGTGTCGAACCCCTCCGGGAGCGGGAAGCGCGGCATGTGCAGTTCGTCGAACGAGAGCGAGAGGTTGCACTTCTCGGCGATCTCGATGGTGCTCTCGTATGCGCCGGGGCAGTCCTCGAAGAGCGCGTGCATCTCCTCCGGCGACTTCATGTAGAACTCGTCGTTGGACATGCGCATGCGGTTCGGGTCGTCGACCTCCTTGCCGGTCTGGATGCAGAGCAGCACGTCGTGCGCGGGGGCCGACTCACGTGTCAGGTAGTGACAGTCGTTCGCGGCCACGAGCGGGACCGAGAGTTCCCGGCCCAGCGTGACGTAAGCCTCGCGAACGAGGGCCTCCTCGCGGAGGCCATGGTTGTGCACCTCGAGGTAGAGATCATCCGGGCCGAAGATCTCGAGCAACTCGATGATCGTCTCTCTGGCGGCGTCGATGTTGCCGGAGATGACGTGCTGCGCCGGCTCACCCCTCAAGCAGGCAGTCGTTGCGATGAGACCGTCGGCGTGTTCGCGGAGCAGCGCCTTGTCCACTCGCGGCCGGTAATAGAAGCCGTCCAGGTAGCCCCGGCTCGACAGCTTCATCAGGTTGTGATAGCCGTCCAGGTTCTTCGCGAGAAGGAGCAGGTGGTACAGGCCCTGCCAACCCTTGCCCTCGGACTTCTCAAGGTGAGACCCGGACGTGACATAGGCTTCCATGCCGATAATTGGCTTGATGCCTTGCTGCTCCGCCTTGGCGTAGAAGTCGATTGCCCCGAACATGTTACCGTGGTCGGTGATGGCAAGCGCCGGCATTCGGAACTCGAGCGCCCGCTTGACCATGCGGTCGATGCGCGACGCCCCGTCCAGGAGGCTGTACTCGGAGTGATTGTGAATGTGGACGAAATCCGCGTGGTTCATCGTGATGTCGGCCCGTCGGCGGGCGCCGGGCCCGCCGGATGAAGCTCGAGGGATCTGTGACCGGCCGGTGCCGCGCCGGAGCTACGGCAGAACGTCGACTGACCGACGATCCTTCCGGGGCTACTCGTAGGTCGTCGGCTGGCCGACGATCCTCTGCATGTACTCCGCAAGCTCCGCCATGCCCGCGTTGCCCTCGTCCCTGAGCCTCTCGCGGAACCGCTCCAGCGTGGTCCCAAGCGTGCTGTCCTCAATCCCAGCGCGGAGCTTGATGAGCACGAAGATGTCGCACACAGGGCCGTCAGCCGGCGCATCGGGACACGGCCGCCAGTAGGAGTCCACCACCTCGGAGACCTTGATGAGGCTGTCGAGGTACGCCTCCACGCCGTCCGACTTGAACTTGAAGCGATCCATCGAGGTCGTCGGCGTCCTGCTCTGGAGAAGCGCCTCGTCGAACACGTCCGTGAACCGGTCCCTTGCCCAGGAGGCCATCTGGTCGTACGCGTCCGCCTTGGCGGCCGCGATCCCCTCGTCGACGTTCGCGGCGCTTATGCACCCGCCCACGTAGTAGGTCGCATCGGGGATGTCGGTCGGCACGACCCTCACCCAGTCCGGGTAGCGCTCCACCTCGGGCCCGCCGGCCTTGCCGACCGCCGCCCCGCCTCCGGCGCAGCCGGACAGCGCAATAGAACACAACGTGAGAAGGCCGACAGACCAAAGGACACGCTTCGCGACCACCGTCCGTGACATCGCTCTACCTCCGTGAGAGAAGCTGGCGCCTGCTCGCGGCTTGTGCCGTGGCCACGGGTTGCCCCGGCGCGCTCCGGCGGGATCCTCCTCGCACCAGCAACGCGAGACTATCAGCAGCGGGAGCGCATCGTCAACTCCGCGGCGCTCCGGCCATCCTCCTTCGGGCAAAGAGAACCCCCCTCGCCTCTCGGCGAGGGGGGTCCGTACGTTCCGGCAGCGTCCTACTCTCCCACAAGGTCTCCCTAGCAGTACCATCGGCGCTGGAGGGCTTAACTTCTGTGTTCGAAATGGTTACAGGTGTGACCCCTCCGCCATTGCCACCGAAACATGCCACCGGCCCTCTCTAGGGCCTCGAGTTTGGCACCTGGCATGGGGTCAGGCACCCGTCCCGCCCCGCGCTAGTCGTTCGCGATCGCATCGCAGACTACAGAAGCCAGGTGCACAAGCTCTCGACAACTCATAGGATCGGACGCAGAAGCGTGCAACTTTGGAAGTTTTATGGCCAAGCCTCACGGCTGATTAGTACCGGTCGGCTGAATGGATCACTCCACTTACACCTCCGGCCTATCAACGTTGTAGTCTTCAACGAGCCTTCAGGTGGGATAACCCACGGGATGCCTATTCTTGGAGGAGGCTTCGCGCTTAGATGCTTTCAGCGCTTATCCTTTCCGAACATAGCTACCCAGCCATGCCGCTGGAGCGACAACTGGTACACTAGCGGTTCGTCCACTCCGGTCCTCTCGTACTAGGAGCAGCTTCCCTCAAATATCCTTCGCCTGCGACAGATAGGGACCGAACTGTCTCACGACGTTCTAAACCCAGCTCACGTACCGCTTTAATTGGCGAACAGCCAAACCCTTGGGACCTGCTCCAGCCCCAGGATGCGATGAGCCGACATCGAGGTGCCAAACCTCCCCGTCGATGTGAACTCTCGGGGGAGATAAGCCTGTTATCCCCGGGGTACCTTTTGTCCGTTAAGTGCCGCCCTTTCCACACAGCAGCGGCAGATCACTAGGCCCTGCTTTCGCATCTGCTCGGCTTGTAGGCCTCGCAGTCAAGCTCCCTTCTGCCCTTACACTCGACACGCGGTTGCCGTCCGCGCTGAGGGAACCTTTGGGCGCCTCCGTTACGCTTTTGGAGGCGACCGCCCCAGTCAAACTACCCGCCTGACACTGTCCTCGCACCGGATAACGGTGCTGAGTTAGGGTCCCAACAAGGCAAGGGTGGTATTTCAAGGTTGGCTCCACGAGGGCT
>CAYNQF010000047.1:0-18991 GCA_964399265.1 uncultured bacterium | reverse complement strand
ACCGTGATCTCGCTTCCGGTGAGGCTTGAGAAGGCAAGGAGCCGGACGAGCGACCCCTCCAGCTCGCGGATATTCGACGTTACGCTATTAGCGACCAGATGGATAACGTCGTTGGGAATCGAAATCCCGTCCAGCTCCGCCTTCTCGTGGAGGATGGCTATTCTGGTCTCGAGGTCCGGCGGCTGTATGTCGGTCACGAGACCTGATTCGAAGCGAGAGACCAGCCGTTCCTCGAGCGTGGATATCTGCTTGGGCGGCCGGTCGCTCGTCAGCACTATCTGTTTGTGCGCCAAGTAGAGAGCGTTGAAGGTGTGGAAGAACTCCTCCTGGGTGCTCTCCTTGCCCGCCAGGAACTGAACATCGTCGATCAGGAGAATGTCCTTGCTGCGGTACTTGTCTCTGAACTCGAGCGTCGTGCCGCGCTGGATCGACGTGATGAGCTCGTTCATGAAGGTCTCTGAGGAAACGTAGTAGACCGAGAGACCCGGGCGGTGTTCCCTTGTGTAGTTGCCTATGGCCTGCATCAGGTGGGTCTTGCCCAGCCCCACGCCACCATAGATAAAGAACGGATTATATGTTTCGGCAGGGGCCTCCGCCACAGCCATAGACGCAGCCTGTGCAAAGCGGTTACTTGCGCCGACGATAAACGTCGAAAATGTATACCGCGGGTTGAGTTGGCACTCATCGGCCGCTGCTATGGTCAGTGGCGGGGGCTCCACCCGCCGGGTCGAAACAGGTTCGTACTGGTCGGGGCGCCTGTGGGCCACCTGGAAATCCGGCTCGAGCTCCTCGCCTGCGTGCTCGCCGATGGCCCTCTTTATCAGCCCCGTATAGTGCTCGTCCAGCCAATCGGCGAAGAACCTATTGGGGACCTCGATCTTGAGCGAGTCGTCGGTGATCTCGATCCCGCGTGTCGGCTCGAACCAGGTCCTGAAGCTCTGGCTCTCCGTCTCTTCGCGAATAGTCTCGAGGCATCGGACCCAGAGGTCCGCGGCGGTCAGCACTGCTCGCATGATATCCACTCTATGTTAACAAGTTGTCCACCGCGCGAGTATTTCGGCGCCAGCCAGAGCTCTTGGCCGGATATCGGCGGAAGTGCGCGGAAAGTCGATGCTGCGACTATCTACAACCGCACTCCCCAATGTGGATAACTTGCTAACTTGTTCAGCTGAGTTTAATTAGGGCTCGGGTCTTCCGAACGCCGCCGGGCTGCGACGATGAGTGTTCCTCTGAAGTCCTTCTTAGAGTCGCTGATGGCCCCCGGAGGCCGGTCGACAGGGCGAGTTTATCAACAGCCCGTGTGACGGGGCGGGATAGTAACACGGGCCCCAGGGGCACGCAAGGACTTTTTTCGCTCCGCGGAGACTTTTTTGGAGCCGGGATCGAGGAAGCGTGGGAGCCCCGGGCAGCGGGCGGGTGGGGAGAATCGGCTTGACACTGCCCTTTGCCGTCGATAGACTAAACGGTTTGAATCAGGAATCGGCCACACAACGGGAGACCGAGGACTCATGAAGCGCACGTATCAGCCCAAGGTGCGTAGGGGTAAGAGGAAGCACGGCTTCCGCAGCCGGAGCGCGACCCCGGGGGGCAGGAAGGTGCTTGCTCGCCGTCGCGCAAAGGGTAGGAAGCGGCTCACAACGCGATAGGTGCTTCTTTGTCCAGTCAGAAGCTCGGACGGGATCGCGTCATCAGGGACGGGGACGTTCTGCGGGACGTGCTGCGAACGGGACGCGCGGTTCGAACCGAGTACTTCACTCTGCGGTATCGGACGGGAGTCGGACCGCCGGGAGTCGCTTTCCTGGCGGGGAGAAAGGTCGGCAAGGCGGTCCAGAGGAACCGCGCGCGAAGGCTGCTTCGTGAGGCCTTCCGCAAGACGGAGATCGATCTGAGCGGCATCGCCGCGACCGTCTTCATCGCGACCGCGCGCACAGCGGGGGCGCACTACGCGGACGTCGCTGCGTCCATGGCCGCCGCGCTCCGCCGCGCTGTCGACCGAACAGGCTGACGCGGGAAGAGCGCCGCACATCGTGCGGCTGGAAGACAGCTGGCTACGATGACATCACGTGAGGAGTTCCCCAGGAAGCCCCTGGCGCTGACGGGCGCGCTGGTGTTTCTCGTGCGCGTGTACCAGCGCCTGGTATCCCCTCTCTTTCCGGCCACCTGCAGGTTCGTTCCGTCCTGTTCCGAGTACGCCGCACAGGCTCTTCTCAGGCACGGGCTTCTGCGCGGCATGTGGTACGCCGCGCACAGAATCCTGCGCTGCCACCCGTGGGCCGAGGGAGGGGAAGACCCCGTCCCTCATTGAGACTGTCCGTGATCACGCTCGCGGCGGCGCGGCTGCCACGGCGACGAGGTCGCGGCGGAGGTACGAATGGAGGACAAGCGCCCTCTACTGGCGATCGTCCTGATCCTGGTGATCTTCCTTGGCTTCAGCTACTACAACTCGCAGCAGGCCCGGAAGGCTGCTCTCGAGGAGTCGACGTCTGCGGAGACGGTGGCGGAGACGGCCGCGGTCCTCGATGAGGAGGAGGCCACGCAGGCCGCCACGGGGGCTGAAGCGGGGACGAACGCCGCGCAGGAGAGGCGCGGGGAGCGTGCGGCTGCGACGGGTGGAGCAAGCCCGGCGGCCGCGCAGACGGAGGCGGTCGAGATCCCGGAGGAGATCACGACCGTGGAGACACCTCTGTGGATAGCGCGAATATCCAACAGGGGAGGCGTGATCGTATCGTGGGAGCTGCGCGACTACGCCGACGCGGACGGCAATCCCGTCGACATGGTCGGCAAGGGCATGGGAGCGCTCTCCACCGAGATCAGATACGGCGCCGAGACGATCGACACGTCGTCGATGATGTTCGAGGGTCCGGGAGACACCGTGTTCCGTCCGTCGGGCGAGGACGGGTTCACGATGCTGGGCTTCAACGTCGTGACCCCGAACGGCATTCGTCTCACGCGGCAGTACACGTTTTATCCGGACAGGTACTCCTTCGAGTTCTTCGTGTCGGTCTCCGGGATGAACCAGCCGGCGGCGCAGCGCGAGATGGTGATCGACTGGCCGGGCGTATTCCCGACCGAGGCGAGGGAGGACGACAGATCTGACCGCGTGTCCGTCGTGATGGTCGACGGCAAGGCGATCAGACAGAATCTCGGGAAGCTCAGAAACGAGCCGATCGAGCGCGTCGGCGACATCAGGTGGGTCACGGCACAGGCCAAGTACTTCATGGCCGCACTCGTGCCCGTCGACGGGTCGCTGACCAGGACGGTGTCGTACGCAGACACCTCGGGGAACGCCGCGCAGTTCGACGCGACGGTCGAACTCATGGAAGGCGTGGCGGCGCGCAACTTCCTCGTGTACGCGGGTCCACAGGACTACATGGCGATCTCGAGCCTCGGTGTGAGGCTCGAGCAGGCAGTCTACCTTGGCTGGCCGTGGATTCGGCCGCTGTCGGTGCTCACGTTGCGGGCGCTCATCTGGGCCCACAGTGTGATCCCGAACTACGGCATCGTCATCATCCTGTTCTCCATCCTCACGAAGCTCCTTTTCTATCGCCTGACCCATAGGAGCTTCACAGAGATGAAGCGGATGCAGGAGCTGCAGCCCCGCCTGAAGGAGCTGCAGAAGAAGTTCGAGAACAACAAGGAGGAACTCTCCAAGGCACAGATGCGGCTCTACAAGGAGGCGGGGGTCAACCCCTTGAGCAGCTGCATCCCGATGCTCCTGCAGATGCCGGTCTTCATCGCCCTCTTTCAGGTGCTCCGGACTACGATCGAACTCCGGGGCGCTCCCTTCATGCTGTGGATCACCGATCTGTCACAACCAGACACGATCGCCACAGTGGGAGGCTTCGCGATCCACATCCTGCCGGTCCTCATGGGCGTCGGGATGCTGGTGCAGCAGAAGTTCTCATCGACCGACCCAAGCCAGGCCGCGATGGGTAGGCTCATGCCCATCGTCTTCACCGTCATCTTCTACAACATGGCGTCAGGCCTGGTTCTCTACTGGCTGGTGAACACCGTGCTGAGCATCGCGCAGCAGTACTACATCCACCGCGGCCCGAGTGTCGCGGGGGAGGCGTCGCGCGGCGCAGCTGCCCCACGCGGTGTTCCGGCCGACACAGGTCCTTCCTCGACCACTGACGCGCCGCTCTTCGAAGATGCGGATGTCGTTGATGGCAGGCCGGCCGGCGCGGGAGAAGCCCGCCGGAGCGGCGGCAAGCGGCGCGGTAAGAAGAGGAAGAGATGACAATCGACATCTACGAATCTGGGGCAGCCGGGGGATTGTGGGATGAACCGGACTGTAGAGGCCACCGGCAGGGACGTTACGGAGGCAACGCGTAAGGCGCTTCACGAGCTTGGCGTCTCCAGAAGAGACGCGGACATCACGGTTCTGGAAGAAGGGAAGAGGGGCTTTCTCGGACTGATAGGCGGGACCCCGGCGCGGGTGCGGGCGTCGTGTTCCGGTTCGGTGAAGGACCGCGCCGAACAGATTCTTAACACGATACTCAGGCTGATGACCTTCAGCAGCCAGTTGCACACGACGGAGGAGAAGCAGGCGCTCCACATAGGCATCGAGACCGCCGGAGCCGACGGGCTCCTGATCGGCAAGGGCGGCAGTACGCTCTCCTCGATCGAGTACATCGTGAACCGCATGCTGCAAAGGGAGAACAACAAGAGCGCCAGGATCACCCTCGATGTGAGCGGATACAAGAGCAAGCGCGAGGACTTCCTGAGGAAGAAGGTTCTGTCGCTCGCCAAGCAGGTCAAGTCCGCCAAGAAGCAGGTGACGATGGAGCCGCTGGACGCCGCCGAACGCCGCATCGTGCATTCGGTTCTGAAGGCCGACCCCGCGGTCGAGACCCGGAGCGTAGGATCCGGACGCGTGAAGAGCATCGTTGTGGCGCCGACCAAGAGCGCGGGTCCCAGGAGAAGAAGGAAGCGTTAGGCCGCCGCCGCGCGACGCATGGCCTTCTACTATAGAGAGAGACACCCGTGAGAGGATCGCCACGAGACACGATCGCGGCGATCTCGACGGCGGCAGGCACCGGAGCCATCGCAATCGTCAGAGTATCCGGCGAGCGCGCCCTCGAGGTCGCTGATGCGATCTTCGAGGGCGCGTCGCTTTGCGACGCGGCCAGTCACACCGTGCACCACGGGATGGTCGTGGCGGGCGACGGCACTCCTGTCGATGAGGTCCTGGCCGTCGTGATGCGCGGGCCGCACAGCTACACCACCGAGAACATGGTCGAATTCGACTGCCACGGCGGCGACGTTCCCGCCGCTCGGGTCCTAACGATGCTGCTCGCGGCGGGCGCGCGCGCCGCCCGTCGCGGCGAATTCACGGAACGCGCGTTTCTCGGAGGGCGACTGGACCTCGCGCAGGCGGAGGCGGTCGCCGACATCGTGTCAGCGAGCACACCGCGCGGCGTCGATGCTGCGCTCGGTCAGCTGTCGGGCGAACTCTCCGAACGACTTGCGGCCCTTCGAGAGAGGCTCCTCGACCTGAGGGCCGAGATCGACGCGTGTGTCGACTTCCCCGATGAGGACGTCTCCGGGCTCCCGCGCGCATCGCTCGAGGCGCTCGCGGCGGAGATCGCATCGGACATCGACGACATTCTGCGGAGGTGCGAGCTGGGGCGCGCCGTCAGAGATGGGGTCTCAGTTGCGATCGTCGGACGGCCCAACGTCGGCAAGTCGAGCATCATGAACGCGCTCCTTGAGCGGGACAGGTCGATCGTGACCGCGCTCCCCGGGACCACCCGGGACACTGTCGAAGCGTCCGTCTCCATCTGCGGCCTCTCCGTCACACTCATTGACACCGCGGGTTGGCGCGAGGGTGGTGACGAGGCGGAACGCGCAGGCGTCGAGCGAGCGCGCCGGACAGCCGACTCGGCTGACGTCGCTATGCTGGTACTGGACGGGTCGACGGCACTGTCCTCGGCCGACGCGCAGATAGCAGACACGCTCGATCACTCGAGGACCGTGGTCGCGCTGAACAAGTCGGACCTTGCGCGCGCGGTCGACGACTCGGGCGCGGCGGCCTTGGCGCCTGAGGCGCCGCTGGTTCCCGTGTCGGCGCTTCGCGGCGACGGAGTGACCGAGCTCCGGTCTGCGATCACGCGAACAGCCGTCGGATGTGATCCGTCAGAGAGAGCGTCGGTGACGAACCTCCGGCACGTCGACGCTCTGCGCAGGTGCCGCGCGCAGGTAACCGCTGCCGCGTCGTGTGTCATGCGAGGCGACCCCGTCGAGCTTGCCTCCGTCGAACTCCAGGAGGCGGCGTCGGCCCTGGGTGAGATCACCGGAGAGACCGCGACCGACGAGGTGCTCGAACGGATCTTTGCGAAGTTCTGTGTTGGTAAGTAGGACGTGGCATGAGGACAGCAATGGGTCACGACGTGGACTTCGACATCGTCGTCGTCGGCGCCGGGCACGCTGCCTGTGAGGCAGCGCTCGCGGCCGAACGACTCGGCAAGCGTGTCTGTGTCGTCACCATCTCGACGCGGCACGTGGCCGAGATGCCGTGCAACCCCTCGATAGGAGGACTCGCCAAGGGACAGCTCGTGCGAGAGGTCGACGCGTTGGGCGGAGAGATGGCCAAGGCGATCGACGCCACTGGGATCCAGTTCCGGATGCTGAACACGGGCAAAGGACCCGCCGTCCGCTCGCCGCGCGCTCAGGCAGACAAGGCGGCCTACCACCACCACATGCTGCGGGTGCTGCGTTCGAGGCCCGGAATCAGGCTGGTACGAGGGCGCGTCGAAGACGTAGAGGTCCGAGATGGGCGTGTCAAGGCCGTAGGATTGACAAATGGACAGAAGATATCCACCGCAGCAGTTGTCTTGACAGCGGGTACGTTTCTGTGTGGCAGGCTCCACGTCGGGCAGCACACATGGGTGGGAGGGCGGACGGGAGAACCGGCGGCGAGGCGGCTGTCCGGGAGGCTCCAGCTGCTCGGACTGGCGTTGGGGCGGCTCAAGACGGGAACCCCAGCCAGGCTTCTTCGGGAGTCGATCGACTGGGCGCGCGTTCAGGAACAGCCAGGCGACGACCCACCAGTTCCCTTTTCATATGAGACGAAAGTGCTGGAGGTTGACCAGGTCCACTGCCACACGACCTCGACGACGGAGGAGACGCACGAGGTGATAAGGGGGGCTCTGGACCAGTCGCCGCTCTTCACGGGGCGGATCACCGGGATCGGACCGAGATACTGCCCATCGATAGAGGACAAGGTAGTGCGGTTCGCTGACAGGGCCTCTCACAGAGTGGTTCTGGAGCCCGAGACCAGGGGCGGTCAGACGATCTACCCGAGCGGGCTGTCGACCAGCCTCCCGTTCGAAGTCCAGGCACGCATGTTGCGGACGGTCCCCGGACTCGAGCACGCTCATATAACCCGTCCGGGATATGCGGTGGAGTATGACTTCGTTGACCCGCGCGTGCTGACGAGGACGCTGGAGGTGGGCCAAGTGCGAGGCCTCTTCCTCGCTGGCCAGATAAACGGGACCTCCGGTTACGAGGAGGCCGCGGCCCAGGGCCTGGTGGCAGGCGCTAACGCCGCGCTTGGTGTCGACGGGAGAGAGCCTCTGCTGCTGGGACGACACGAAGCATATATAGGTGTATTGATAGATGACCTTGTCACGCGTGGCGTGGACGAGCCGTACCGGATGTTCACGAGCAGGGCGGAGCACAGACTCATCCTGCGGCATGACAACGCCGACCTGAGACTGTCTTCCAGGGGCAACCGTGTGGGGCTCGTGAGCGACGAGCGGGCGGACGCTGCGAGGTCCCGCGCTCGCCGCGTCGACGAGGAGCTGTCGCGCCTGGAGTCGGAGAGCGTGTCACCAGCAAGCGCAAACGAGATGTTGGGTAGCGTAGGGAGCGCGCGGATCGAGCAGCCCGTCAAGGCCGCGCGGTTGCTCGCGAGACCAGAGGTCGCCCTGGCGAATCTGCACGAGCTGAGCGGGAGGGTGGGAAGCCTCCCGGCTGATGTGACTGAGACCGTTGAGATCGAGGTCAAGTATCGGGGCTACATGGCCAGAGCAAGGAGCCAGATTGAGCGCATGGCTTCGCTAGAGGAGACCCGAATCCCCGGCGGCGTGGAGTACCTGTCGATGGCCGGTCTCTCTACAGAGGCAGCGCAGAAGCTGTCGAGAGCGAGGCCCGAGACCGTAGGGCAGGCAGGTCGGGTCCCCGGCGTCAGTCCCGCAGATCTGGGCGTGCTGATGATTCACCTGAAGGCCGGGCGAAGAACCGGAGGAGGCCAG
Organism: uncultured bacterium; assembly: GCA_964399265.1. GTDB lineage: Bacteria > Joyebacterota > Joyebacteria > Joyebacterales > Joyebacteraceae > WJLY01. Next base: position 10,733 of record CAYNQF010000047.1, on the reverse strand, counting down.
CCCACGTGATGCCCGAACAGACGCGGGAGGCGCTCGAAGCCCTAGCCGGCCGGATGAGCGACGATATGGTACGGCAGGTCGTGGCGTACGGGGGTCTGGTGCTGCAGGCGGGCCGCCGATGGAACCTGATGTCGCGGGGTGCACTCGAGAACCTGGATGAACACCTCGTGGACTCGGCTGCAGTGCTGAGGGCCGTGGAACTCGAGGGGTGCAGTGTTGGGGACCTGGGCAGCGGTGCAGGAATGCCCGGACTCGTGCTTGCGATCCTGCGGCCATCGTGCCAGGTGACCCTGGTGGATTCCAGGAGGAGCAAGGTGGTGTTTCTGGAGCACGCGGTCCGGGCACTGGAGCTCGGGAACGCGCGAGTAGTGCACGAGCGCCTCGAGAAGCTGGGTGGTCTCGAGAGCTTTGACGTGGCCGTGTCACGGGCGTTGGGCAGCATCCTGGACACGCTTGAGACGAGCCTGAAGGTGGTGAGGCCGGGCGGGAGGCTGGTGTTGTACAAGGGGCCGAAGTGGTCTCAGGAGCGTGCGGAGGCCGAGAGGATCGCCTTGGGGGGCGGTGCGACTCTGAGCGGTGAGATCCCGGTGGAGCTTCCGGGTTTCGCCAGAACAACGACCTTCGCCGTCTTCGAGAGGGGCATCGTGTAGGAGGGCTGGGGGAGTTGTTTCACGTGAAACAGCAGCAGCCTTGATGGCCGTCCATCCGCGCACCGAGCGCCTCCTGTTTCACGTGGAACAGCAGCGGCCTTGACGGCTGTCCATCCGCGCATCGAACGCCTCTTGTTTCACGAGAAACAGCGCCGGCCTCCGTGCCCATCTCTCCGCGCATCGAACGCCTCTTGTTTCACGTGAAACAGGTCGTTCGCCGACGCCCATCCGTCCGTGCGTCAGACACCCCTTGTTTCACGTGAAACAGGTCGTTCACTGGCGCCCGTCCATCCGCCCATCGGAAGACACCCGTTTCACGTGAAACACCGCCCGTCCACCGACCCTACACCGACAGACTCCTGCTGTGCACCAACGGTCAACACCCCTGCAGCCAACAACCATCCGTCATGCGACCTTGATCCCCCCGCCTCGCGAGCGAAAGAGCCCCGTCGCGGGGGCAACTGCGGTCCTCAGGGAGGTCAGCCCTCCACCGCCGCGGCGCCCGGGCACTCCAAGAAAGCTGTGGATAAGTGCAGCAGTACCCAGCTTTCGACTTGACTCAGTTCGGGCCCGTTGTATCCTTGCGCACGCATTCCCAATCCACGGGCTTCCTCCAGCCCTGCATCTCCAGAATTATCCACAGCGAGGCCTACATGGGTCGGATCATCGCCATTGCCAACCAGAAGGGCGGCGTCGGCAAGACGACAACGGCTGTCAACCTGGCGGCGTGCATGGCCGTCGCCGAGCGGCCCACCCTGCTGATAGACATCGATCCGCAGGCGAACGCGACGAGCGGCATCGGGATCTCGAAGGACGACGTGCACGCGAGCGTGTACGAGGTGTTGATTGGTGAGGCGCCGGTCAGCGACGCGATCGTGTCTGCGCCCGACCTGCCGTTTCTGGACGTGGTGCCGTCTCACCAGAGGCTGATCGGGGCGGAGATCGAACTCGTGAACATCATGGCGAGGGAGACGCGGCTGAAGCGCGCCCTGGAGCAGGTGCGAAAGGACTACCACTTCATACTCATTGACTGCCCTCCATCGCTGGGACTGCTGACGGTCAACACCCTGACGGCCGCGGACACCGTGATCGTTCCCATCCAGTGCGAGTATTACGCTCTCGAGGGCCTTGGACAGCTCCTGAACAGCATCAGGCTGGTGCAGCGCAATCTCAACCCGGAGCTTCGGATAGAGGGCATCCTCCTCACCATGTACGACGGGAGACTCAACCTCGCGCGGCAGGTCGCGGACGAGGCGAGACGCTACTTCGGCGACAGGGTCTACAGGTCGATGATCCCGCGCAACGTGAGGTTGGGGGAGGCACCTAGTTTCGGTCAACCGATAATACTTTACGATATCGTCTCGTCGGGGGCGCAGGCCTACATCCAGCTGGCGCGCGAGATCATGTTCCAGGGCGAGCCTGCCCGCGAGCTTGTGCCGGAGACTGCGCAGGGCACTGGAGGACCGCGATGAACAGGAAGGCACTGGGACGTGGGCTGGGCGCGCTGATCCCAGAGGCGCCCGCCGAGGCGGAGGCCGGGGAGTCGCGGTCAGTACGGCAGCTCCCGGTCGAGTCGATCGAGCGGAACAAGGAGCAGCCGAGGACTCGCTTCAACGACGAGACACTGGGGGAACTGAGCGAGTCGCTGAAGAGGCACGGGGTCGTTCAGCCGATAGTAGTGCGACCGCTCCCGACCGGGGGATATGGTCTTGTGGTCGGGGAGCGTCGGCTGCGTGCGGCACGCCTGGCGGGATTCGAGACGATCCCTGCCGTGGTGCGCGAGGTGGGGGAAGAGGAAGCGCTGGCTCTCGCGCTCGTGGAGAACCTGCAGCGCGAGAACCTGAACCCGATCGATGAGGCGCGCGGCTACGAGGCGCTGATGGAGATCGGGGGTGGCGGACATGCCGAGGTCGGGGAGCGCGTGGGGAAGGACAGGAGCACGATAGCTAACGCCCTCAGGCTGCTCGAGCTTCCACTTGATGTTCAGGAGATGCTCGCGAGTGGCGACCTGACGGCCGGGCACGGGCGCGCGCTGCTGGCCGTGGCCGATGCAGAGGAGCAGGTGGCTCTCGCGAGGAAGGCGGAGGTCAAGGGGCTGTCAGTCCGTGAGCTGGAGGCTCTGTCGAGAGGGAGGCGGAGGAGGAAGAGAGCCACGAGGCGCAGCCGGACGGACGACCCCGTGCTGCGCGAGTGGGAGGAGAGATTGCAGCGGGTCCTCGGGACGCAGGTACGCGTGGAGCGTATGGGCAACGAGGGAACGATACGCATCGAGTACTACTCCCAGGAGGATCTGGAGCGCCTCCTGGAGCTGCTCGCCGGCGTGAAGGAGGCGGGAGTGCTGCGGTAGTCGAGGGCGATAGATGTTGACTTGCCGCAAGGGCTTTGCTATCTTTTTGCGGTCGCGCTGGGGTATCAGAGGGCGCGTGGCTGGGCCTGCGGCGGAGCGCTGCAAGTCCGAGGAGCGCGGAGGGGTGGATGATGTTCACTAGGGACGACGAAAGGACTGTCGACGCAGTGAACACGATCATCGGCGAAGGCACGAGCATGAAGGGCGACGTCACCGTCGAGGGGAGCATGCAGGTCGACGGTGAGTTCGAGGGAGCCATCGATGCTACCGACACGCTGGTCGTGGGAGAGACCGGCAAGGTAGAGGGTGACGCGAACGTGGCGAACGCCGTCATCGGCGGTCGCATGTACGGGAACGTCTTCGCATCGGGCAAGATCGAACTGAAGCGCGGTTCCCAGCTGCTGGGCGACATCAAGACCCGCGGCCTCGTTATAGAGGACGGGGTGGTGTTCCAGGGGAACTGCCAGATGGGCGACGTCGTCGAGCCGCCTACCCGGAGGCGGGAAGAGAGCGCCATCGAGCTCGAGGACGAGGAGCTCGAAGAGGCCGAGGCCACGTACTAGGCCGGCCTCTGAATGGGCGCGCTTCAGCTGTCCCCGAACGGCGGGCGTGGACAACTGTGTACAGTTGTTCCTCACCACGATATCTCCCGACAGCACAAGCAGTTACGCCGAAAGCAAACGAACGGCCACGTTGGGTTATCCACCGAAAGAGCGACTTTTCGGAGGGCCGCTCATTCGCGTAAGTGCGCTTGTCGGAGGTAATTGTGGGCGCCGGTCAGGGCGTCGTGGCAGTTCCGCGAGAGCATCGACAGCGAATCCACGTTCCTGACGGGGCGCCGGAGGCGGTTGTGGCGCCCTGCCGGTTTGCATGGAGGTGCCGTTGGTCTCTGAGGCGATCGAGAAGATCCGGGCCGCAGAATCGAAGGCGGAGGAGCGTGCCCGGGCCGCACGGGCTGAGGCGAAGCAGGTGGTCGCCGACGCGCGGCAGGCCGGAGAGAAGCTGCTCGAGGAGATGAAGAAGGACGTCCGCGAGGCGGAGAGGCGACTCCTCGACGAGGCGAAGTCTGCGGCAGGCCAGGAGGCGGAGAAGACCAGGAGCGAGAGCCGCGTTGCGGTCGAGTCTGTGACGGCGGATGCCGAGGGCAGAGTCGAGGACGGAGTGCGGCGCGTGATCGACGCGATAGCGGCTGCGGCTTGACGGGAGGCTGGTGATCCGATGGCCGTCAGTCGGATGCGCAGGATACAGCTCCTGGCTCACAAGAGCGCGAAAGCGGAGGTGATCGCCGCCCTTCGGGAGGGCGGCGTGCTGCACATCTCCGAGCCGAGCGTCGAGCTTGCCGCTGCGGAGGATGCAGAGCGCCGCGCGCGAGAGCGTGAGCTGGCCGCCCGGCTGGCCAAGCTCGAGTATCTAAGGACCTACCTCAAGTCTCACGTCCCCAAGCGAAAGCCACTCGAAGCGATGTTCAACCCGAAGCTCGTGTTCTCCCCCGGGGAGCTGGACGGGATTCTGGACGGGTTCGACGTCGACTCGCTCTATGAGCGGGTGACCTCCATAGAGGCGGGCATCAGAAGCGCGGAGACCGAGATCGGGCGCAAGGAGACGCTGGCCGACGAGCTCTCGCACTGGGAGTCGCTCGACATGCCGGTCGAGTCGGTGGGCGACACGCGGCTGACGCGTGTGACGCTCCTGAGCGTAGACACGGGGGAATTGGACGAGCTGGTGGAGGAGGTGGCGGTCGAGGGCGATGGTGGAGCGGTGATCCCGGTGGGGTCGTCCGGCTCGACATCGTTCGCGGTCGCCATCTATATGAAGCCGAGTGAGGCCGCGGTGAGCCCGGTGCTGAAGCGGCACGGCGCCCGGGCGGTCGACCTGTCGGGGGCGTCCGGCAGGCCGGCACTGGCCGCCGAGGCGCTGCGCGACGAGGTGGAGGAACTGCGGGCGAGGATCGCGAAGCTGGAGGAGAACGCTGCCGCCTCCGCCGGAGGATACGATGGACTGCTCGCAGTCTTGGACGAGACGAGCGAGGAGCTGGCGAAGACCTCGGTGGAGGAGAGCTTCGGCGCGACCCGCGAGACGTTCCTGGTCGAGGGATGGATACGCGGACGGGACGAGGAGGCCCTAAAGGACAGGATCGGGAGGATCTCGTCCGAAACGCACATGGTCGCGCGCGACCCCGAGAGCGGGGAGGACGTCCCGATAGACCTCCGCAACAACGCCGCCGTCACACCCTTCGAGTTCGTGACGACACTCTATGGGCGGCCGTCCTACTGGGAGGTCGACCCGACGCCTCTCCTGGCGCCTTTCTTCGTTCTCTTCTTCGGGCTGTGCCTGAGCGACGGAGGGTACGGTGTCGTGCTGGCAGTCGTCTCGTTCATCTTCATGAGGAAGATGCAGCCGGGCGGCGGCCGCAAGCTCATGAAGCTTTTGTTCATGGGAGGTCTGGCGACGGCCGGGGTCGGTGCACTGACGGGTGGGTGGTTCGGTGTCGAGGACGGCGCTCTTCCACAGTGGATCCACGTAATCCGTCTGAGAGTCGGCAACGGCGACTATTTCAACCCGCTCATGCATCCGATGCACATGCTCGACTTCGTTTTCATGCTGGGGATCGCGCAGATCTTCACCGGCCTCGCGATCAAGATGGTCGCGGAGTTCCGGGAGAGGCGTTGGCTCGACGGCATTCTCGACCAGTTGGTGTGGATCGTCTTCCTCGCGTTCCTGGCCCCGCTTGGCGCGAACTTCATCCTGGGGAAGGACCTTCCGCCCGAGTTCATGTCGGTCGCGCGCAAGGGCGCCATGATCATGGGGCTGGTGGTGGTTCTGACGGGCGCCCGCAAGAATCCCAACCCGGTGATGAAGGTGCTTGGCGGTGTGCTCAAGCTCTACGATGTAGTGGGGTACTTCGGTGACGTGCTGTCGTACGCGCGCCTCCTGGCGCTCGGTCTCGCGACCGGCGCCATCGCGATGGCCATCAACGGAGTCGCGGGCATGGCCGGCGGTATCCCGGTCGTCGGCATCGTCGCGGCGGTGGTGGTGCTCATCGGCGGACACCTGTTCAATCTTGCGGTCAATACCCTCGGCGGGTTCGTACACTCCGCGAGACTTCAGTATCTGGAGTACTTCTCCAAGTTCTTCCAGGGCGGAGGGCGCGAGTTCTCGCCGTTCAAGACGGAGAGGCGCTACTCTGTGGTGATCGACCAGACGGCAGGGCCGACCCGCGAGACATGATGACAGAGCGTCCGGTGGGTCGCGGAGTGTCGCGCGGCGGCCGGGCGGGACGGACGATACGACGAGACAGACACAGGCAACCCAAGCAAGGAGCTCAGATCAATGGACGGACTGATGCTGGCACTGGCCGGCGCCGCCCTCGCCGCGGGACTCGCCGGCACGGGCTCGGCCGTCGGCACGGGCATCGCCGGACAGGCGGCGTCCGGCGTCGTCGCTGAGGACCCGGAGAAGTTCGGCCGGCTTCTTCTGCTTCAGGCGCTTCCCGGAACGCAGGGCATCTACGGCATCGTGGGACTCTTCCTCGCCCTCGGTAAGCTCACGCCCACGTTCGTGCAGCAGATGACGGCCGCGCAGGGTTGGCAGATCCTGTTCGCCTGCCTGCCGCTCGCCATCACCGGACTCACGTCCGGCATCGCGCAGGGCAAGGTCGCGGGAGCGGCGTGTGGCCTCGTGGCGAAGCGGCCCGACGAGATGGGAAAGGGCATGATCTTCGCGATCGTCGTAGAGACCTATGCGGTCCTCGGCCTGCTCGGCACGATCCTTCTTCTTGGTAGGATCTAGACACGGGCTCCGGACCGGACCCGCGCACGCGAACCACGCGGCGCGCGGCTGAACGAGTGGGGCTATCGACAGATGGCTGTTGAGGACATTCTCAAGAAGATAGAAGCGGACGCCGAGGACGAAGCGCGCGGGATACTCGAGCGGGCCCGTTCCGAGGCCGACGCCATCACGGCGGAAGCGCGCGAGCGCGTGGGGGCTCAGCGTAAGAAGCTCGAGGCTGCCTCGAGACAGCGGGCCGACGAGGAGCGCAACCGCGTTATCACGCTCGCCAGGCTTGAGGCCAGGCGTGAGGTGCTGGCGGAGAAACAGCGTCTCATCGACCGCGTGTTCGAGCGGACGAGAGAGCGCATCCTCGAGATGGGGCGCGATGACTACCAGCGTCTGATGGAGACGTTCTTCTCGCGCGTCGCCGAGCCGGGCAGATGCGAGGTCATTGTCGACCCCGACGAGACTCGCATGGACCAGGCGTTCCTGGACCGGGTTTCGAAGTCGGTCGAGGGATGCGCGCTCACGTTGTCAGAGGAGCGCCGTCCGATGGGCGGCGGTTTCGTGCTCAGGAGCGGGCGGGTGGAGACGAACTGCACGCTGGATACGATCCTGCGGGACGCCCGCGAGCGGCTCGAGACCGACGTGGCGGAGACGCTCTTCGGCGGCACGAAGAAGGGCGAGTAGCGGCATGTCCGACGACACAAGATACGCCTACGCGGTCGCCCGGATCCGCGGCATGGAGACCGGGTTCCTGAGCCGTCAGCAGGTCGAACGACTTCTCGCTGAGCCGGCGGACGGCGTCCTGCGCGCTCTGGGGGAGACCGTCTACCACGAGGCGTTCTCGGACGTGGCCGGACCGGCCGACGTCGAGACCGGTCTGGCGCGCGCGGCGGCGGAGACGCTCGCCACCGCGTCGTCGATATCGCCGGAACCCAAGCTTCTCGATCTCTTCCGGATTCGCTGGGACTTCCGCAATCTGAAGTCTCTGGTCAAGGCGTCTCTCCTCAAGCTCGAGAACGTCGACGCGGGGCTCGTCGACGCCATCGGCACGATACCTCCGGCGACGCTCGAGAAGGCCGTACGGGACCACGACCTCACACCGCTTCCGGACTACATGGCCGAGGCTGTTCGCCGCGCCGAGGACGACTACCGCGACCACTCCGAACTCGTCGCCGTCGACCGCATATTGGACGCCGCAATGTGGAAGCGCTCGCTCGACGTGGCACGGTCGGAGGACAACGACTTCATGGTCCGGTACCTGAGGACCGAGATCGACCTCGAGAACATCAAGCTCTTCACGAGGGTCAAGGACGCGGGTCGGGACAGGACCGAGCTTGCGGCCGCGTTCGCCGAGGGTGGGACGCTCGACCTGTCATTCTTCGCGGACCTCCTGGGAGAGCCAATGGACGCATTCGCGCGTGCCATCGAGTACGGGCGCTACGGCCGTCTGACTCCGGTGCTCCACGACTGGTCGAGAGAGCGCGCGTTCGCGCTCGAGCTTGCGGCGGACGACCTCCTGCTGGCCACGACGGAGGTCGCGTCGACGACCGCGTACGGGGTCGAGCCTCTCGTGAGGTACGTGCTCATTCGCGGTCTCGAGACGAAGCTCATCCGGGCGATCGTCGCCGCCAAGCTGGACGGGGTCGAGAGGCCGGAGATAGAGGCGAGGCTGCGCTCGATCCACGCGTGACGCGCCGGATCGTGAGAGTCGGAGCGGCGGGGACGGCGGGCGCGGAGGACATGCGGCGCGAGGGTGCGGCGAGCGACGACGGCAGAGGGACATGGCGGAGATAGCGTTCATAGGCGACAGGGACTCGGTGTGGGGCTTCGCCGCCTTCGGCATCGCCGTGAGAGCGGTGACCGGAGCCGACGAGGCGCGGAAGGCCTTCGGTGAGGTCGTCCGTGACGGGACGTCCGTGATCTTTGTGACGGAAGACGTCCACGAGGCGTGCGCCGAGCAGATCGGGGAGCTCAGGGACCAAGCGCTTCCCACGGTCACCGTTCTTCCGGGCGTCACCGGTTCGAGGGGGCTCGCGACGGCCGAGATCCGCGCCGCCGTCCAGGCCGCGGTCGGCGCCGACATATTCGGAGAGGACGGCAAGAGCTGACCGCCCGCGTCGGCGGGCGCTACATAGATACACAGGAGAACCTGTATGGCAGAGAAGACCGTGAAGGGAACGGTCCGCAAGGTCTCGGGACCTCTCGTCGTCGCCGACGGCATGCGCGAGGCCAGGATGTTCGACGTCGTCCTCGTCAGCGACAAGGAGCTGATCGGCGAGATCATCGAAGTGAAGGGCGACCTCGCGTCGATCCAGGTCTACGAGGACACTGCGGGTCTCGGCCCGGGCGAGCCTGTTGTGTCGCTCGGCGAGCCGCTCTCGGTCGAGCTGGGGCCCGGGCTCATCGAGTCGATCTACGACGGCATCCAGCGACCTCTCGACAAGATCCGCGAGCTGTCCGGAGACCTGATCACGCGAGGCATCCACGTGCCGGGTCTCGACCGCGAGAAGAAGTGGGAGTTCAAGGCGACCGCGAAGGTGGGGGACGAACTCACGGGCGGTGATGTGCTGGGGACGGTTCGCGAGTCGACACTGGTCGAGCAGAAGATACTCGTTCCGCCGAAGATGAAGGGCAAGCTCGCGAAGCTCGAGTCCGGCAGCTTCACGGTCACGGACGTGATAGGCGAACTCGAGACGGAGGACGGCAAGCAGGAGCTCAGGCTCATGCACCGCTGGCCGGTGCGCCAGGCCCGTCCATATAGAGAGAGGCTGAGCCCGTTCGAACCGCTCGTCACGGGGCAGCGCGTCATCGATGCGTTCTTCCCGCTGGGCAAGGGCGGAACGGCGTGCGTGCCGGGCCCGTTCGGCGCCGGCAAGACCGTCATCCAGCACCAGCTCGCCAAGTGGGCCGACGCCGAGGTCGTCATCTTCATCGGCTGCGGCGAGCGCGGCAACGAGATGACCGACGTGCTCATGGAGTTCCCTGAACTTACCGATCCGCGGTCCGGCGAGCCGCTCATGAAGCGGACCGTCCTCGTGGCCAACACGTCGAACATGCCGGTCGCGGCCCGCGAGGCGTCCATCTACACGGGCATCACGATCGCCGAGTACTTCCGCGACATGGGTTACTCGGTAGCGTTGATGGCCGACTCGACGTCGCGCTGGGCGGAGGCGCTCCGCGAAATGTCGGGCCGACTCGAGGAAATGCCTGGCGAGGAAGGCTACCCCGCGTATCTGCCGGCGCGAGCCGCTCAGTTCTACGAGCGCGCCGGTCGCGTCGTCTGTCTGGGAAAGGACGAGCGCGTCGGGGCGCTCACGGCCGTCGGCGCCGTGTCGCCTCCGGGCGGCGACCTGTCCGATCCGGTCGTCCAGGCGACACTCAAGGTCGTGAAGGTCTTCTGGTCGCTCGAGGACTGGCTCGCGTACGAGCGCCACTTCCCGGCCATCAACTGGCTAACCAGCTACTCGCTCTATCACGACAGCCTGGCAGAGTACTTCCGCACGGAGGTGTCCGAGGACTGGGAGACTATGCGCTCCGAGGCGATGCGGACACTTCAGCAGGAGGCGGAACTGAAGGAGATCGCGCGCCTGGTCGGCGTCGACGCCCTGTCGAACAAGGACCGTCTCGTCCTCGGAACGGCCAAGGCGATCCGAGAGGACTTCCTGCACCAGAACGCCTTCGACGAGGTCGACACGTACACGTCGTTCCCTAAGCAGTTCAAGATGCTCACGAACATCATGACGCTGAACAGACTGGCCGGCGAGGCGATCGAGCAAGGCGTGTCCGTGGAGGATATTTTCGCCATGCCCGTGATGGAAGACATCTCGCGGTCCAGGTTCATCCCGGAGACCGAACTCGACGACTTTGACACCATCGCGAAGAAGATCGAGAGTGGCATCAATGCACTGATGTCGAACACCGCCGGCGAAGCAGAGGAAACCAAAGTGAGCCAGGAGAGC
>CAYNQF010000046.1:8826-19110 GCA_964399265.1 uncultured bacterium | reverse complement strand
ATCGGGCTCTTGGCTCCGCGAAGTGACGGCCAAGAGCCCGATTCTTGCTAGAGGCGTCGGGAATGAAGCGCAAGATATCGGTGGAAGACATAGACTCCGTCCATCTGTACGGCAGGCGGGACGCGAACCTGCGGGTCCTCCAGGACTCGTTCGACGCAAGGATCACCGCACGGGGAGGCGAGATCACGATCGTCGGCGACGACGACGAGGTCGAGCAGGTGGCCGCCGTCATCGACCAGATGGCTAACCTCGTGAGGCGAGGCCGGACGGTGCGTCGCGAGGACGTCATCTACACCGTTCGCATGGTCAAGGAGGGACGCGTCGACGAACTCTCGCGGCTGTACGGCGGCGGCGCTCGGCTCTCGGGGCTCAAGCGCCCGGTCGAGCCGAAGACCGTCGGACAGAAGAAGTACGTCGATGCCATGGAACAGAACGACATCGTCGTATCGATCGGCCCGGCCGGCACCGGCAAAACCTACCTTGCGGTGGCGATGGCCGTCGCCGCGCTGAGGCTCAAGTCGGTCGAACGCATCGTCCTGGTACGTCCCGCGGTCGAGGCGGGCGAGAGCCTCGGCTATCTGCCGGGCGACTACCAGGAGAAGATAGCTCCATACCTGCGACCTCTCTACGACGCGCTCCGCGACATGATGGACCCGGAACGCGTGAAGAGGCTCACGGAGATCGGGACGATCGAGGTGATACCTCTCGCGTACATGCGAGGGAGAACGCTCAACGACGCGTTCGTGATCCTCGACGAGGCGCAGAACAGCACGATGCCGCAGATGAAGATGTTCCTCACGCGTCTCGGTTTCAATTCGAGAGCGGTGATAACGGGCGACATCACCCAGATCGACCTCGCCAACCGCGAGATGTCCGGCCTCGTGAGGGTGCAGGACGTGCTGGCCGACATCGACGGGATCGAATTCGTATACCTGACCGAGAGCGACGTCGTCAGGCACCGGCTCGTCCGCGAGATCGTCAAGGCCTTCGAGCGCTACGCCTCCGCGAAGGAAGCCTCCGCAAAGCAGGCCTCGGTCCGGGAGACGTCCGCCGGGGACGCGGCCGCCGCTCAAGCGGCCGGTGGGGAGGGTGAGTGATGGCAGCGCTCTTCAAGCGCAAACCTGACAAACCCGCCAGGAGCGAACGGGTGCGACTGGACGACGGCCGCGAAGAGGGGCCCTCGAGCCGGGTGGTACGGCGCACGGTCCTGTTCGGCCTCTTGATAATAGCCGGGTTCCTGCTCGCCCTGGAGCTTCTCTTCCCCGGTCCGACCGTGGGCACCGGCATCGAGCTTCAGGTGGGAGAGGTGGCGAACGAGGAGATCGTGGCGCCCTTCGACTTCGACGTCCTGAAGACGCCGGCGGAGCTACAGGAGGAACGGGAGTGGGAGGCCGGGCTGGTCCTGCCCGTGTTCGAGTACGATCCGGTGCAGCAGACGGAGCAGCGGAAGAAGTTCGGCGAGTTCCTGACCGAGGTGTACGGCATCAGGAACGGACCCGAGTCCGGGCGCCAGAAGCTCGAGATGCTGGGACAGATGGGTATCGCGCTGTCCGACACGACGAGACAGGTGCTTCTCAACGGCGCGCAATCCGCGCGGGTCGAGGAGCTGGCCAGGCAGATACTGCTTGCCCTGGCCGAGAGGGGCGTGCTGGCGCGCCGCTCCGTTCCTGACCTCTCCGACCAGGACAACGTGATGTTCCTGAAGGACGGAGAGGAGACGATGGAGACGGTGGGAGATTTTCTCCCGATGAGGGACGTCTCCACAACCGTCCGGTCGGAGGCCGAGCGCATTCTCAAGGACAGGCCGCTCGTCAACGCGGTGGTCGAGATCGTCGTGCCGTTCGTCTCGCAGAACGTGTTCTACCGCGCGGACGAGACCGAACGGAGGCGCCAGGCGGCGCGCGAATCCGTCCAGGAGGGCACGGACCAGGACGTCAAGGAGAACGAGGTCATCATCCAGAAGGGCGAGCGGGTCACGCCGGAGCATCTGCGGATGATCTACTCGATGGACCGAAGGCAGAACGAACTCCTGAGACTGGAGGGCGGTCCGAAGCGACTCCTGGCGCCTCTGGGGCGCATCCTCGAGGCCCTCGTGCTTCTAGGTGCCTTCGTCCTCTACCTGTCCGACCGGCGCCGAAAGATGCTGTACGACACGAGGTTCCAGTTGATCTTCATGTCCCTCGTGGCCGTCGTAATGATCGTCGCCTCGGCCAAGGTGGGACTCGGAGACGCTTCCCAGTACCTGGTGCCCATAGCTCTCCTGGCGATGCTGTCGTCGATGCTCTTCGACCTGGAGTTCGCGGTGGTCGCTACCACGTTCGTCGTGCTGCTGACGGCGATGTATGCGAACTTCGGGATCCCGTTCATCTTCATGTCGCTCGTCGGCGGCGTGGTTGCCGCGCACTCGGTGAGACGTGTCAGACACCGCGAAGACTTCTATTGGTCTGGCATCCGCGTCGTTGTGACGTACGCCGCGACCATCGCGCTGGTCGACCTGGCCAGGGCGGACGTCGGGATGGCCACGGTAACGCGAGCCGGGTGGGGTGGGCTCAATGCCATCGTGTCGATGGGCATCGTCGTCGTGTCGCTCCCGCTCTTCGAGCGCGGCTTCCGGGTCACGACCGACATAACGCTGCTCGAACTCGGCGACATGAACAAGCCGCTCCTGAGAAAGATGGCCATGACGGCGCCGGGCACGTACCACCACAGCATCATCCTGGGCAACCTATCCGAGGCTGCGGCCGAGGCCATCGGGGCGGACGGACTACTGGCGCGTGTCGGCTCGTACTACCACGACATCGGCAAGCTGGTCACGCCAGGGTATTTCGTGGAGAACCAACAGGGTCTGGAGGCGTCGGACAGCAAGCACACCGGCATTCGTCCGAAGGTCTCGAGCCTCGTGATACGCTCTCACGTCAGGGACGGCGTCGACCTCGCCAAGAAGGAGCGGCTGCCCGAGCCGATCATCGACATCATCCGAGAGCATCACGGCACCACGGTCATGGAGTACTTCTACAACAAGGCGGTCGAGGAGGCCGAGGACCCGGCTGACGTCAGCGCGGACGACTACAGCTACCCGGGCCCGAGGCCGCGCAGCAAGGAGTCGGCCATCATCGCCCTCGCCGACACCATCGAGGCCCGCATACGCTCGATCGACGAACCGATGAGCCAGAAGAGGATCGAGGCGGAGATCGACGAGCTGATCGAGAAGCGCTGGAGCGAGCACCAGCTGGACGACGCCGAGCTGACCCTGTCCGACCTGCGGCGCATACGCGACGCCTTCTCCCGCGTGCTGGTCGGCATGTACCACCAGAGGGTGAAGTACCCGGACCAGGATTCCGATGCCGGCGGAGAGGGTGTGGCGCCGGAGCCGGGAGGCCGCGGCAGGGACCAGGCCGACGGCGCGCGTCGCGGCGGGGGCCCGAATGGCCGTTAGTATCACGGTGCGCGGCAGCGCACCCGTCAACAAGCCGCTGGTGCGGAGACTCGTGCGCGCGATACTCGCCGACCACGACCACTCGGACAGCGACGTGTCTGTCCTGTTCGTGTCCGACGACGAGATCCGGAAGCTGAATCTGGAGTACAGGAGCAAGGACAGACCCACCGACGTCCTGTCGTTCTGGAGCGACGGCTCCTCCGTCGTGGCCGACGAGGCCGAGACCGTTCTGGGCGACGTGGTCGTGTCCACGGACCGCGCCGCGGTCCAGGCGCGCCGCTTCAGGAGGTCGTTCGACAGGGAGATACTCAAGTTGACCGCGCACGGCGTTCTCCATCTGCTGGGCCTCGACCACGAGAGACCCTGTGAGAGGACCGAGATGCGGCGTCTGGAGAACCGCTACGTGCGTGACGTGTCCGGCAATGGAGGCACTGGCCGCTGATGTCGCTCCCGCTCGTGTTCATCGGCTTCGCCGTTCTGCTGTACCTGTCTTCAGTGTTCTCGGGGTCCGAGACCGCGTTCTTCTCTCTGTCGAGGCTCGATCTTGACGCGCTCGACGAGAAGAACCGCGTCAGACGCCTGACCGAGGATCCTGAGAGGCTGCTGGTCGGCATCCTCATAGGTAACACGCTCGTCAACGTGGCGCTCGGTTCGCTCGGAGCGCTCGTCGCGCTTCGCATCGGCGAGGCCAACGGGTATTCGCAGGCCGCGACCATCGCGCTAGAGGTCGGAGCCATCGCCTTTGTCATATTGCTGCTGGGTGAGGTCGCCCCCAAGATGTACGCGATGCAGCGCAACACGCTGACCGCATCAAGGAACGCTCCGCTCATCTCAGGAACGCTCAAGCTCTTCTCGCCGCTCGTCAGCGCGATGGGCGGGATCGTCGCGTCGATGCGCGGCCGCCTCGCGGACGACCAGCGTCCGTTCGTGACGGCCGAAGAACTCCGCACCATCGTGGCGGTCTCGGGCAAGCGCGGCACGATCGAGGACGAGGAGCGGGACATGATCGACAGCGTGATCGAGTTCGGCGACACGATCGTGCGGGAGATCATGGTGCCGCGGGTCGACATGGGGTGCATAGAGGACACCGAGGCGCTGAACGAGGTCGTCGCGCGGGCAAAGAAACTCGGTCATTCGCGGATACCCGTCTTCCACGACGACATAGACCACATCGTAGGCGTTCTGTACGTTAAGGACCTTCTCAAGTACGACCTGGGCGAGTCCGAGGGAATCAGCCTGACCAGGATAGTGCGGCCCGCGTACTACACGCCCGAGAGCAAGAAGGCCGGCGAACTTCTCAAGGAATTGCAGCACCGGCGCATCCACATAGCGATCGTCGTCGACGAGTACGGCGGCACCGCCGGACTCATCACGCTCGAGGACCTGATAGAGGAGATCGTCGGGGACATCAGAGACGAGTACGACGTCGAGGACGAGAGCCTCATCAAGGTGGTCAACCGCACGACCGTCATTGCCGACGGGGTCGTCCATCTGGATGAACTGGCCGAGGAGATAGGCGTCAAGCTTGAGAGCGAGGACGTGGAGACCCTTGGTGGATACCTGATGGAGGCTTTCGGTCGGATACCGTCCGAGGGCGAGAAGTTGGAGAGAGCGGGACTCGAGTTCACCGTCGAGTCGGTCGAGGAGCAGCGCATCAAGCGCGTTCGCGTCGTGAGGCTCGACGACGCCGACGCCGCAGTGAACGGCACGGAGTAGCGAGGCACATTGCTCATCCTGACGCTCATAGTCGCAGGACACGCGTTGGCCGCGTTCTTCTCGGGGTCTGAGACCGCGCTCGTGTCCATGAACTGGATCCGGCTGGAGCACTGGCTCGAGAAGGGACGGGCCGGGGCGCGATCGCTCGAGAGGTTCGTGGCGGACCCGTCCAGGCTGTTCGGAACGACACTGGTGGGAACGAACGTCGCCGTCATCATGACGTCGTCCCTCGTGTCGTGGGCCTTCGCTCGCCATCTGGCGGCGTGGTCGCCGGGCGCGGTCGGCCTCCTGTCGACCGGCGTCGTGACCATCACCATGCTCATCTTCGGCGAGACGATCCCCAAGGTCGTAGGCAGGCGTCTGTCGGACGTCCTGACGCTCAGGGTCATACACCCTCTTCGCGTCTTCTACTGGATCTTCTTCCCCGTCATCTGGGTGGTCACCGGTCTTGCCCGGCTGATCCTGAGGCCCACGGGTGTCAGGGCCACGACGTGGCGGCGCAGGCTCACGAAGGATGAGCTGCGTCTGCTTCTGACCAGCGAGGGCGAAAGGTCGGGCGCGGTCGACGAACAGGAGACGAAGCTCATCTCCGGCATCTTCGAGTTCGCTCTCACGACGGTTGAAGAAGTGATGGTCCCAAGGACCGACATCATCGGTCTGCCGAACGACGCGACGGTGGGCGAGGCCTGCCAGCTCGTCAGGGTGCACGGGTTCTCGAGGCTTCCCGTCTACTCGCCGGACAGGGAGATGATCGATGGGATGGTCCACTCGCGAGACCTGCTCGGGATTCCGAGAGAGCGGACGGTGACCACTCTGGTGCGGCCGCTCCCTCACGTGCCCGAGACGAAGACCTGTGACGAGCTGTTCCGGGAGCTTCAGGCCAGGCGGCAGCACATGGCCGTGATCGTCGACGAGCACGGAACGCTGGCGGGCATCGTCACGCTCGAGGACCTGCTCGAGGAGCTGGTCGGTGAGATAGAGGACGAGTACGACGTAAGAGAATCGCTCATCAGGCAGATCGACGAGGGGCTCTTCATGATCGACGGGCGAGCCGAGGTCGACGCGGTCGAGGACGCGCTCTCGATCGACCTTCCCGAGGGCGACTACAACACCATCGCAGGGTTGGTGCTCGAGGCGCTGGGAAGGATCCCGGAGCCCGGTGACGAGGCGGTAGTCGGTCCCGTCGAGATACGCGTGGTGTCGGCGAGTCCGACGCGTGTGGGCAAGGTACGTGTGAGGAAGAGATGGACGGCAAAGAGGGGAAGCTGAGACCGGCCGGTGGACCGGCAGCGGCAGGCGCGGACGCGCAGCAGTCCGGGGCGGGTCAGGCGAGCGCGGCCGGCGCTGGAGCCGATGCTTCACAGCATACGGAGCAGTCTGGCCACAACTTCTGGCGCAGCATGCGCAGGGACTTCTTCACCGGGCTCGTCGTCCTGTTGCCGGCGGTCATCAGCGGGTTCGTCCTCTGGCGGCTGTTCACCTGGCTCGATCTCATACTCGGCAGGTACGTCGAGAAGATCATCGGCTACCGGCTGCCGGGCGTCGGGCTGGTGGCGCTCCTGCTCATCATCATCGTCGTGGGCGCACTCGCCAGCAACATCATCGGCAAGAGGTTGATACGCGCGGGCGAGGCGCTTGTCGCGCGAATACCGATCCTGAGGTGGATCTACCGGACCACCAAGCAGCTGTTCGAAATGCTGCTTCAGGAGAAGAAGTCGAACTTCGGAAAGGTCGTCCTGGTGACGTTCCCCGACAAGGGATCGTACAGCATGGCCTTCCAGACCTCCGAAGGCGCGGACGTCATAGACGAGGCCCTGGGCAAGCGGATGGTGACCGTCTTCCTTCCGACGACGCCGAACCCGACCTCGGGGTATTTCCTCCTTGTTCCGGAGGAGGACGTGATACCGCTCGGCATTTCGGCGGACGAGGGTCTGAAGTACATCATCTCCGCGGGCGCCATAGCGAACGGAGCGCCGAACTCCGTTCCGGAACGCGTGCGACGGGCCGCCGCGAGTGCCGGCCCGGCCACGGAGCACGAGGGCCACGCCGCGGGACGCGAGGATCCGCGGACGGAGCCGGAGTCCTGATGAACGAGACGCGGGACAGAGAGCTCATCACGATCGATCCGTCCCTCACGGCCGCCCGGATAGCCGCGGGCTTCGAGGGGCACCACCCCGCCGACATCGCAGCGGCGATCGACGTGTTGAGCGGCGAGAAGCTCCGGGAGGTCCTGGGGAAGCTCCCGGCCGACGTTGCGGCGGACGTCGTCATCAACCTCGACGAGCAGACGCTCGAGGATGTCCTCGAGCTTCTCGAGGCGCCGGAGATCGCAGGGCTCGCGACCGAACTTCCGTCCGACGATGCGGCGGACGTCATCGGCGCCCTGGACGACCACAAGAAGGCCCTGGTCCTCTCGAAGCTCGAGACCGAAGACCGGCGCGACGTCGAGGAGCTCCTGAAGTATACAGACGAGTCCGCGGGCGGCATCATGGCCTCCGAGCTCGTCTTCGTTCACGGCGACGCCACGGTCGACCAGGCGATCGAGATGCTTCGCTCCTCCGCCGACGAGGTCGAGGAGATTCACAACATCTACGTGACGGACCTCGGACGCCATCTTCAGGGCGTGGTTCCGCTGCAGGCGATCGTCCTCGCCCGCCCGGGAACGAAGATCGAGGACATCATGTCAGACGATCTCGTGTCCGTGTCGAGCGAGATGGACCAGGAGGAGGTCGCGGAGGTCTTCCGCAAGTACGACCTCGTGTCCGTCCCGGTCGTCGACCCCCAGGGCGTGCTCGTCGGGCGGATCACCGTCGACGACATCATCGACGTCATCCACGAGGAGGCCGACGAGGACATGAGCCTCATGGTCGGCACGCGGGACGACGAGATGCATGAGGACTCGACCCTCAGGATCTCGAGGATCCGGCTACCATGGCTTATCGTCGGAGCGCTCGGGGGCCTGGGCTCAGCGACCGTGATGCGCTACTTCCAGTTCTCGCTTGAGAAGGTACTGGCGCTCGCGTTCTTTGTCCCGGTCATCACGGCGATGGGAGGCAACGTTGGTCTCCAGACCTCGACGATCATCGTGAGGAGCATGAGGGCGGAGCGCAGACCCCGCGGAGAGACCGGGGCGCGCCTCATGCGCGAGTGGCGCATCGCTCTCACCAACGCGATCGTGCTCGGCGTCTCCGTTCAGCTCATAGTCGGATTCTGGTTTCGCGACTGGGGTCTCGCGTCCGTGGTCGGCGGTTCGCTGGCCACCGTGATCCTGGTCGCCGCGACTCTCGGAACGGTGATGCCGTTCGCCCTCAGGCGGGCGGGCATAGATCCCGCCGTTGCACAGGGCCCATTCGTGACCACACTGAACGACATCATCGGCATCCTTGTGTATCTCGGACTCGCGAGCGCCTTCATCGAGCGGCTGACGTAGGAGGAGACGATGCCGCCCGTCAAGTCCAGGGCCATCGTCCTGCGCCGCCACAGGCTCGGTGAGACCAGTTGTGTGGTCGTGTGCTATACTCGAGATTACGGCAAGGTGCGGCTTGTCGCGAAGGGTGTGAGGAAGGGAGGAGGGCGCCTCGGTGCCGCCCTGGACCCGTTCGTCGAGTCCGGGGTCGTTTTCTACCTGAGGCCGGGCCGCGACCTGTCGCTGGTGTCTCAGGCGGAGCTGGAGCGGGAGTTCCGCGCGCTCCGGAGCGACGTCGAGAGGCAAGCCTACGCGGCCATGGCTCTCGAGCTGGTCGACCGGCTCGTGAGCGAGCATGCTCCGGACTCCGAGCTGTACGAGTTGATCCTCCGAGCCGTTGAGGCGATGGACGAGGCGGCGCCGGAGGATCTGCCGGCCCTGCTGTGGTCGTTCGAGCTGGAACTCGCCGATCGGCTGGGCTACGCTCCGGTGCTCGACCGGTGCGCCAGGTGCGGGGGCGAACTCGGTCCCCGCCCCACATTCGCGGAGGAAGAGGGCGGCGCCCTCTGTTCCTCGTGCGCCGGAGGCGGGGGCTCGCGGGTGGTCGAGGTGCTCAGGGGACTGCGTGCCGGAGACCCTGTCTCGCCGTTCCGCTGCCTCACCGAATGTGAGAGGGATGAGGTGGGGCACGCCCTTCTGAGGCTCCTCGAGCGCTACTCCGGTCTGGAACTCCGTATGAGGTCGCTCCCCGTGCTGGAATCGCTGGAAAGGGCGAGGCGCTCGCGGCAGGCCGCGGCGCCCAACCACAAGGAAGAGAACTGAGCCCATGTTCTTTCAGGACATCATTCTCAATCTCGAGCGGTACTGGGCCGACTACGGCTGCGTGATCGTCCAGCCGTACAACTCGGAGGTGGGCGCCGGGACGTTCAACCCGGCCACGTTCCTCCGCTGCCTCGGGCCGGAGCCGTGGAAGACCGCCTACGTCGAGCCCTCGAGGCGGCCCAAGGACGGACGCTACGGCGAGAACCCGATACGCATGCAGCAGTTCCTGCAGTATCAGGTGCTCCTGAAACCGGCTCCGTCCGATGTCCTCGACGTCTACTTCGAGAGCCTTCGTGCCATCGGCATAGCACTCAAGGAACACGACGTGCGGCTCGTGATGGACGACTGGGAGTCGCCGACCCTGGGTGCGGCCGGACTCGGGTGGGAGGTGTGGATCGACGGGATGGAGATCACTCAGTTCACCTACTTCCAGCAGGCCGGAGGCATGGAACTCGACGTCGTGTCGTCCGAGATCACGTACGGTCTCGGACGCATCTCTACGTTCCTGCAGGGAGTCGAGAGCTTCTTCGACCTCGAATGGGCGCCGGGCGTCCGCTTCGGGGAGCTGACGAGGGAGTACGAGGTCGAGTTCTCCAGGTTCAATTTCGAGGAGGCCGACATAGGCCTCCACCGTGAGCTTTTCGACCGCTACGAGGCCGAGGCGATGCGCCTGCTCGACAAGGGGATCCTGGCGCCGGGGTACGACCTGGTGCTCAAGTGCTCGCACGTCTTCAACGTGCTCGACGCGCGCGGCGCGATCAGCGTGTCGGAGCGGACGGGCTACATCGCCAGGGTGCGCAGGCTGGCCCGCAAGGCGGCGCTCCTTTACGTCAAGCAGCGAGAGGAGCTGGGCTATCCGCTGCTTCACGGAAGCGGAGAGGCGGAAGTCGAGACGGATCGGCCG
>CAYNQF010000046.1:0-8726 GCA_964399265.1 uncultured bacterium | reverse complement strand
GGGCTATCCGCTGCTTCACGGAAGCGGAGAGGCGGAAGTCGAGACGGATCGGCCGAATGTCCCCGGCGAGCGGGCGAAAGGAGGCTCCGATGCCTAGAGACCTCCTCTATGAGATCGGCGTCGAGGAGATCCCCGCGCCGTACGTGCCGGCGGCCATCACCGCTCTTGGGAGCGCCGTGGGCGAGCAGCTCACGTCGGCGAGGCTTTCGTTCGATTCCGTGCGGGCGCTGGCTACTCCGAGGCGGCTGGCCGTCGTCGTGAAGGGACTGGCTGACGCGCAGGAGCAGCTCGAGAAGGTTGTCGTCGGGCCACCGGCGAGGGTCGCCTACGACCAGGACGGCAAGCCGACCAAGGCCGCGACGGGGTTCGCGAGGTCGCAGGGCGTCGACGTCGGAGAACTCGAGATCGTCGATGACTACGTCCGTGTGAAGGTTCTGGACGCGGGACGTGCCGCGTCCGAGGTCGTCCCGGAATGCCTCGCGGCCGCGACCGACGCGATCACGTTCCCGAAGACGATGCGCTGGGGCGTCGAGACGCGCTTCGCGCGTCCCATACGCTGGCTCGTCGCGATGCTTGGTTCCGACGTCCTCGACATGGAGTACGCGGGGGTGGGGGCCGGCTCCGCGACGATGGGACTCAGGTTCTGGGCGCCGGGGCCGCACGCCGTGGCCGGCGCATCCGACTACGAGGCCGTGCTCGAGAAGAACCTGGTCGTCGCCGACCACGTCGAGCGCCGCGCCGCGATACTCGAGTCGCTGCGCCGGGTCGCGTCGGAGACGTGCGGAGGCGCTCTGGTCGAGGACGACGAACTCCTGGACGAGGTCACGTTCCTCGTCGAGTGCCCCACGGTCTTTGCCGGCCGGTTCGACGGGCGCTTCCTCAAGCTTCCGAGAGACGTTACCGTGGCCGCCATGAAGGGACACCAGCGCTACTTCGCAGTCGAGAAGGACGGCACGCTGCTACCGAACTTTCTATGCGTGGCGAACGCTCCGCCGGACCACATCGACAAGATACGCGCGGGTAACGAGAGGGTGCTCGAGTCGCGACTCGACGACGCCTCTTTCTACTGGGAGGAGGACACGAGGACGCCGCTCGCCGACAAGGTGGACGGCCTCCGGAACGTCGTGTGGCTGGAGGGCCTGGGCTCACTTCTCGACAAGACGGTCAGGTTGGAGAAGCTCTCCCTCTGGCTCGCCGGACGGCTCGGTGAGGCCGACTCGGGAACCGTCGAGCGCGCCGCGCATCTGGCCAAGGCCGACCTCGTGACGGAGATGGTGAAGGACGGCAAGGAGTTCACGAAGCTCCAGGGAGCCATCGGCCGCGAGTACGCCGCCGCGTCCGGCGAGTCCGACGCTGTGGGCGAGGCCATATGCGAGCACTACATGCCACGGTTCGCGGGCGACAGCTTGCCATCGGGGACGGCTGGGACCATCTTGAGTATGGCGGACCGGGCCGACTCGATCGTCGGCTGCTTCTCTGCCGGGCTCGCGCCGACGGGCTCGCAGGATCCTTACGCGCTCAGGCGCCAGGCCATAGGTCTGGTTCGATTGATAGACGAGAAGCGGCTCTCGCTTTCGCTGTCCGAGTTCGTGGCGGCGGCGGCGGCCGGGTTCGGCATCGACGGAGATGCCGCGTCGGAGCTCTCGGGCGTCGTGCTCGAGTTCATCAAGGGCCGCGCGAGGGCCTTCTTCATCGACGCGGGGTACGCGTATGACCTGGTCGACGCGGTGCTCGAGGCGTCGCTCGCCGACCTGGCGGGAGTGAGACCCAGGCTCGATGCTCTGACGCACTTCCGCGAGAACGAGAGCTTCAAGGGATTGGTGATCGGTATCAGGCGGGTCAGCAACATTCTGAAGGACCAGCCCAGGTTCCCGCACGATCCGGGCGCGCTCATCGAGCCGTCGGCCGTGGCTCTGGAAACCGAGCGCGCAAGAGTGGCAGGCGAAGTGGAGTCGGCGATAGCGAGGTCGGACTTCGAGGGAGCGGTCGTGGGCCTGCTCTCGCTCAGGGGAACGATCGACACGTTCTTCGACGACGTGATGGTCATGGTGGACGACGCGAAGCTGCGGGAGGCCCGGCTGGGTCTTCTGTCGGCGGTCAGGGACCTGTTCCTCGAGGTCGCGGACTTTGCGCGGGTCGTGCTCGAAGGAGAGGACGCGCAGTAAGGAGAGGACGGGCAGTGACGAGAGGCCTGAACGCAAAGCCTTGGGCGGCCGCGCTCACAATCGCGGCGCTTCTGCTGTCGGTGGCGGTGGCGTTCACGACCGGCTGCGGGGGAGTGCCGCCGGCTGTCCACAAGGTCGTCATACTGGGCGTGGACGGGATGGACTGGCAGATCGTAGACCCGCTGCTCGAGCAGGGCAAGCTGCCCAATATCGCCGCCCTCATAGACCGGGGTGTTCGGGCCGACTTCCGTTCGCTCGAGCCGGTGATGAAATCGCCGGTGATCTGGACGACGATCGCGACGGGCAAGGGCCCTCAGAAGCACGGGATCGCGGACTTCCTTCGGAACACCGACCAGGCGCCGCTCTACAACTCGAACGGGTGGCTCGCGAGACCCATCTGGGACATCCTGTCGGAAGAGGGTTACACGACCGGTGTTATAAACTGGCTCGTCACCTGGCCGGCACAGCCCTTGAACGGGTACATGATCACCGAACGAATACTCTACCGGCCGGAGGACGGGTTCGAGCCCCAGGAGCGCTCCACCTACCCGGAGGAGTTGGCGGAGGAGCTGGCGCCGTACGCGAGGCCGCTCTCGGACGTCGACGTGGAGGAGCTTGCTCCTCTCCTAAGGGGCACGAAGTGGAGAGACGCCCCGACCGCGTCGCTCGAGTCCGCGGTCCTCTCGCTACGCGACATCTACGGCAATGATGAGACCATCCGAGGTGTGGCGAAGTACATGCTCGACTCGAGAGAGCAGCCGGACTTCTTCGCGGTCTACCTGAGCGGCGTCGACATGGCCTCGCACTTCTTCTGGGGGCCGATGGACCCGTCGACGGTCGACATCCAGATGGACCCCGAGATGGTCGAAGCGTGCAGCGAAGTGATCCCGAGGTACTACGAGCGGATGGACGGCATCCTGGGAGAGTTGCTCGCGCGGCTGGACGAGGACTCGACCATCATTCTCTGTTCCGACCACGGGTTCCGCGGCCCGTATCGCACTCCGCGCGGCATCAAGCTGGGGATATGGATGCACAGGCCGACCGGGGTGTTCGTAGCGGCGGGCCCCGGCATCAACGCGGGCGCCGAGTTGAGCGACGCGAGCGTCTTCGACGTCACGCCCACGGTCCTGGCACTCATGGACCAGCCCGTTGCTCGCGACATGGATGGGTTTGTGCTGGAGGACGCGCTGTCTCCCGACCTGCTGCGGCGGAATCCGGTCGACTACATCGACACCTACGAGACGAGTTCCTACGCGCCGCGTGGGGAGGAAGGAGCCGAAGAGCCGAATCCGACGGCCGTGGACGACGAGATCAAGGAGAGGTTGAAGTCGCTGGGCTACATAGAGTGACACGGAGATTCTGTAGACGCGATTCCGGCCGCACGCGACGCGCCGCTCCCCGGAGGGTACGTAAGACATGAGAACCGCACCCAGACTCGTAGCGATCGTACTCCTTGTCGCCGCCGCCGTGGTGGCGGCATCCTGCTCGGCGACGCGCGAGCCCGTCCCCGTCGAGCGCAAGGTTCTTCTGCTCGGCATCGACGGTCTGGAGTGGGACATCATGGGGCCGATGATCGAGGCCGGCAGACTCCCGAACTTCTCCAGGCTGATCGTGGACGGCTCGTGGGGCGAACTCAGGTCTCTCAAGCACCTGGAATCGCCGATGATATGGACGAGCATATCTACAGGCAAGGTTCCGGAGAAGCACGGCATAACCGGTTTCACCACGAAGGCCGACGCGAGACGCGAGGGCGTGATTCTGACCTCGGACTTCCGCGAGGCCAGGACGATCTGGGACATTCTCGGCGAAAACGGCATCACGGTCGGCGTGATCAACTGGCTCGTGACCTGGCCCGTGGAACCCGTGAACGGCTACCTCGCTTCGGACTACGTGAAGTACGACTGGGCGAGCATGGGACGGAAGCAGACGGACACCACCTACCCACACGAGCTTGCCGACGACCTTCTGCCCATGGTCCTGCGCGCCGGTGACATCTCCGACGCCGCCGCGAGCAAGTACGTGGATGGCGACATGTCCGAGGCCGCCGAGTTCCCGGCGAGGGTCGCCTCGCTCAAGATGTGCATCGCCCTGGACAAGACGAGCGAGGACATCGCGTTTCACATGACCGAAACCTGGCCGACCGACTTCACCGCCGTCTACATGAGCGGCATCGACGGCATATGCCATCAGTTCTGGGTGGATGCGCATCCCGGCAGCGGCGCCCCGGTCAGCGCGCGAGAGTCCGGGCTGTTCGGCAAGGTCATAGAGCGCTACTACGACGAGGCCGACTCCGCGGTTGGCCGCTTTCTCGATCTGGTCGATGATGACACCACGGTGATCGTTACATCGGACCACGGCCACTCCGGGCCGAAACTCGTCGGTGACAAGTACGCGATCGGTACCGCCATGCACGACCCGACCGGCTTCATCGTATTGTGGGGAAAGGACATCGTGGGGGGGCGCGAGCTTGTGAGCCCGAGCGTGCTGGACATCACGCCGACGCTCCTGACGCTGTACGGCCTGCCCGTTGCCGACGACATGGACGGAAGAGTGCTCGTCGAGGCGATCGAACCTTCCTTCCTGTCCTCGCATGAGACCGGGCACATCGCCACCTACGAGAAGGACGGTCCGGACGAGCTGACCGGCGAAGAGAAGGACCAAGGCTCACCAGTGGACGACGAGATCAAGGAGCGACTGCGTTCGCTTGGGTACATAGAGTAGACGGTCACCGGTTCGGGCCCGTGGCCGGTAGCGCTGGAGGGGCGGAATGAGGTTCGACAGAGCAATCGTGGTCATCGCGGCGGTCGTTCTGGTGGCGGCCGCGGTCGTCTTCCTGACGAAGCGAACATCGACGAACGACCAGTCGGAGTCGATCTCTCGAGTCCCGGTGGCGGAGCAGGGCACGCTGTCGTTGCTCGTGGTCGGCATCGAGGGCATGGATCTGACGATCGCTGAGAAGCTGATTGCCGAGGGAACCATGCCGAATCTCGAGGCGCTCATGGCGCAGGGCGCGACGCAGGAGTTCGCGACGCTCGGCAAGACGGTCGACAAGAGGATCGCCTGGACCTCCCTGGTCACGGGCGTCAGCCCCGCCAACCAGGGCGTCGGCGGCAACAAGATGTCTCCTCGCGGGAGCGTCGTCGAGGCAAGTCTGAGTCCGAAGTCTCGCACGGTGGGAACGCTCTGGACGGCGCTCTCGGACTCTGGGGTTCGTGTTGGGGTGCTCGGCTGGTGGGGAGAGTGGCCGGTCGAGCAGCTGAACGGCGTGACGCTGGCTCCGCACAACACCTACGTGCTGGAGCGCTCTCACCAGGGGATCCCCGAGCGTCAGCTCCACCCGCTGGAGTTCCTCGACACCGTCGACGGGCTCATGTCGGACCCGAGCATCTACAGAAGAACCGACCTCGGGCGCTTCATCAAGACCGACAGCGTTCTGGGATACGAGGCCCTGATAGGACAGGGCTACCTGGACCTGTCGGCTGCTTATGCCGCCGACAGGTCGATGCTGGACGTGGCGAAGGCCATGGAGCAGGAGGCCGACCTTTCGACCGAGTTCGTGGCGCTGTCGGGGACCGAGCTGGTGAGTCAGCGGTTCTGGCACATGGCTCATCCGGAGCAGATCGACTGGGACGCTCTGACCGAGACCGTCGGCGACCTCGTGACGCAGCAGTCCGAGGCGTTGAGCGGCACGATCGATGCCTACTACGCCTTCGTGGACGAGATACTGGGCGAACTCACGGACCTGACCGCTGACGGCGCGACCGTGGCCGTCGTGAGCGACCACGGCTACGACGGGCTCTACTACGGCCCGCAGGGAAACCCACTGATCGGCCAGAGCATGCACAGCACCACGGGGTTCTGGGTGATCGACGGGCCCCGGGTCAACGCCGGCGTGAGGTGCGACAAGGGCGACATTCTGGACTTCGCCCCGACCGTGGCCGCGGCGGCCGGGATCGAACTCGGCGGCAGTGTCGAGGGTAAGGTCTGCCGGCAGGCGCTTCGCTAGGCCGTCCGCGCGAGACTGGGGACGTTCATGAGGTTCTTCATCAAGTTGGCGGTCCTTGCCGTTGCGATCGTGCTCATCGCGGTCGCGCTCGTGAACCGTGCCGGAGATGCGCCCGCGCCTGACTCGCCGGACGGCCCTCGCGTCGTCGTAATCGGTGTCGACGCACTGGATTGGGGACGCTTCGAGAGGCTCGCTGCCGATGGCAGGCTGCCCAACATGGAGCGCCTCAGAGAAGCAGGCGCGTCAGGCGAGCTCCGCTCCATACCGCCATTCGTCTCCCCGACGGTGTGGACGAGCATAGCGACCGGAAAGACCGGAGAGAAGCACGGCGTCGGCGGATTCACCACCTACGGCGTGCGAGGAAGCGACGCCCTCAAGCTCATCAGCAGCGACATGATCAAGTGCCGAACGCTCTGGGAGATCCTGCACTCAGCGGGCAGGTCCTCCGGCGTGGTGGGGTGGCTGGTGACGTATCCGCCCGTTCCCGTCACCACCTACACGGTCACCTCCAGGTCCATCATGGCCATATCGCACGACCCGACCGACGCGCTTCCTGAGGGAGTGGGTGCGGACGTGGCAGTCGGCGTCCATCCGGAAGCCCTGTGGAACGAACTCGCGGGTGTGGCCATCAGGCCTTCGGACATACCCGAGAACGACGTGCTGGCGCTGATGGGACCGACCGACGGGCTCTCTCCCGAACTCCTGAGCGGCACCGAGAAGATGCTCTCGGCGCGCCTCGCCGCCGACAGGACCACCGTGGCCGTGGCCGCGAAGCTCATGGACGCGCACACGACCGACCTGACCGCGATCTACCTCAACGGCTGCGACATCGTCAGTCACTTCTTCTGGCGCTACTGGGAGCCGGAGTCGTGGACCCGTGACACTCTTTCGGGTGAAGCGGTCGCCGCATTGGGTCCCGTGATCGACAACTACTACGTGGTCGTAGACGACATGGTCGGAGAGATACTGAGGCACGCTGACGAGAACACCGTCGTCATGATCTGTTCGGATCACGGGTTCGCGGGCCATCGTGGGCATCCGGGATTCCATGCAGAGGACGCCGGCGACATGGCCTTCGGCGTCGAGATGCACCGCCAGGAGGGCACTATCCTCATGTGCGGCCCCGGCGTGCGCGAGGGGAGCACCATCGGGGGCGCAACGGTGCTCGACGTAGCACCTACGGTGCTGGCCCTCTTCGGGCTGCCCGTGGGCAGGGACATGGACGGCAGACCTCTCACCGGCGCCCTCGATCAGTCGTTCCTCGACGGCCATCCCGTGTCGTACGTGGACACGTACGAGGTCGGGGACAGGATCCAGGCCGGGGGCTCTACTGAGTCTCCAGTGGACGACGAGATCAAGGAACTGCTGCGTTCGCTCGGATACATCAACTGACGGAGAACTTACCGGAAGGGCACGCCGTAGGAGACCCTTCTGCTCGATGATTCGGCCTGCGGAGACGCGGATGAGACGCAAGGTCCTCTACATAGCGATCGTCGCGGTCGTTGCCGCAGCTGTCTGGCTGGTCCTGGGGCGGGGCGGCGTTCAGGAAGACGATGTCGTGGCGGACGGGAGGACGCGCGAGGCGCCCCGAGTACTCATAATCGGCGTGGACGGATTGGATTGGGACAGAGCCACGCGTTTGATCTCGGAAGGTCGCATGCCCTACCTGGCCGGGATGGTGGATGACGGGGCATCAGGAGTGCTGACCTCGATCGCGCCGTTCGTCTCGCCGTCCATATGGACAAGCATCGCCACCGGCAAGCTGCCGGACAAGCACGGCGTTGGCGCCTTCGGAGTCTACGGTGACGCGACGGGCAAGCTCAAGCTCTCAGGCTCGCAGATGATCAAGTGCAGGACGATCTGGGAGATACTGGCCGGCACCGACAAGACGTCCGGAGTGGTCGGATGGTTGGTGACCTATCCGCCGGTACCAGTGACGGAGTATACGATCTCCTCGCGCGCCGTCATGGCAATGTCCGCGCGGGACAACGCGCAGGGAGATGACGCCGGTCTCGAGTCGAGCGTCTATCCGGAAGGCCTGTGGGATGAGGCTTCGCCTCTTGCGACGACCCCATCCGAGGTGCCGGAGGACGAGGTTCTGTCCTATCTCGGATCGACCGAGCATCTGGACAACGCCGAGGTCGAGAGGCGCATGTCTGAGATCGCCGACAGGATAGCCGGTGACCGCACTGTCGTCAGCCTCGTGAAGCGAATGATGGCCGAGCATCCGACGGACCTGGCCGCCGTCTATCTCAGGGGCAACGACATCATCAGTCACTTCTTCTGGAGATACTGGCAGCCCGACAGCTGGACCGGGCGGAAGCTCGATCCGGACGTCGTGCAGACACTCGCGCCGGTCATCGACAGGTACTACGAGAACGTCGATCGCATGGTGCGAGACATAGCGGAGCAGGCGGATGAGAACACCGTCGTCATCGTTTGTTCGGACCACGGGTTCGCCGGACACAGTGGATACCCCGGATTCGAACCGGCCAGCCCGGGTGAGATGGCGTTTGGCACGTCGATGCATCGTCAGGAGGGTGTGATCATCATGA
>CAYNQF010000045.1:0-19128 GCA_964399265.1 uncultured bacterium | reverse complement strand
GTACCGCCTCCCGTCACGCCACCCCGATGCATGTCATGCAGATCATGGCGCCGTTTGTCAGCGTCTCGAAGAAGCCTCCCGCGTACAGACCGTATGCCACGGAGGCCGACAGCATTATGAGAAGGAGAACGAAGAGAAGCTTCCTCACGGGCAACTCCCGTCCGACCGAATGCGTGCCGAAGCAGGAGACCTGTCGGGGGAACAAGTCCACGTCGCTATTGTACTCCTATTCTGAGTACTCGTCAAGCGGGCACGCTACGCCGCCGCTCTCATCCTGGCGCGGAAGACCGCCTGCGCCGCCGCGAGTCTCGCCACCGGCACGCGATACGGCGAGCAGCTGACGTAGTCCAGGCCCGCGTGGTGGCAGAAGTCGATGGACTCCGGGTCGCCGCCGTGCTCGCCGCAGATACCGACGTGCAGCTCGTCGTTGGCCAGAGTGCCCTTCTCGACCGCCATCTTGACGAGCGCCCCCACGCCGCGTCTGTCGAGCGACTGGAACGGGTCCTTCCGAAGGATGCCCTTCTTCAGGTACTCCTTCAGGAAGACTCCGGCGTCGTCGCGGCTGTAACCGTAGGTCATCTGCGTGAGGTCGTTCGTGCCGAACGAGAAGAAGTCGGCGAAGGCGGCGATCTCATCCGCAACGAGCGCGGCGCGCGGGACCTCGATCATCGTCCCCACGAGATAGTCAACGGCCTGCCGCTTCTCCGCTATGACCTCGCCGGCCACCCGCTCGACGAGCGCGCGGAGGATCGAAAGCTCCTTCGGCTCGCCGACGAGTGGGATCATCACCTCCGGCTTCACGTCTACGCCGCGTTTCTTGAGCTCGCACGCCGCCTCGAAGATCGCGCGGGCCTGCATCTCGTACACCTCTGGATACGAGATACCCAGCCTGCATCCTCTGTGCCCCAGCATCGGGTTGACCTCGCGGAGGCTGACGGCGCGCGCCTTGAGTTCCGCGGCATCCTTGCCAAGGTCACGCGCGAGTTCCTCGATCTCCTCGTCACCCTGCGGGACGAACTCGTGAAGCGGCGGGTCGAGCAGACGAATCGTGACGGGCAGCCCTTCCATCGCCTCGAGTATCCCGAGGAAGTCGTCGCGCTGGAACGGCAGCAGCTTCTCGAGCCAGCGTCTCCGCTCGTCGACGGTCGCCGACATGATCATGGCGCGCATGAACTGAATGCGTTCCTCACCGAAGAACATGTGCTCCGTGCGACAGAGACCGATGCCCTCCGCGCCGAACGCCCTGGCCTTTGCGGCGTCGTCCGGCGTGTCGGCGTTCGTCCTGACGGAAAGCTGGCGGAACTCGTCCGCCCAGCTCATGAGCGTGACGAAATTGTCCGACATCTCGCTGTCGACCGTCGGAACCTGCCCGACTATCACCTCGCCGGTCGAGCCGTCGAGCGTGATCCAGTCTCCTTCCTTCACTACCGTGTCGCCGACCTTGAACTGCCTGGTCGCGTAATCGATCTCGACGGAGCCGGCGCCCGCGATGCAGCACTTGCCCATGCCGCGCGCCACGACCGCGGCGTGCGACGTCATTCCGCCGCGCGCGGTAAGGAATCCCTCGGCGGCGTTCATGCCGTCGATGTCCTCCGGCGATGTCTCCTCGCGGACCAGCACGGTCTTGCGGCCGTCGTCGGCCCACTTCACGGCGTCCTCGGCGGTGAAGACGACCTGCCCCACGGCCGCGCCGGGTGACGCCGGCAGTCCGGTCGTCAACACGTCGTACTTGGCCTTCGGATCCAGGCGCTTGTGAAGGAGTTGACCGACCTGGTCCGGATCCACTCGCATGAGAGCGGTCTTCCTGTCGATGAGCCCCTCGGCCTCCATCTCCACTGCGATCCTGACCGCGGCGGCCGCGGTCCTCTTCCCCGTCCTGGTCTGAAGCATCCACAGGCGACCGTTCTGGATCGTGAACTCGATGTCCTGCGTGTCGGTGTAGTGGCGCTCCAGCTTCTCCCGAATGGAGTCCAGCTCGTGGTAGATCTCCGGCATGAACTCCTCGAGCGACTCCTCGTCGCCCTCTTTCTTCTGCGCCACGTTGATGGGGTGCGGCGTCCTGACGCCCGCGACGACGTCCTCGCCCTGCGCGTTCGGCAGATACTCTCCGTAGAAGACCTTCTCGCCCGTCGCGGGGTCGCGCGTGAACGCGACGCCCGTCGCGCTAGCGTCACCCATGTTGCCGAAGACCATCGCCTGCACGTTGACTGCCGTGCCCCAGTCCTCCGGGATGTCGTTCAGCTTGCGGTAGCTCTTCGCCCTCGGGATGTTCCACGAGTCGAAGACCGCGCGGATCGCGCCCCAGAGCTGCTCGCGCGGGTCGTCGGGGAAGTCCTTGCCCGACAGCTCACGCACCTTGGACTTGTACTTACCGGCGAGGTCGGCGAGATCGGCGGCGTCCAGCTCGAGGTCGTGCCACACGCCCTTCTGCTTCTTCTTGGCGTCGAGGAGAGCGCTGAACTCCTCGCTCTCGAGGCCCATCACCACGTCCGCGTACATGTGGACGAGCCTGCGGTAGCTGTCGTAGACGAACCTCTCGTTGCCGGTCTTCTGAATGAGTCCCTTGACCGTGGCCTCATTCAGACCGATGTTGAGCACGGTGTCCATCATGCCCGGCATCGACACGCGAGCGCCCGAGCGAACCGAGAACAGGAGCGGGTTGTCGGCGTCGCCGAACTTCATCCCCATCGCCTTCTCGACCTTCGCTATCGCCTCCTCCACACCCCCCTGCAGCGCTTCCGGGAACTTCCCTCCGTTCTGCATGTAGTACGTGCAGACCTCGGTGGAGATCGTGAATCCCGCGGGAACGGGAATGCCCAGGTTCGTCATCTCCGCGAGGTTCGCGCCCTTGCCGCCGAGCAGGTTCTTCATCTCGCCTCGGCCGTCGGCCCTGCCTTCGCCGAAGAAGTAGACCATGCGATGTGGCATCGTTGTCTCCTTTCGCGTGTTGACGCCGGGCCACAACGGCCCGCGCGCGCTTCCGTCGCGAGCGTTTCAAGATAGCACCGCGCGGAGCCGCGGGCAATCGTCATCGGTGGTCGTGGTGTTGGGATCTCGCGTGCTCTTGCTGGTGGGCGGCGCTCAATCGACCAGACGGTCGTCCTCTTCTCTGACGAGGTCGGCCACGACATCCTTCCGGACAAGGTCCCTACGGCGGGGGACCTCCCGGTTCGCTGCCGCCGGCGCGGGGGCCGCCGGCTCCTTCCTCTCCTCCTTCACAAGCCTGCGGTAGCGTGCCTCACGCCTGATCTGCGCGACGATCAGTTCGCGGAGCGTCATGCCGTCGTGCGCGTCCGGCGCTGAGAGCGTTCTCGGAAGGCCGGCCAGGTAGAGGACCTCCTCTCTGAGGTCACTCTGTATCGTGCGGGTGTTCTTCCTGTGCTGGTCGACGATCATGTTGACCACGGCGGCCGCCGCCACGTAGCTCCCGAGCACGTACACGAGCCCGTGAGGGGCCACGTACCCGAGCATCTGCCCCCCGAAGAACAGCGTCACGCACCACAGCGCCACGACGGCCATCCTCGGGTTCAGACCGAACCTTATCAGCCTGTGGTGAGTGTGGGACCTGTCCGGCGACATCACGCTCCTGTGAGACTTCCTGCGCCTCACGATCGTGGTCACGACGTCGAAGGCCGGAACCGCCATGCATGCTCCGGCCACGAGGAGCGCGTTGCTGGCCCCGTCTCCGTAGGCGCCCACGACCGCCCCTCCCGCCAAGAAGAAGCCCAGGACCATGCTGCCGGCGTCGCCGAGATAGATGTTGCCTTCGCGGAAGTTGTGCAGCAGGAACCCGACGGTGCTGCCAAGGAGCGCCGCCGCCATCAGGTATAGGAGCACGTTCTCGTTGACGACGCCGACGGCGAAGAGCGCGGCGGCGCCTATTGCGGCGATCCCGCCGGCCAGCCCGTCCAGGCCGTCCACGAGGTTGATGGCGTTCATGAACCCGACGAACCACAGGACCGTCACGGGATAGGTGAGCCAGCCCAGATGATGCAGAGGACCGACCAGGAACTTCACGTGCTCGATGCCCACGCCGGATGCGACCATCGTTATGGAGACGGCGGTCTGCACGATTAGCTTGACGTGCGGGCGGAGGTTCAGCCGGTCGTCGATCATCCCGAGCATGACTATCACAAAGCCGCCCAGGACCAGCGCTCCGTACTTGACCAGAACGTCCGGTTCGAACCCGTCGCCGCAGAGCTTTAGGGAGATCGTCATCGAGGCAACGAAGATGCCGAAGACCACCAGTCCGCCCGTCGTGGGGATCGGCCTGGCCCTGGTCCTACGGGTACTGGGCAGATCGACCAGGCCCATGCGCAGACCGAGCCTGGCGGCAGGCTTCATGAGCAACCAGGAGAGCACGCCCGTGGCGCCAAGCATGGCGAGAGCACACCAGATCTGTCCAAGACCTACCAAAGTTCAAGCCTCCAGGACCAGGCAGGGCCGCCGGACCGTTCCGGACAATCTAGCACGAAGACATGACGATGGGAAGGTCGGAGGCCTTCGACGTGAACCGAACGCCATTCATCATCAACGGGACCCTGCACCCCGGGCCATTGCGGCCGCTCTTCCGGGCAGTGAGCGCAACCTGCATCGTACGCTCGACCGGTAGACGCGCCATCTGGGCACCGCGGCGCGCAGGAGCTCCATTCCGGACAGCTCGGCGAGGACTGAGACGTGCAAGACGTGTTCCCCGAGTGAGGTGACCGTCGATACATTAACTGCGGGCACCACATCGTCAAGATCGTCCCGCGTCCAGAAGCCCAGGTCGTAGCGCTCGAACACGAACGCAAGTCCGCGCAGGCAGCGTTCCCGGAGAGACCCTGCCGATGTGTCGCCGCTCGCGAGCCAGTAGTCGTGCACTCCGAGAAGACCGCGCGCGTGGCCCGACAGGTCCATAACGGGCCTGCCCTCGATGGGATACTCCTCGAGGAATGCCAGCGAGTCGATGCCGGCGTCCCCGGTGGGCTCTCCGATCTCGCGCATGAGTCCGCCGTCGGGAATCGGCGCCGCGAGAGCGGCGGCGGCCCTCTGCGCCGTCTCCTCCGCTTCGTGCATTCCAAGCAGGAGCCAGGCCCTCACGACCAGAGAGAGGCACTCGCCCTGGGCGCCCGCCGCCAGCCTGCCGGCTGGAAGGAGCGGTCCGTACGGCGCCCGCGCCGGCGGCATGGCCCATCCCCCGAAGCTCGACGGGACGACCTCCATGCTGCTCATCAGGAAGCGGGCGGCGCGCTCGAACCTGTCGCGCCTCGAAGCGCTGCCGCTCTCAAGATACAGCTCCAGATTGCCGAGCCCGTATCGCGCGACAGCAAGAGGCGAGTGGTCGTGGCCGGCGACGGGCCTCGGAAGCAGCGGAAGCCCGTCTCGATCGACGGGCCCCCGCGGGTCTGCGTGCCGGGAATGGTCGATGTAGTAACCTCGCGGTGAGCGAGGATCGACGTAGCGCCCGGCGGGCGCGCTGCGCATTGGCGCCCCCTACGCTTTCACGAACTCCAGGATCGTGGTGGCGACGTAGTCCAGCTCCTCGTCGGTGAGGAGCGAGAAGATCGGGATGGAGAGCGTCTCCATCGAGGCTCTCTCGGCCTCGGGCATGTCGCCCTCACACATGCCCAGTGAGGAGAAGCACGCCTGCATGTGCAGCGGCACCGGGTAGTAGACGGCGCATCCGATGCCCTTCTCCTTGAGATGGTCCCTGAGCGGGTCGCGGCGGGACACGCGTATGATGTACTGGTTGTAGATGTGCCTGCACTCCGGCATCACGTAAGGCGTAACGACCGGCGAGCCCTCAAACCTGGAGTTGTAGTACGCGGCGTTCTTCGCGCGGCCGTTGCTCCACTCGTCGAGGTGACTGAGCTTGACCCCGAGGACCACCGCCTGGAGAGCGTCGAGCCGGCTGTTCAGGCCGATCGTCCAATGGTGGTACATCTCGGTCTGCCCGCCGTCCTTGAGCGTCTGACCGTGCTCTCTCAGGCTGATCAGGAGGTCCGCCACCTCGTCGCTGTCGGTCGTGATCATGCCACCGTCGCCGTACCCCCCCAGGTTCTTGCTCGGGAAGAAGCTGAAGCAACCGAGCGTGCCCATCGAGCCGGCGCGGCGTCCGTGGTACTCGGCGCCTATCGCCTGCGCCGCGTCCTCTATGACCGGAATGCCCGCACTGCAGGCGATGTCCGTGATCGGGTCCATGTCGGCGCACTGCCCGTAGAGGTGGACCGGCATGATCGCACGGGTCTTGTCCGTTATCGCCTGCTCAATGAGCCCGGGGTCCATGTTGTACGTCAGCGGATCGATGTCCACGAAGACGGGGACCGCGCCGAGCCTTGCGATGGCGCCGCCGGTCGCGAAGAAGGTGTAGGGCGTCGTGATCACCTCGTCGTCCCTTCCTACGCCCACGGCCATGAGCGCGAGCAAGAGCGCGTCCGAGCCTGAGGCAACGCCGACGGCGCGCTTCGTACCGCTGTAGTCCGCCACCAGCTTCTCGAATTCCGCCACCTTCGGACCCAGCTTGAAGATCTGCGACTCGACGACCGCCTCAATCGCCGGGTCTATCTCGGGCTTGATCGTCCTGTACTCTCTCTTCAGATCCAGGAGCGGCACCTTCATGTTGTCATCCCAGTCCTTTCTCGAGAACGTCCGCTATGCGTTCCGCCGTTCTTCCGTCCCAGAGTTCCGGCAACGTCGAGGCCCCCGTCCCGCGCGACGAGAGCACGTCGCGCGCCGCCGCCACTATGTCGTCACGACCGGGGCCCACCAGCCTGTTGGTTCCGTGCGTGATGGTCACCGGGCGCTCCGTGTTCGGTCTGAGCGTGAGGCAAGGGACGCCGAGGACGGTCGTCTCCTCCTGGACGCCGCCGGAGTCGGTCATGACGAACCTCGCCCGAGCCTCCAGCGCTATGAAGTCCAGGTAGCCCAGCGCTCCGGTCAGCACGAGCCCACCGATCGAGCGGGCGCGCTCGCCGAGCCCGACGGACTCGAGCGTCTTGACGCTCCTCGGATGCATCGGGTAGACGACCGGAACGTCGCTCGCGATCGCTTCCACCGCGTCAAGCACACCCTCGAACACGGGCCGGTCGTCGACGTTCGCCGGCCTGTGGAGCGTGAGGACCGCATATTCCCCCGGCGTCAGGCCGAGGTGGAAGAACGTCTCCTCCCTCGACAGCGCCTCGTCCTTGAACCTGAGCAGCGTGTCGACCATCACGTTTCCTACGAAGTATATGTCGCGCTCGCCGTGTCCCTCCGCGAGCAGGTTCTCGTCGGCATCGCGCGACGGCGTGAACAGGAAGGACGACACGGAGTCCGTGACGATGCGGTTGATCTCCTCGGGCATGCTCCAGTCGCGGCTGCGGAGGCCGGCCTCGACGTGAGCGACCGGCAGGCCTCGCTTGACCGCCGTCACGGAGCACGCGAGCGTGGAATTCACATCGCCGACGACGGCGACGGCGTCCACCTCCTCGTCGTCCAGGAATCCGTCGAACGCCTGCATGATGCGTGCGGTCTGCACGGCGTGAGACGCCGACCCGATCCCCAGGTTCCGGTCCGGCGACGGGATCCCAAGCTCTCTGAAGAAGGCGTCAGACATCATGTCGTCGTAGTGCTGCCCGGTGTGAAGGACGACCGGCTCGATGTCCTCACGGCCGGCGAGGGCCGCTCGGAGCGGAGCGATCTTCACGAAGTTGGGCCTTGCGCCTGCCACGAGCACGATTCGCAACGAACGTTCTCCTCCCCGGGGGCGAAAGGGATCCTGAGCGGATGTTCGCAGAGATTGGGACGGTCGCGCAACCGGAATCCGGAGGGAGACTACTCCCAGATCAGCTCGAACTGGAAGTCCACGGGAAAACGTCCGCGCCACGAGGCGGTGATGATCGGGCAGGGCTGCGAGAGGTTGAACCCGGGGTGCCACGTCGATTCACCGAGGACTGGATGCGTCTCCGGGGGAAGACGCAGGAGACACATGGGCCGTCCGTCGATGGTCACCGCGAATCCCCCACGTTCGGCACGGACGTCGAGCGCGGGATGGACCCTGAACCACCACTCCACCGAGTGGTCGCCCTCGCCGTCGAAGCCGTCCCTGATGCGCACTGCCCCGTCGGTCAGCTCGACGCTCCGATGATGGAGCGGACTCCCACGGAGGTGAGCGAATCCCGAGTGGCGGCCCTCGGCCGTCGAGCCGGAGAGCGACGCGGAGAGAATGCCGTGCCTCCTGCCGCACCTGTGCGCGCCCCACAGCTCGCACTGCTCCTCCCCGTCGACGCGGGCGCAGTTGTGGGCCTGGGTGCTCCGCTGCCTCGTGCGCTCCGGACCCGGCTCGTAGGTCGATATGCCCGAGTTCACGAGTACCCTTCGCCCCCGCCCCGACACCTCGAGCGACAGGGCATCGCAGTGGCCGTGTCCGGGCTGGTGGTCGGGACCGACCGGGCCGGCGTCAAAGAAGACGCACGCGGCTCCGTCATCCGACTCCAGGCGGAAGTACCCGCTCTCAGGGAGGGCCACGGTG
The DNA here is from genome assembly GCA_964399265.1 of uncultured bacterium. Taxonomy (GTDB): domain Bacteria; phylum Joyebacterota; class Joyebacteria; order Joyebacterales; family Joyebacteraceae; genus WJLY01. The sequence goes on along the minus strand of CAYNQF010000045.1, from coordinate 10,637 downwards.
CCGACGCCGGTGCCCGCGTGGCCACGCGCAGTCCGTTCGCCGCCCGAGGGCATCCGCCCCGCCGGCGATGGCACATCGCCCATGACCCGGGCGGCGTACTCCGTGAGCTGCTCGAGCGTCGGCGCCACCCCCATCGTGGTGTCGCTGAAGAAGGCGGGGCCACCGTCCGGGTGCGTCATCGCCCGGAGCCAGGCCAGCATTCGCAACGCCGCCGGCTCGAGCTGCGCGTCGAGGTCGCCGCGTCGTCCGGGTGCGCGGGCGGGTAGTCCACGACCCACGTTGAGAACGTCGAGCACCTGCTCCAGCACGATCGCATGATACATCGGGGAACGCTCGTAGTGGCCTCCGTCTGGGAGCACCTGCTCGCGCAGCTCGCGCTCAAGGAGTCCGGCACCCTCGGAGAGCCAGCGGCCTCCCTCCTCGCCGTCGAAGAACATCCCGGCGATCGAAAGCGCGCAGGCGTTTGCGAACAGGTGGTTCCCCGACAGATCTCGCTCGATCGAATCCTCGAGGTATCTCGTCTGAACGGCGAGACTGTGAAGAACGTCCTCGGCACCGGTCGGTCCCGGAACCTGAAGCAGCCACTTGATCCAGTTCATGATGCGGAGAGACGTCGGATACGGGTCCCACGCGTCCTTCGTTCCAGGCGGGTTCGATTCGATCCAGGAGCGGACCACGTCCGCGAGCCAAGCCGCATCCCCCTCGAGCGCCCGTCCCGGCAGGTCCGAGAAGTAATGGAGATGATATCGCCACAACCTTGATGCGTCGGCCGGCGCCCAGTCGATCCCGTCCGGCATCGACCTCTCGACGTTCAGCAGCCTGACCGCGCACCGGTCGAGCCACTCCGGTTCGCGCGCGACCGGCGCGGCCATGGGCGCGACTCGCTCCCGGAGCGGCGGACTCTCCCCCGTACGCGGCCTCGGCCTCCTGACCGGCTTGAGGACGCGCGCGAGGAGTTGTTCTCCTCTCAGGTAACGGAGCGTCCTCACGTATGTGCCTATCCCTGCCATCCGGGACCTCACTCGTGAACGAGGCGGGCAAGCTTGCCCCGTTCCGTCAGCCCGATCGACTCGACGACCTCGACGGTGAGGTCGATGCGGTCTCCCACCTTGTCGCGGAACGCCCCCTCGATCATGCGAAGATCCTCATCGCCGAACGACGGCGAGGGCACGACGCGGAACGCGGCGCATCCCGGCTCCAGCTGCGCGTACTGATACCTCACGACATTGCGGAGGACGGGCCCGTGCATGTTGAGCGCCGTCAGCGATATCCTGGTGCCGTCACGACCGACCAGGACGTCCTGCTTCCAGCGGCCCTCAACATCGGTGAACCGCTCCCGGACCCGGCCGCACGAGCAGGACGAGTCCAGGCGCGTCGCGCGGTCACCCGTGCGGTACCGGATGAGCGGCATCGACCTGTTGTGGAGGCCGGTTCCGACAAGCTCTCCCCTGTCTCCCTCGACGTCGCACGGAGACCCGTCGTCCGCGACGATCTCCAGAACGCCGTAGTCGGGGACGTGGTGGTAGACGTGTTCGGTCTCGCACTCGGCGCCCAGGATCAGTCTCTCGCTGTGCCCGTAGATCGGGAAGACCCTGGTCCCGAACGCCCGCTCTATGCGCTCCCTCTGGTCCGGCGCGCACGCCTCGGACGCGAGCAACGCCGCCTTGACGGGCGGGATCCTCTTCGCGGCGCCGGTTCTCAGAATGTACTCGGCAAGAACGTCTATGGCGGACGGGTAGCCGTGCAGGAAGTCCGGGGCGAGAGCCGCGAGCCGTTCGACGTAGGCCGGAAGCGTCTCCTCATTCATATGGAACGGGGAGAACTGCACCTCCCTGTAGATGGGGTTCGACTGCCAGTAGACGCCGGCGGGTAGTCGTGCGAACGACACCCCTCGGAACGTCGCCTTCGTCGACCTCGGCGTGTAGCCTACACGGCTCCACACGCGGTGCACGAATCCGGTCTCGACGGACTGGGAGTCGTCGTCGACGAGGAATCTGAGCTGGTTGCCGCTGGTCCCTCCCGTCGTTATCTCGTAGTGAGGTATCTCCGCGACGCCATCCGGAACGTATTCGTCGGGGCGCGCCTGCAGTGCGTCCTTATCGAGCAATGGGAACGCCCGGAGCGCCTCGAAGGGCGTGTATCGTTCGAACGCGTTCCTGTGGACGCGATAGGCGGGAACGGCGGTGGTTGCGAAGTCGAGCATTCTCCGAAGCGCGCTCTCCTGCCACGCCCGGATCTCGTCGCGGGACGCGCTCTCGAAGAACGCCGCGCGCGACACGGTACGGCGATACGCCGGCCCGGCGACCCAGGAGAAGGGCACGAGCCCGACGGCGCCCCTGAACCAGGATGGCATCGACTCGTAGAACCTACGTCTGTTATCGAATCCCACCGGCACCGCGCACCTCCGTCAGCCGGTCCGTCCTACGTCATCAGGCCGAGAACCCCTCAGTCGTTCCGTCGTCCGGCCGACTCCCGGCACAAGTCCACGAACGTCCTGTGCCACACGGAGTCGGCGAACTTCTCTCTCCGCAACCTCACGCCGACGCGCAACTCGGCGCAGAGTGCGTCGTTCGATACCAGGAGTCGCATCGCCCGTTCGAGGTCGTCGACGTTCCGGGGCTCGACCAGGAGTCCGCACGACTCGTCGACGAGTTCGGGCAGCGCACGCCAGCGCGTCACGACGACCGGGAGTCCCGCGCCGAACGCCTCGAGAACGACGCCCGGATATCCTTCGCCATCGTGGTACGTGGGAAGAACGAGCGCGTCGTACCGCGAGAGTACGCCGTGCACGTCGTCAGGCGCCACGCTCCCTCTGTAGCGCACGCGCGAAAGACCGTCAAACTCGGCCTCCGTCACATCGTGACCCAGCGTTCCGTAGACGTCCACCTCCACTCCGTCCGGCATCCGTTCTCCCGCCCGGATCAACTCGAGGACGCCCTTCGCCCTGTGGACCTGCCCCAGGAAGACGAACTTGCGGCACGACCTTCCGGGCACGCCCGCCGTGAGCGGCGGCATGGGGCGGCTGTTCGGAAACCAAACGGCACGCTCGACTCCCTGCGCTCGTGCGACGTCCGTGAGCGCGTGCGTCTCGGCGAGGTACGTGTCGGCGCGAGCCAGGACCCCAAGGATCATCCGGCGCCTGACCGGCCCGTAGTCCATGAAGTCGGTTCCGCCGAACTTTCTCACGACGAACGGCACGTTCGCGGCCTCGCACTCTCTGGCGAAGAGCGGGCCCACGAGATGCAGAGCGCTGGTCGAGACGTGCAGAGCGGCGACGTCGGCGCCGACGAGCCGCGCCGCGATGTCGCGCCGCAACGATGCAAGCGCGAACGGGGTCGCGATGCCGCGTCCGCGCACTCCACCGGTCGCGACGACCCGCGAATCGACATCCGGCATCTGGGACAGCGCGCGCGACAGTGAGTCGAACAGGACGGTCGTGCCGCCGAGCGGTGGAGGCAGGGGTCCGGCCACCATGATCGTGAGCTTGCGTTCGTCGGTCATGACAGGGCCTCACGGTAGACGGCCACGGTGCCCTCTGCCAGCCTCGTGTCGGAGTAGTCGACTCTCGCTAACCTCGCGCCCTCTTCCCCCATCTCGCGCAGACGGGACGGCGGCGACGACACGAATTCCTCGAGCGCTCTGGCGAGAGAGTCCGGGTCGCCGGGTGGAACGAGCCATCCGGTCACGCCGTCCTCCACCATTCTTGCCGTGTCGCCCACGTCGGTGGCCACGACCGGCCTTCCGTGTCCCAGGGCCTCGAGCACGACGTTCGGAAATCCCTCCCAGAGCGACGGCAGCACGAGGCCGTCCAGCGCCAGGTAGACGCTCCTGACCTCGCGCGTGTCGGGAAGGTCCTCGAACCTGCCGTCGAGGTGCGACGCGCGCGCGGCCACTTCGGCGGCCAGCGCCCGGTCGTTCGGCCTCCCCACCCAAACGATCCTGAGCCGCGAACGCACGTCATCGGGCACCCGCTCGAGCGCGTCCAGCAGCACGAGCGGCGCCTTCTGCTTCTCGATCCGTGCGACCACGCCCAGAAGCACGTCCGTTTCGCCGGCGTGCCCACGGCGGAACGCCCGCGCGAGCGACAGGTCGCGCTCAGTGGGCTCGGTCCATCTGAAGCCGTTGTATACCACCCTCGTCCGGCCGGTCCACGCGGGCACCAGTCTCTCGATCTCCCGGGCGATGGCCTCGGCGTTGACTATCATGAGCCGCGCGCGACGGGCGAGGATCCGCTCGAGCGCGACGGAGCGACCGTACCTGCCCAGGTCCACGTTGCGCTCGGAGACGATGACCGGCGGACCGCCGGCCAGCACCGACGCCACTCTCGCCAGAACGCCCGGCGTTCTGAGCCAGCTGTGGACGAGGTCGTACCGCTCCCTGCGCATCAGCGCCGCCAGCCGGAGTGGGACGCGCGGGTCGCGGCCTCCGCGGCCGCCCAGCCGGTAGAGCTTCGCCCCCGACGCCTCCACCTCGGGACGGAAGTGGTCTATGTCGTGGTAGACGGCCACCGACGCCTCCACGACCGTCGGATCGAGTGCGCCGAGCAGCGTAACGAGCTGTCTCTGCGCGCCGCCGGGAGCAAGCGAGTCTATCAGATGAAGGACCTTCAAACCGCCTCCCGTACGAGCATCCTCGCGTCGATCCAACCGGCGCACATGATGAGCAGGAGCGTCGGCAGCTTCATCAGGTACGAGACCGACGCGGCGTCGAGCAGAAGAAGCGTGGGGACGAATATGATGATGAACCTCGCGCCGAGCCCGCCCTGGCGCCGGAGCGCGACACCCCTGTAGAGCACGACCGCGTGGAGCAGGTAGTAGAGCACCAGGCCAACGACGCCCAGCGACACGCCGACCTCGACTGGGTTGTTGTGAGCGTACGTCCCCTCGCCGGACAGCCAGCTGAACGCGCCCAGTCCGTGTCCGCGCAGAGGGGCCTCGGCCATGAAGTCGAGGCCCTTTCTCGCGAACCTTAGACGCTCGACCAGGCTGTTGCTGACGCCGGCGTCCGACGCGATGGCGGTGGCGGTTATTGCGACGCGGTAGACCGTCCGTTCCCAGTACGCGCGGAACACCGCTGCCGCGGGTATCACGAGCGCCGCGATCGCGCCGGCCGCCACGACCTGGGCCAGGATGCGGCGACGCGTGCGCCACAGGATGAGACCAATCGCCCACACGCACGCGACGCCCACGACCCCCTTGATGGAGGCGGCCGTGATGATGCCGGCCAGGATGACGAGCGCGAGCCCGTGCGAGGCGACGCGGGCGATGCGGCTCTTCCCGAGGTCGGCGCCGGCCGTGAACGCGGCCAGTCCCATCACGAGCGTCACGGCCAGCAGGTTGGGGTTGCGGTACATCCCCTGCAGGCGAGTCTGGCCCGAGCCGAACCCGGTGACCATCGCGTGCGCGGCGCCGATCGAGGCGGCCACGAAGACCATCGTCAGGATCCACTTGGTCGCCCTGAGTTCGCGAGCCGCGTCATACAGGACAATGCCGACGACGTGGATCTCGAGAAGCGTGACCATCCGGTCGAGGCTGTTCGCGCGCGACGCCCAGAACAGCGATGCCACGGCCCAGACCAGGAAGACCCATCGCCAGGCAAGCGTGCTGGAGGAAAGATACCGGGCCACGGTCCCGACGATCGCGGGTCCGCGGGCCATCAGGTAGACGAGGATCGACGCGCTCATGATGGCGTAGAAGAGGAGCTGGGTTCCCGGGGTAAAGCCGAAGAGGACGACGCTCCCTACCACACCGGCCAGGGATAGACGTATGGCGGCCGCCATGAGTGTCGTCCTGCCGTCCACCGCGAACCGTCCTCCCTGCCGCGCACTCCCATTGGGAACTCGCGGTCGCACCGTCGAGGCGCCACGCCGGGTACGCGTCCGGCGCGACCTTCTGCCCATCAGTCTATGTACCCGAGGTTCCGGAGCCGTTTCCTTATCTCGTCCCGTTCGCCATCGCTGTAAGAGTGGTCGCGGTCGTCGCCCTCTCCGCTCTCCGGCGCCGGGCGGCCGCCTTGATCAGGGAGGCTGTCGAACGCCTCGGCAGGGACGTGACCGTCCATCCAGGCCGGCGCCCGTACGCCGAGCAGCCGCAGGACCGTGGGCGCGATGTCCGCTATCTCGGCACGCCCGACACGCTCCGAGCGCGAGACCCTGGGACCCGCGATCAGGAACATGCCCTCGGGCCTGTGGCTGCCCTTGCTCTTCGGCGACGGCAGCAGGAGCCTCGGGCTGCCGGGATCGCCGGCGATGAGAGCGCAGCCAAGCTCGGGGTTGGGGCCCAGGACCACGTCCGGGGCCCACCGGACGTGCGGACCTTCGTAGACATCCTCGGCGGGCCGTGCGTAGGAGAAGATCCCTCTGCCGGACCCCGGGTCGGTGACCGCGAGCGCCCTCTCCACGATGTCCGCGCGCAGCTCCTCGAACTCCTTCCCCGGCTCGACGATGCCGCGCGACTCGCGGCCCCTCAGGTTCACGCGGATCCCGTATGTGCCCGCGGCAAAGTAGGCCCTGGTCCTCGTCCAGTCGAGAGGGACCGACTCGCTCCGTATGACGCGCGACACGCCCTTCGTGTCGGCGGCCTTCCGGACCAGCCGCCTCACCCCGAGGCGGTCGGCGGCCGACCTCGCCGCCCCGTAGAGCCTCCTCGGACGATATACCGAGTAGCCCTCCTCAACAAGCCACCTCGCCACGGCGAATCTGCCGGCGCAGGGACCGAACCCGTGGTCGGACACGAGCATGAGGTGGCCGCGCTCTCCGGCCAGACGGGAGAACTCCCAGATGGCCTCGTCCACTCTCCGGTAGAAGCACGCGATGTTGCGCGACAGGAGCGAGTCATCACCGTCGCTGAACGAGTCGACCTCGTCCCACAACACGTGCTGCAGCCTGTCGGGGCCGATCAGCACGGCCATGAGAAGGTCCCACGGCTCGCGGGTTAGCTCCCGCGTGGCGGCGACCAGGCGGTCCTGCGTCTCGTCCAGGTCGCGAAAGTACTCCGCCGCGCCGTTAGCGAGCGCCCTCCGGAGAACGCTGTCGCCCCTGCCTCGCTCCCTCCTTCTCGTGAAGTCCAGCTGGAACTTGGGGACGCTCCCGAGAGCCTCCAGCCGCGAGAGGAGGTCGGGCGGATGGGTCGACCCGGGCACGCTCCCGGGTGTGAACATCCCCGTGACCATGTATCCGCTCACGGGCTCGGCCGGGTAGGTCAGCGGCACCGAGAGAATGACGCTCCTGAGACCCGCGTCGGATGCGATCCTCCACATGGTGGGAGCCGACACGGTGACACTGCTCACGGGGGGCGGCGAGTAGCTCCCTGGGTCGTCTCTCTGTGAGAGGAACCCGAAGACGCCGTGCTTACCCGGGTTCGTTCCGGTCACCATGCTCGACCACGCCACGGGAGTGATGGGAGGAACGGTCGACATCAACTGTGCGCGGCGCCCCGACTCAATGAGACGCGCCAGGTTCGGCATGAGCCCCGCGGCCACGAACTTGTCGAGCACGCTCCAGGTCCCGCCGTCCAGCCCCAGTATGACGACCTTCTCTCTCACGCCGCTCCTCCGGCCGGCCGGCGCCTGAGCGCGGAACGTATCACCATGCGCATGCCGTCGGCCAGCATGACCACGTCATCGCGCCTCGGTCTCCACGTCTCTCCGAGCTTCATCCGCGTCGACCTCCGGAACGCATCGACGAGAATGGCGCCGCTCACGACGTATCCGGCGGTCATGGCCCAGGCGGCTCCCGCGAGTCCCATCACCGGCAGCATCACGACTATCCCCAGGAAGTTGACGAGCATTCCGACGCCTATCGACCACGAACAGACTGCCGGGCGGTTCGTCGCCATGAAGTACGCCATGAGCACGTTCGAGGTCGACCGGACGAGAACGCCGGGAGCTATGATCCAGATGAGAGGGATGCTCGGCATGAACTGAGGCGACAGGATGATGACAACGATCGGCCAGCTGAGCGCCGTGATGAGACCGAGCAGCGCGGCCGCCGCGAGCGTCGTGACGCGCGCCGAGGCGGCGACCAGGTCCGCCCGGCCCTCACGGTCGACGGCGATCCGCGAGAAGAGCGCCATCTCCACCGACTTCGAGACCAGGGTGACCCTGGCCACGAGCTGCGACGCCGCGGCGAAGAACCCGATCTCCATGGGAGAGACGAAGAATGCGAGGATCAGGGTCCCTATCCTGAAATGGACCATCGTCGAGAGCTTAGCCACGTAGTAGCGGACGCCATAGCCAAGGAGGCTCCTGATGTGCGACCAGGTGGTCGGTCCCCGGGCGAGCCATCCCTCGCGGCCGAGCATGGCGAGCGCCACGACGATCGTCACCAGCTCAGCGGCCACGATGGACCAGAGGGCGCCGTTGACGCCGAGCCTCAACCAGACTACCAGAACGAGCGCCGCCACGAGCTGCACCAGGACGCTTGCGAGCGACACGATCGCCATCGCGACCATCCGGCGCTTGCCGATCAGGATCATCACGAGGGAGTTCTGGATAGCGACGAACGGCACCACCACGAGCGCGACGTAGAAGGAAGAACGGCCCGCCTTCTCGAAGAACGGAAGGTCGAGTTCCAGAAGCGCACGCCCCACGACGGCGGCCATCACGGACCCGACCGCCAGAGCGACCAGCATCGCCCGGACGCTGTCGCTCACCTCCATGCGGCCCGACGCCGAGAAGTACTGGCCCGCGCGGTCCACTCCGAACGTGAAGGCCGTCGCCAGGATCGTCGCGAAGAGAAGGCAGACCGCGTATGAGCCTCTGCCCTCCGGGCCGAGCGCCCAGGCGAGCGCGCTCTGGATGGCCAGGCTGAACAGCAGCACGCCGACCCTGCTGCCGAGGGCCAGCGCCGCATCGCTCGCGCCGTTCCTCATCTGTCTCTCCACCTCTTACGCAAGGACCGCACGCGTATGCGCGCCGGCCTGACGGCGATGTACGGCCATCTGGTGAGCTTCCGCCTGACCACCCACCCGCGCGAGGGCTCGTTACGCATCTGCTCGTCCGCGTACCCGAACCGGCGGGCGAGAGAGGCCACCTCGGGGTCCAGGACGAACCCGTAGCCCGCGTCGGATCGCCACTTGGCGATCGACCTGCCGTGCATGTAGCCGCCGCCGGGTACGTCGATGCCGGCGAACTCGCACACGGGGCGCAGCACCGAGGGGTCCTCCACCATGTCCTCGTATCTCACCGTGGCCACGAGCCCGGGCCGCTCCAGTGTCAGCCACTCGAGATTGCGGTACGCTTCCAGCCACTCGAACTGGTGGACCTCCGGTTCCTCTCGCCTCCTGCTCCACATCGAGTAGAGAGCGTCCATTGGATTGCGGACGAGTCCGACGATCGCGAAGTCGACGTCATCCAGCACGCGCTCGCACTCCAGAATGAGGCTGAGCGCCGACCTCTGGTGCAGGTGATGCGGCGACTTCTCGAGGAAGACGGGCGTGTACTGGCGGCAGAGGGCCGCCCAACCGCCGAAGACGAGTTCGCGGTCATCACGAGGCGCCGTGTAGCCAGGGACGTTGTCCCGCAGGAGGCGTACAAGTTCCCGACGTGCGCGCCCAGCGCGGATCGGGACCTCGCTGTCCGCCATGTTCACCTGAGGCATGCCCAGAACGGACGCGGCCTTCGTCCAGTAGAGCGTCTCATTCTCGTTGTGCCGTGTCCGCCCGACGTGACGGACGCGTCCGCCCGACGTCAGCAGGTTCTGCAGCGCGCTGGAACCGGCGGACTTGGACGACAGGACCACGATGCACTTGGTACGCTCGTGCGCCAAGCGGTCCTCCGATGGTGGTGGGGGCTGACTAGGAGTCCGCCCGACGGTCGGTCTCGCGGCGCATGAAGACGCCCGCAAGGACGCCGGCTTCCGCGGCCGCCGTAATGATGCCCACGATCACGAGAAGCAGAGAACGGGGTGGCCACGACTTCCTGTCGGGAATCGCGGGAGGATCTATGACTCTGAACCCGTAGTTCGCCTTCGCGCGGATCGATGCCAGGGAGGAGACCACACGCGTGAGCTCCTCGGCCAGATAGACGTCTATGTCGGCGACAGTGACGACGCTCAACTCACGTTCGAGCTCCACCACGCGCCTCTCCCCTTCCGCGACGGCCGCGTCTCGAAGCATGCGGTCGGCGACCGAGACGAACGCCGACGCGACGCGATGGGCCTCCTGGGCGTCCTCCCAGTTGACCTCGAGCAGCATGAGTCCCGTGAACTCGTCGTAGGAGACATCGACCTTCCTGTCCAGCGCGCGTCTCGTCTCGCCCTGGGTCGGCTTGCCTCCCCCGATCCGCCTCCACCTGTCGGCCCTCTCGTCCCAGCGCCGGGGGAAGAGCTTCCTGGACAGGTCGAGTTCCTCAACCACACGATCCAGGAGCTGACGCGACTGCATGAAGGCCACCACCGCGAATTCGTCGCGCGACGTTCCCTTCCCCAGAAAACTGCGAACCGTCCCTCCGCCTATGCCGGACTGAGAACTCTCCTCAACCTGCTCCAGAGGGAGCGGCGTCAGTAGCGCGCTCGATGTGTAGACGTCGGCCATGGTCAGCAGGCGCACGAGCGCGACGACCATCACGACCACCCATATCGTCGCCAGCCTCGTCCTGTGCTGCCACAACAGCGAGAGGAACTCGCGCATCCCGGCCCC
>CAYNQF010000044.1:2146-20059 GCA_964399265.1 uncultured bacterium | reverse complement strand
TGAAGGACGCGCAGGCCATCGCGGACGAAGCGACCCTGGTCACCGCCGTCTCGCCATACGTGCGGACCAACGCGCAGGTCATCGGCGGCGAAGGCAACTGGAACACGACGATCGAGGGCGTCTGGCCCGACTACCTGGCCATCAGAGCCTGGAAGGTCGGGTCGGGCGAGTTCTTCACCGACAGGGACGTGCGCGCGAAGAGCAAGGTCGCGGTGCTCGGTCAGACCATCGTCGACGAGCTGTTCCCTAACGAAGACCCCATCGGGCAGAAGATACGCATCGGCAATACGCCCTTCCACGTCATCGGAGTGCTCGAGTCGAAGGGCCAGTCCTCCTTCGGCCAGGACGCGGACGACGTAATCATGGTCCCGGCCACTACGGCCCTGTACCGCTTGGCCGGCGGCCAGTACATCGACAGGATCTACGCAAGCGCCAGGTCGATCGAGGACAGCGCGGCGGCTGAGGAAGAACTCGCCGAGATCATGCGTGTCCAGCACAGGCTCCACGAGGGCGAGGACGACGACTTCCACGTGCGGAATCAGGCCGAGTTCATGGAGATGGCGACCGAGACCCAGAAGGTCATGACGCTTCTCCTGGGCGCGGTCGCCGCGGTCTCCCTGATCGTCGGCGGCATAGGCATCATGAACATCATGCTGGTCTCCGTCACGGAGCGGACGCGCGAGATAGGCATACGCCTCGCTGTGGGCGCGCGGTCGGCCGACGTGCTCACCCAGTTCCTGACCGAGTCGATCGTGCTGAGCCTCTTCGGAGGCGCCATCGGCGTCGGGCTCGCCTACGCGGTGGCCGCCATCCTGAACGGCCCGGTCGGCATGACGACCATCATCAATCCCGGGGTCGTCCTGCTCGCCTTCGGGTTCTCGGCCGCCATCGGCACGTTCTTCGGGTACTACCCGGCCCGCAAGGCTGCCATGCTGAACCCCATCGACGCTCTGCGCTACGAATAGCCAGACGGTGCCCGTACGGGCGACCGGTCCCGGGCCCGGGGGCTCCGCGCGCCCCCGGGCGCGAGGACGGCACAAACGTGCGGAGCGAACTCGTCGGCGGTGCCACGACGTTCATGACGATGGCGTACATCATCATCGTCAACCCGCAGATCCTGAGCGCTCCCTTCGGTTCCGGCATGGACTTCAATCCGGTGGTCGCGGCCACCTGCATAGGGGCTGCCATCGGTACCTGCTGATGGCGTTCCTCGCGAACTACCCGATCGCCATGGCGCCCGGGTTGGGCCTGAACGCCTACTTCAGCTTCATCATCTGCGGGAAGATGGGGGTGCCCTGGCAGACGGCTCTGGGCATCGTCTTCCTCTCGGACGCCATCCCCGCGTTCCTGACGCTCCTCGTAATGCCGCTCACGTTCAGCATTTCGAACGGACTCGCGATAGGCTTCATCAGCTATCCCCTGATCAAAGGGCTGTCCGGGCGCGCCGGGGAAGTGCACTGGCTGGTTTATGTCCTTGCGGGTCTCTTCCTCCTGCGGTACATATTCATATAGATGAGGAGTGTCACACCACGCCCCGAAGCATCGGTCTCGTCGCGGACGAACGGTCCGGGGGAGGGGCCGCGCTTGGGGCGGTCGTCGCTTGTGGCAGGTGACGGAGGTGTTCTCTTGACGAAGCCCTGTTTCCAGGTCCAGACGACAGTGAACGACAGGGGACGGGCAGACGAGCTCGTGAAGCGCGTCGTCGAGTCCAGATTGGCCGCCTGCGGCCAGGTGCTGGGCCCCATCGAGAGCACCTACTGGTGGCAGGAGCGCGTCGAGACCGAGCGCGAGTGGCTGTGCGTCTTCAAGACCACTGCGGCGCTGGCGCCCAGGCTCGAGTCGTTCCTGCGCGACACTCATCCTTACGAGGTCCCAGAAGTCGTGGGTTTTGAGATGGACCTCGTGGCCTCAGGCTACAGGGATTGGATACACGATGAGACGGACGAATTGGAATAGGCGCGTGACATTCGCGCTCGTGACCGTGGCCGCGCTCCTTGCCCTCGCGGCGCCGGTGTGGGCGCAGGACGCGGCACCGCGCTTCAGGACCGGCGTCTACGGAAGAGGCGGCGCCGAGATATGGGGTGAGGTGCCACGCTTCGGGGTGCCGGTCGGCAAGGGCTACTCCGGCGAGTACGACCTGGGCAGCGGCGCCGGGTTCGGCTTCGGGCTCATGCTCGGTTTCTCGGACAAGCTTGCGGTCGAGGGTCGCATGGCCCAGACCAACCACAAGACGCCCGACGACAGGACATGGGACATCGACCAGTACTTCGTCGGGATGCGCTACACCTTCAGGCATGAGAAGCAGCTGCAGCCGTTCCTGGCCCTTGGCGGGGCTAGACTTTCGCTCGAGTGGACCGACCCGGACGGAGGTCTCACCGACTTCGAGCGACTTTGGGGCTACGGCGCCTACGGCACGGTCGGGCTCGACTACGTCGTGTCGAACCGCTGGGTCGTCGGGATTCGCGCGGACTACGTCTGGTCGAGGTACACGAGAGCCAACATCGGCACAGATGAGTTCGACCTGGAGGACAGCCTCGACTCGAGCATGATCGGGTTCTCGCTCTGCCTGCACTACAGAGTCCCCGTCTACTGGTAGCGCGCGGCATCAGACGACACTCGACATCTCTTCGAGACGCCGCCCGGCGGCGGATCGTACGATCACCGACAGGGGGAACGCCATGATGGAGGTCAAGGCCACGTGGAAGGGCGGGTTCAAGTTCGAGGGGAAGGACTCGAGCGGCCGCGTCATGAAGATGGACGCAAGCGTCGAGCGGGGGGCGAGGGTGACGGGTTCCGTCCTGCCGAACTGCCTCTAATGGGCCTGGCGGGCTGCACCGGCATAGACTCGGTCGAGATTCTCCTCAAGATGAGGGAAGAGGTTACGGGACTCGATCTGACGGTGACCTCCAACAAGAAGAAGGGCTATCCGGCCGGATACGACGGCATACTCGTCGTGTACGAGTTTCGCGGGAAGGGGCTCGACCCCCGCAAGGTCGAGAGGGCCGTCCGCCTCTCGGAGGAGAAGTACTGCACGGTGGGCCGGGCGCTGTCTCAGGCGACCGAGGTGAGGCACGAGATCCACATCACCGAGGACCAGAGTCTCTCGACCACGCATGGAGATCACTGATGAAGAATCGCATCGAGGAACTGATTCGCAAGCACAAGGGCTCGTGCGACTACATCGAGGCCCACGTAGAGGAGACCGAGGAGTCGCGCATCGCATTCAGCGGCAGCCGTCTGGAGGACTTGGGACGGATGACCGACTTCGGCGGCAACGTGAGAGCGCTCCACAAGGGCGGATGGGGATTCACCTCGTTCAACAACCTGGGCCGGATGGACGAGTTCGCGAGCCACGCGGTCGAGCAGGCGAAGATGGTCGGCGCGGGCAAGAGCGAACTGGCGCCGGTCGAGCCGGTCAGGGCCGACGTCGCGCTCGACCTCAGGAAGGACCCCAGGGACGTCTCCCTGAGCGACAAAGTCGAGATGCTCCGCGCCTACAACGAGCAGGCACTCGGGAGCCACGACCTCGTCGTCAGCACCACCGCGCGCTACTTCGACCGCATCAGGAGATTCTGGTACGCCAACAGCGAGGGTGCGCTCGTCTACCAGGAGCGCATGGACCTGGGCGGTGTCGTCGCGCCGATCGCCTCGAGGGGCGGCGACACGCAGATGTACTCGGCGGCCTTCGGGTCGAGCAACGACTACGGAGTCGTGCTCGGACTAGAGGACGAAGTGGCGAAGGCCGCGACGATAGCCGTCGCCAAGCTGGACGCCCCCAAGGTGAAGGGTGGGGCCTACACGGTGGTGCTTGACCCGAAGCTCGCCGGCGTCTTCATCCACGAGGCGTTCGGGCACCTCTCCGAGGGAGACAACGTCTACGAGGACAGGAAACTGCGAGAGATCATGACTATCGGGCGTGAGTTCGGAAGGCCCATGCTCAACGTGTACGACTCGGGACTGGACAAGGGCGTGCGCGGGTACCTTGTCTACGACGACGAGGGAGTGAAGACGGAGAAGACGTATCTCATCACCGAGGGGAAGCTCTCGGGCAGGCTGCACTCGCGCGAGACGGCCGGTAAGATGGGGGAGAAAGCGACCGGAAACGCGCGGTCCTTCGACTATCGCTTCCCGCCGATACCCAGGATGAGGAACACGATCATCGAGGCCGGCGATGCCACCTTCGAGGATATGATCGCCGACATCGAACTTGGCGTCTACTGCATATCCGCCCTGGGCGGTCAGACCAACGGCGAGATGTTCACCTTCTCGTCGGCCAACGCCTACATGATTCGCGACGGGAAGATCGCGGAGATGGTCCGCGACGCGACGCTGACCGGGAACGTCTTCGAAACGCTGAAGAACATCGACGCGCTGGGCAATGACCTGTCGGTCAGCGACGGACCGGGCGGCTGCGGCAAGGGCGGGCAGTTCCCGCTTCCGGTCAGCGACGGCAGCCCGCACGTCAGGATCCGCAACGTAGTCATCGGAGGTGAGTAGCGTGAAGACCATCATCGAGAGAGCCAGGGCGAAGGGAGCGTCGAGTTGCGAGGTCTACGGTCTCACGAGCCTCCGTACCGAGGTCGAGTTCGAGGCCAACAAGCTCAAGGGCGTGTCGCGGACCGAGGAGAGCGGGGCGGCACTGCGGGTAGTCAAGGACGGGAAGGTGGGCTTCGCGACCAGCACGAGGACCGACGATCCGGACGCTCTGGCCGAGGCGGCGCTGGCGACGGCCGAGTTCGGCGACCCGGCCCCTTTCCAGTTCGCGGGCCCCGTCCACATGCCTGAGGTGTCGACGAGCGACGAGATGGTCAAGGGCCTGGAGGTCGACGACATGATGGCCAGGCCGAAGGACGCCATCGACAGGCTGCTTGCGTACGACCACGAGCTGATGTGTGACTGCGCGACGATCCGCGAGGTCCAGACCGTGTCGGTCGCCACCTCGTCCGGACTCGAGTCGGAGTACGAGCGCACGCTCTACAGGTTCGCGGTGAGCGGCAGGCTCATCGAGGGTACGAACATGCTGGACTGCGGAGGATACTACGGCGGGTCGGCCCTCGACCCCGACGGACAGAAGCTGGTGTCGCGTGTGATCGACGACATCAAGAACGGGCGGAAGAACGCGGCAGTGGACGGAGGCCCTACGACGGTGCTGCTTACGCCCAGAGCCGTGGCCGACATCTTCCTGACCCTGCACTACGGCGTTAGCGGGTCCATCGTGGAGCGGGGCATCTCGCCGCTCGCCGGCAAGCTGGGAGAACGCGTCTTCGACGAGCGTGTGACCATCTACGACGACGGCCTGGCAAGGGGAGGCTACGCGACCGGGCCGTTCGACGATGAAGGCGTTCCCATGCAGAGGACGACCGTCATAGAGAAGGGAGTTCTCAGGAACTTCCTCACCGACCTCAGGACCGCCACTAAGCTTGCGCTTCCGCTCACCGGCAATGCGGCCAGGGCGAAGCGACTGGTGATGAGCAAGGACCTGGGCAAGATGCCGGCGCCGGAGATCACCAACTGGGAGATGGCCGGCGGCGACGCGACGCACGAGGAGCTTCTGGCCGGCGTCACGAACGGAGTGGTGGTCGACCGTATCATGGGCATCCTGATGAGCAATCTGATAGCCGGCGACTTCTCGGGGAACATCTCTCTGGGGTTCAAGGTCGAGGGCGGCAAGATCAGAGGAAGGGTCAAGGACACGATGGTCGCGGGCAACATCTACAAGCTGCTGCGCGACAACGTGATCGCCGTCTCCAGCGACGTGGAGAGGGTGGGCCAGTTCGGGTTCGTGGGCAGCCACAGGTATCCGTATCTGCTGATGCGCGACGTTTCGATCTCGGCCTAGTCCGGGTCCCGGCGCTGCGCGCGGGCCGGGAGTAGCCTAGTCCGGGTCCCGGCGCTGCGGCGCAGGCTCGGCGTCGCCGTCTCGACATGATGGAGGCAGTCATGCGCGGTGTGATTCGTGCGTTTGCTATCGTCATCGTGCTTGCGGTCCTGACCGCTCCGGCATTCTCCAAGGACTACGTGGTAAGCGACGTCAAGATCGACGTCGTCGTCCGTCCCGACGGTGGCTTCGACTTCGGGGAGCAGCGGACCTTCGCCTTCGACGGCAGTTTCACCTTCGCATACTACAAGGTCGAGAAGTTGAGGACCGTCGGAGGATCGCGTGTCGAGATCAGCGACTTCCGCATCGGGGAGGCCGGCGAGCCTTTCACGGAGCGTCCCAGGCAGGAGATAGACGAGGACCGCCCGCCCGGGGACTACTGGGTGTCGTACAACTACGAGGGAGCGTACGTTTACGCCAAGTGGTTCTACCGCGCCGACGACGAGAGCCGCACGTTTGACATTTCCTACAGGGTCGACGACGCCGTAGCCGTCTACGACGACTACGCGCAGCTCTACTGGAAGTTCGTGGGCGACGCCTGGGACGTCCCTACCAGAAGGGTCACCGGGACCATCCACCTTCCGCCCGGCGCCGACAAGGACAAGGTGCGGGCCTGGCTCCACACGACGCTCACGAGCAGGTACGACATAGTCGACGCGCAGACCATCACCTTCGAGGCCGACAACCTCCCGCCGGGGCAGTTCGTGGAGATGCGGATCCTCTTCCCGCCGGACCTCGTTCCCGACGCCCGGACGCGCGCGTCGGGCGCCATATGGGACAAGGCATTCGCCGAGGAGAGCAAGTGGGTCGAGGACGCCAACGAGAGGCGCCTCCAGGCGCAGCGCAGCCTGGCTCTCAGGACGGCCGCGCAGAAGACTGCCGGAGTGGTCGCGATCGTGGTCGCGGTCGCCGCGCTCCTAGTCTGGTTCCTCGTGTTCAGGCGCTTCGGTAAGGAGCACTCGGTCCAGTTCGCCGGCGACTACTTCCGCGAGCCGCCGTCCGAGAGGCCGCCCGCGGTCGTCGGCTACCTCTACAACTCCGGAGTCGTGGGCGCCGGCGACATGGTCGCCACGATCATGGACATGGCTCGCCGCGGGTACTTCAAGATCCGCGAGGTCAAGCACGAGGACAGGGGACTCTTCGAGAAGCTGGGCGGCCTGCCGGAGTATGACTACATCATCGACAGGACGGACAAGGACACGGCCGAACTCTCCCGCTACGAGCGCAGCCTTCTCGCGTTCCTCTTCTCGGCGAGCAGCGCCCGCGGCAACAGCCTCTCTCTCTACGAGTTCAAGAAGGACGCGCAGAAGAACTCGCAGAAGTTCCACTCATGGTTCACGAAGTGGAAGAAGAAGGTCGTCAAGGCGGCCGAGTCGGAGGGACTGCTCGAGAAGAAGAGCACGACGATGGCCTTCGTCGTGACGGCCGTGGGAGGCCTCACGACGGCGCTGGGTTTCATCATCACCGTCTCGACGCAGCAGCTGCTCGGGATCGTACCGCTGGTGACGGGAATCGTCGTGATCGGTCTCTCGCAGCTCATTAAGCGAAGGAGCGCGGAGGCGGCGGAGGAGTTCAAGAAATGGCAGGCGCTCAGGAAGTACCTCGTGCACTTCTCCTCTCTCGATGAGGCGCCTCCCATGTCTATCATACTCTGGGAGCGCTTCCTCGTTTACGCCGTGACCCTGGGCGTGGCCAAGCAGGTGCTCGAACAGCTCGAGCCCATGATCCCGCAGCTCGAGGCGTCGGCCGGCAGGGCATTCGCGGCGGGCTGGTATGCAGGAGCCGCCGGCAGGATGGGCGAGGGACTCGGCGGCAGCATATCCGGGCTGTCCGAAGGTCTGTCGAGCATGGTGGCCGTCGCCGGCAGCGCGATGAGCAGCGCGAGCGGAACCGGAGGCGGCGGGACCGGTGGAGGTGGGGGGGGAGGCGGTGGAGGAGGCGGAGGCGCCGGATAGCAGGCGTGCTCTGCCCGCTCTGCCGATGTAGGTCCCAGGGTCGTGTCCCGCGGCGCGGGCCGGAGGAGCATTGGGCGCTCGCCCCGACTACAAGGAACTGGACCACACGGCCGACAGCGGCATCGAGCTGACGGCGCCCACTCTCCACGCCGCCTTTGAGAGCGCGGCGGCGGCAATGTTCGATCTCATCTGCCCGCTCGACTCAGTGCAGGCCGTGGAGACCTTCCCGGTCGACGTCGAGGCGCGCGCCGGCGACCGCGAGGCCCTGCTCGTGCGCTGGCTGGCGGAGCTTCTTTACATCTACGAGAGCAGGCGCGTGCTGCTCTGCGAGTTCTCCGTCGTCGAGATGGATGACGGACGGCTCCGGGCGCTGGCGTCCGGCGAGACCTTCGACCCCGAGCGGCACGGCGTCGCCGTCGAGCTCAAGGCGCCTACCTATCACGACCTCGTCCTCCGGCGGCAGGGCGACCATTGGGTGGTCCGCGTCATCTTCGACACGTAGGTTCGGCAATGCCATCTGCACAACACAGCATGAAGCAGGTCTCGGAGTGCGTGTGGGAGATCCCGCGTGAGGGCGGCATGCGCGTCGTGGGCAGGATCTACGCGGACGACAGGCTCATGGCGCACATCAGGCGGGAGAACGCCGTCGACCAGGTCGCGAACGTCGCACACCTTCCGGGCATCGTCGGCGCGTCCCTTGCCATGCCCGACATCCACTGGGGCTACGGGTTTCCCATCGGAGGAGTGGCGGCGACCGACCCGTCGAGTGGCGGAGTGATCTCTCCCGGGGGTGTCGGGTACGACATCAACTGCGGGGTCAGGCTCGTCGCCTCATCGATGGACGCTGGCGAAGTAATGCCGCGTCTCACCGACGTGGTCGGCGCGCTCTTCAGAGACGTGCCGTGCGGACTCGGGTCGTCGGGCGCGATCGGAAAGCTCTCGCGCAACGAACTCGCGTCGGTCCTGCAGCGTGGCGCCGCCTGGTCGGTCGAGCGAGGGTACGGGAAGCCGGAGGACCTCGAGCGGACCGAGGAGGGCGGTCGTCTGGCCACCGCGGACGCCTCGAAGGTCGGCAAGCGCGCGGTCGAGCGCGGGCTCGACCAGGTCGGGACTCTCGGTTCGGGCAACCACTTCATGGAGGTCGGTGTCGTCGACGAGGTCTTCGACGCCGCGGCCGCCCGCACGTTCGGCCTCGAGGAGGGGCGCGTTACGCTGCTCATACACTCGGGCTCTCGCGGCCTCGGCTATCAGGTGTGCGACGACTACCTCGATGTGATGCAGGGCGCCGTGTCGAAGTACGGGATCGTTCTTCCCGACAGGCAGCTCGCGTGTGCTCCCGTCGAGTCGACAGAGGGACGCGACTACCTGGCTGCGATGGCGTGCGCGGCCAACTACGCCTGGGCGAACAGACAGGTCATGATGGCGCTCTCGTTCAGGTCGGTGGCGCGCGTCATGGGCGGGAGCGAGGAGTCCCTCGGTCTAAGGCTCGTCTACGACGTCTGCCACAACATCGCCAAGATCGAGACGCACGACGTGAACGGAGAGAGAAAGCGCCTCTGCGTTCACAGGAAGGGCGCCACCCGCGCGTTTCCCGCGGGCCATCCCGACGTCCCGTCCGTCTACCGCGGCGTCGGACAACCCGTGCTCGTCCCGGGCGACATGGGACGGAGTTCGTACGTCTGTGTGGGCACGGAGCGTGCGCTCTCCGACACGTTCGGGAGTTCGTGTCACGGCGCCGGCCGCGTGATGTCCCGCAACAAGGCCAGGAAGGCGGCGCACGGGCGCCGGATAGCAGAGGAGCTATCCCGGAGGGGAGTGGTGGTCATGGCGACCGGGAAGGGCACGCTGGCGGAGGAGATGCCGGAGGCCTACAAGGACGTGGCCGACGTGGTGGGCGTCACCGAGAGGGCCGGGATCGCGCGCCGCGTGGCGAGGCTCAGACCGCTGGGCGTGATAAAGGGCTGAGAGACGTCCGGGCCGGCGGAGCGCTGAGGAGCACGCGACCGGCGCCACGTTGAGGAAGACCGGGACCGAGCGAGGGTTTGAACGTCATGAAGAACGAAGAGATATCCGCGGCGTTCCAGACGTTGGCCGACGTGCTCGAGATCAAGGGAGCTAACGCGTTCCGCGTGAACGCGTACAGGCGGGCGTCCCGCATAGTGGAAGGCCTGAGCGCCGACATCGCCGAGCTGTCCTCTTCGGGCGCGGTCCGTGAGATACCCGGGATCGGCGAGGGGACAGCCACGCTCATCGAGGAGTACCTCGAGACCGGGAAGATGTCGGCTCTCGAGGACGAGCGCAAGAGCATTCCGAAGGGCCTCATCGAACTGCTCGAGGTGCCTGGGCTCGGCCCGAAGACCATCGGTCTTCTGTGGACGAAGCTGAACGTTAGGTCTCTCTCCAAGCTCAAGCGCGCGCTCAGGGGCGACAAGATCCTCGAACTGCCCGGCATGGGGAAGAAGAAGGTCGAGAATATCCGCGCCGGCGTCACGGCCTACGAGTCGCGTTCCGGCAGACTGACACTCGGTGTCGTGCTCCCCATCGGGAGGAGAATCGTCGAGGAACTCGGCCGCATGAGGGAGGTCAAGCGGATCGAGTTGGCCGGATCGGTGAGGCGCTACCGCGAGACGATCGGCGACATCGACGTCCTCGTCGCGTCCACGAGTCCCGACCGCGTCATCGAGGCGTTCACTCATCTGGAGCACGTGGAGGAGGTCCTGGCGGCCGGGTCGACGAAGGCCAGCGTCCGTGTGTCCGGCGCTCTGCAGGTCGACCTTCGCGTTGTGGAGCCCGCGTCGTGGGGGGCGGCGCTCGTCTACTTCACGGGGTCCGCAGACCACAACGTGAGGCTGCGCGGGCTCGCGATCGACGCCGGGTTGAAGCTCAACGAGTACGCGCTGCTCAAGGGAGAGAGGGCAGTCGCCTCCAGGACAGAGGAAGCGGTCTACTCGAGGCTCGGGCTGTCATACGTCCCGCCGGAGCTGCGTGAGGACAGGGGAGAGATCGAGGCGGCGATGAAGGACGAGCTGCCGGACCTGATCGAACTCGGCGACGTCTGCGGCGATCTCCACGTCCACTCGGACTGGAGCGACGGCCACGCGACGATCGAGGATATGGCTCTCGCGTGTCGACGCAGGGGCTACCGGTACATGTCCATCAACGACCACTCGAAGTCACTCGGGATCGCGCATGGGCTCGCCATCGAGCGCCTCGAGCGGCAGATGGAGGAGGTCGACGCGCTGAATGCGCGGCTCAGGAACTTCACGGTCCTGAAGGGGACAGAGGTCGACATCCTGTCCGACGGGAACGTCGACTTCCCTGACGAACTCCTGGAACGGCTCGACGTTGTGGTCGCATCGATACACAGTGGGTTCGCGCAGAGCAGCGACCAGATCACCGGACGCATCCTCTCCGCGATCGCGAATCCGAACGTCGACATCATCGGGCACCCCACCGGACGCCTTCTCGGGAGCCGCGAGCCGTACGCGGTCGACCTCGAGCGCGTGATGAACGCTGCCGCCGAGTCGGGGACCGCTCTCGAGATCAACGCCTACCACGAACGGCTCGACCTCAACGACACCAACGCGCGCAGGGCGCGCGACCTGGGGGTCGGCATCGTCATCTCCACGGACTCCCACCGGCCTGACGACCTTGACTCGATGGAGTTGGGAGTGCACACCGCGAGGCGCGGCTGGCTCCGCAGGGCCGACGTGCTCAATGCGCGCACGCTTCGCTCGCTCAGGTCCTGGCTGAGGCGCGCAGACGTCCGCTAGCCCGACCCGCTGTCTCCCAAGATGGCCCAATTCAAGGGCATCCTTGCGTTCGAGGCCTCCTCCGGGGAGCGCTAAGAGGGATTGGCACATCCTGTGCTTCTTGACTAGGACTATGTCCTGTGATAGAATCACCTGTCAGTTGGGTAGGTATGTTCGGTCCTCCACTTCACGCAAGCGAATCGAGGTTCACATGGTGCGCGCAAAAGCAGCTGTCCTGATCGCGACGGCGGTGCTGCTCGGGGCGGCGTTCGTGCCCCCAGCCGGTGCCGCGATCACCTGCAACGCCGTTGGCCAGGCGCAGGACATAGGCGGCGGCCGCTTCGAGTACTGCATCACCGTCACCTGGGGTTTCATGGGGTTTGCGATTCCGGACCGCGTCGACCTGGCGCTTCCGAGTCTCGACGACTGCGGCTTCTACAATCCTGACAACCCGTTCCAGGCGAGCTACATCGTTCCGACGGGTGGCGTGTCGGAAGCCGCCGCGGGCTGCATGAACGTTCAGGGCGCACCGGTCCAGCAGATCGAGTGGGTGGGGGAGGTCAGGTACGAGGAGGAGGACTGCTGGCTGCCGACGCTGCACATCGCCTACGAGAACACGGGCGGCACGATCAACTGCGTGCCGCTCTCAGACGGCTCAGGAACCTTCTGCTTCACCTCGTACGGGGTCCCGATGCCGTCCCAGACCTACTACGAGGGCGTCATCATCAAGGCGGGGGACTACTGCCTCGTGTGTGACTACACGGGACCGCTCCCCGAGTGCAACATCTGGAGCCCCGTCGAGACTACGAGCTGGGGCACCATCAAGAGCCTTTATAGATAGTTCAGCAAGGGCTTGTATCGATCGAAGCGCGCCCCCTGCGCAAAGAAGAAGGGATGTTCCTCACGGGAACATCCCTTCTTTCTTGCGGGTCACCCGCGTCGCCGCCGGTTGCCTACATCGATCTCAGAAGCTCTATGCGCTTCTCGGCCGGCGGGTGCGTGGAGAATAGGCTGTTCATCGCGCCGCCGTGTTCCTTGAGCGGGTTCACGATGAAGAGGTGAGCCGTGGCCTTGTTGGCCGCCTGCAGCGGCGCGGGGTCCAGGGCGATCTTCTCGAGCGCGCTCGCCAATCCCTCCGGATATCGCGTGAGCCGTGCTGAGTTGGCGTCGGCGAGATACTCGCGCCTTCGCGAGATCGCGAGCTTGATGAGTTGCGCGATCAGCGGGGAGAGTATCGCCAGAACGAGGCCGACCAGCAGTATGATGGCACCGGCCTGTCCTCCTCCCTGGACGTTCCTTCGTCTCCTTCCGCCGCCCCACAGAAAGCTGCGGAACATCCAGTCGCTCACGAGCGCGACCGTTCCGACCATCACGGCCGTCAGGGTCATGAGCAGCGTATCGTACTCCGCTATGTGTGACATCTCGTGGCCGATGACGCCCTCGAGTTCCACCCGGTTCAGCTTCTGGAGAAGCCCGGTGGTAACGGCTATCGCCGCGTGTTCGGGATTCCTCCCGGTCGCAAAGGCATTGGGCGCCGGGTCGTCAATGACGTAGACCGCGGGCTTGGGCATGCCCGCGGCTATCGCCAGACCCTCGACCGTGTTGTGCAGGAACGGGTACTCGTCCTTCGGCGCCGGCCTCGCGTGGGAGATGGCGAGGACCATGCTGTCGCTCTTGTAGTAGCTGGCGAAAGCGAGCCCGCCCGCGATGATCGCCGCCACGATGGGGGCCGCCGGCCCCCACACCGTGGTCCTTCCGAAGATCCAACCGAGAACGACGACGAACGCGACGAAGAACACCACGAGGGAGATCGACTTGATCTTGTTGCTGGTTATGTGCTCCCACATATCGTTCTCCGACGGGAACTCCATCCCCGAGCGCCCGTGCATCGCGCGCGTCCACCGGGGAAGCGGAGACGGTCCCGCCGCGCTCGGTCAGTGAATGAACGGGGTCGTCACGGCCGCCAGCAGTAGCAGCGCGGCCGGTATCAGCAGGTTCGGCGGCTTGCCATCGGCCTCGAACTTCCTGCGGCCCAGGAGCAGGGCCAGACCCGCGTACAGGTACAAGAGCGACACAATGATCTTGAATACGACCATCCCGTGCCTCCGAGTCGGAGCCCCGTGGCTCTCCCTAGAACTGCACCTTCACCGGTTCTCTCTCCGCCTCGCCGACGGCGAAGTACTCGCGCTCCTTAAAGCCGAACATGTTGGCGACGATGTTCGAGGGGAACTTCTCGCGCATGTTGTCGTACTTGAGCACGGTGTCGTTGTAGAACTGGCGGGCGTACGCGATCTTGCTCTCGGTCCCCGAGAGCTCTTCCTGCAGCTGCATGAAGTTCTGGTTCGCCTTGAGTTCCGGGTAGTTCTCGGCGACTGCGAACAGGGTCTTCAGTGCACCGGTCAGCATGTTGTTGGCCTCGCCCTGTTCCTTGACGCCCTTCGCGTTCATGAGCGCGGAGCGCGCCTCCGTGACCTTCAGGAAGACTCCCTTCTCGTGTGCCGCATATCCCTTGACGGTCTCCACGAGATTGGGGATGAGGTCGGTCCTGCGCTTGAGCTGGACGTCTATCTGCGACCAGGCGTTCTCGATCCTGTTCCTGAGAACGACCAGCCGGTTGTACATGCTTATGAGCCATATGATTATGGCCACGATCACGACGAGCAGGTAGATCATCTTAGCTCTCCCTTCGGGGACGGGGAACCGCCCGCGGCCCGGCCCTTCGCCGCGTTGGTGTGCGTCTCTCCACATGTATATTCGCGTCAGGGAAGGTAGTCAACGGGATTTGGCCTGTCAGGCGTGTGTGGGGGGTCCGGCCGGGTCCAATCCACCCTGGGCTCGAACGTCGACCCCGAGGCTCGATGTCCGCCTTGCGGCTCGGCGCACACCTTGGGACTCGATGTCCCCCAGAGCCGGATGCAGCGCGTTCAGAGCCTGCTCCTGCGCAGACGCAGTGAGTTCGTGACGACCGAGACCGACGAGAAGGCCATCGCGGCCGCCGCGTAGACGGGGCGGAGCAGGATGCCGAACGCGGGGTAGAGCACGCCCGCCGCTATCGGGATGCTGACGGTGTTGTAGAAGAAGGCCCAGAACAGGTTCTGTCTTATCGTGCTTATCGTTCTGCGCGAGAGCTTGATGGCATCGACGACCGATCGGAGGTCCGCCCGCATGAGGGTGATGTCGGAGGCCTCCATGGCCACGTCGGTGCCGGTGCCGATCGCTATGCCGACATCGGCCTGCGCCAGGGCCGGTGCGTCGTTGATGCCGTCGCCGACCATCCCGACGAGTTCTCCCTCGTGCTGAAGCGCGGCCACGGCTGCGGCCTTGTCTCCCGGCAATACCTCGGCCACGACCTCGTCGACACCCACCTCGCGTCCGATGGCCTCCGCGACCGCGCGACGGTCGCCCGTCAGCATGACGACCCGCATCCCCATGGCCCTGAGCGCGGCCACCGCCTCGGCGGACTCGGGCCGGAGCGTGTCCGCCACGCCGATGGCGCCGAGGAACCTCCCGTCCCTGGATACCAGAAGCGGCGTGTGACCTCTCGATGCGATGCGCTGCTCGACGGGACCGCCCGAGTCGCCGGTGTGCGCCGATGTGCCCACGCTCACACTGGAACCTCCGACCACGGCCTCAACGCCCATGCCCGGCGTCGCCCTGAAGCCGCTTGCCTCCGCGAGGCTCAGGCCTCTCGAGTCGGCTTCCCGCACGATCGCGCGCGCGACCGGGTGCTCCGAGCCCCTCTCAGCCGCGGCCGCGACCGCGAGCAGCTCATCGGCGCTCACGTTCTCCGCGGGTTCGGTCTCCGTGACCGACATCTCGCCCCGGGTCAGTGTTCCCGTCTTGTCGATGACGACCGTAGTGAGCTTGTGGGCGAGTTCGAGCACCTCGCCGCCCTTCACGAGTATCCCCATCTCGGCGCCACGGCCGGTTCCGACCATGATGGCCGTGGGCGTCGCGAGGCCCATCGCACACGGACACGCGACGATGAGTACGGCGACGAACCGGAGGATCGCCTGCGTCGTCGAGGGCTCAGGACCCGCGAACCTCCAGACGAGGAACGTCGCAAGGGCGATGAGCATGACGACCGGCACGAACACGGCCGCCACACTGTCCGCGAGCCTCTGGATGGGAGCCTTGCTGCCCTGAGCGTCCTCCACCATCTTCGAGATGCTCGCCAGCACCGTATCGGCGCCCGTCCTCGTCGCGCGCATCTCGAAGCTGCCGGTCGTGTTCAGTGTTGCCCCCACGACCTCGTCGCCGGGGCCCTTGTCGACCGGAAGGCTCTCGCCGGTGATCATCGACTCGTCCACGGACGACGAACCGCCGGTCACGACTCCGTCGACGGGCACCTTCTCACCGGGACGGACCAGCAATGCATCACCCGGCACGAGCCTCTCGACCGGGACCTCCACCTCGACCCCGTCGCGCAGCGCTCTCGCGCGCGTCGGCGCGAGGTCGGCGAGCCGTCTGATCGCCTGCGATGCCCTCCGCTTGGCCCGGTCCTCGAGGAACCGCCCGAGCAGGATCAGCGTCACTATCATCGCGCTCGTGTCGTAGTAGACGTGCACGTCCCGACCGGCTCCGGCGAAGATGCCGGGAGCGAATGTCGCTACAACGCTGTAGGCGAACGCCGCGGACGTGCCCACGGTCACGAGCGTGTTCATGTCTGCGGCGCCGTGCTTCCCGACGGCCCACGCTCCGCGGAAGAACTGCAGGCCGCACCAGAACATGACCGGCAACGTCATGAGCAGCAGCGCGATGTGCCTCGGCAGCGCAGGGACGGCGCGTACGAACGGGAAGAGGCCCGGCATGCTCCCCACGAAGATGACCACCGTGAGCGCGGCCGCTATGGAGAGGCGCGTCGAGGGCGACACTCTGGCCGCCGGACGAGCCGTTCGCGGCACATCGATCGTGCGGCGGCCGCCCGTCACGCCTGGTGCGTGTTCCATGGGACGGCCGCCGCCGATACCGCCGGGCTCTTCCTCTTCCGCGGTCGCACTTCCCTCGTCCGGACGCTTCACCGTGTAGTCGCCGGCCCTTGCCGCCGCGGCCGCTATGTCGTCCAGCGTCACGGAATCACTGTCGGTCTCGACGGTCAGAACGGCCGTGGCGAGGTTGACCGACGCCGAGGTCACGCCCGGTATCTTCTGCACTTCCGTCTCTACGCGTTTGACGCAGGAGGCGCAGTGTATGCCCTCCATCTCTGCTCTGATCCTCACTCCTTCGTTCCTTCCCGTGCCCCAACGGGCCCGCTTCGCCTTGACACATTGTGGGCCGTCTCGTAGGCTCCAGGCGGCCATTCAATACCCTTCATTATTGGGATGCAAGACATGCAGACCAGCTTCAGCGTAAGAACCCGCTCCAGGACCGAACTCGTCGACATCACCGCGAAGGTGCAGGCGGCAGTCGGGGAGATGGGCGTGGCGGACGGCGTGGTGGTCGTCTACGTGCCGCACACCACCGCGGCCGTCACGATCAACGAGTCGGCCGACCCCGACGTCGCGCGCGACATCGTGTCCAAGCTGGACGAGATGGTGCCGCGGTCGGGGAACTACCGCCACGCGGAGGGTAACTCGGACGGGCACGTGAAGTCGTCGCTCGTCGGGTGCTCCGAGACCTTGCTGGTCGAGGGCGGGAGGTTGGTCCTGGGGACGTGGCAGGGGATCTTCTTCTGTGAGTTCGACGGGCCCAGAACGCGGAGCGTCCTCGTGGGCGCTCGATAGGAGGGAGCATGAAGAGGGCAGCGCTTGTCATTGCCGCGGTCCTGCTCGTCGCGGGCATCTGCCACGCCGACGAGGTGACCGACGCTATCGCGAAGGCTCAGAGCGCCTATTCCAGCCAGGACTACAAGGCCGCGAGCGAGCACCTTCAGACCGCGCTCGCGGGTGTGAACCAGAAGCTCATAGATCTCCTGATCGCAGCCATGCCCGACCCGCCAACGGGATGGACCGCCGACGACCCCGAGGGACTCGACTCGGCCGCGCTGGGGATGGGGTTCGTGGCAGGCCTCGTCGTGGACAGGACCTACTACACGCCGTCAGGCTCGTCCATTGACTTCGAGATCGCCGCCAACTCCCCGATGCTCATGACGCTCAAGATGCTCATGACCAATCCGATGCTGGCCCAGATGGGCACACAGTCGGGGATGAAGAAGGTCACGGCCTGTGGGTTCGACGCGTTGGAGCAGTTCGAGGACGACTCGACGATGTACATCATGGCCGGCGACGCCACGCTGATCAGCCTCACGGGGGATGGTCCCGAGGACGCGGATTACATCCGGACGCTGGCGGCCGCCACCGACTGCGCGGGCATCGTTGGGATCGTGGAG
>CAYNQF010000044.1:0-2046 GCA_964399265.1 uncultured bacterium | reverse complement strand
CCGGTCCTCTTCCAGATGAGCCATGCGCCCCACAGCGCGAGGGCGATGGTGCAGGCGAGTCCCGCCTCCGGTCCGTAGCTGCCGCCGGTGAGGCGCGAAGCGGAGTCGACCTCCCTCACGTCAAGGACGCCGTAGATCGGGAGGCCGCTCACCGGGAGCGAGTAGACGTATCCCAGGAAGAAGTTCCACGCGAAGTGGAAGCCGACCGGCATCCAGAGCGACCCGGTCCTGAAGTAGAGCACCGACAGGATGACCGCGATGATGGTCGTGTTGAAGATGCCGAACGCGTCGGCGCCCGGGTTGGCCCCGTGCATGAGGGCGAAGAGCAGAGACGACACGATGATCGCCACGACGCGGCCGGTGCCCTCGTTCAGTCTCTGAAGGACGTACCCGCGGAACATCAGCTCCTCGTAGAAACCAACCACGAGAAACGCCACGATCGCGCCCAGCAGATACGCCGGCACGCTCGTTCCCTCGGGCGCAGGTCTTGCCAGGCCCTCGACGCTGATCGAACCCATGAAGAGCGAGAACGCGAAGATCACACCCAGGATCAGGATTGCGAGTCCGCTTCCCTTCAGGAAGTCGAGAGACCAGCCCGGCCGCATGTAGAGCCCGAGCGTGCGCAGCCGCTTCCTGTCCACGATGTGGATGAACGCCCACGTGTAGGCGATCGTGTACAGCCCGGTGATGATGACCAGCGGCAGCAGGTATGGCTCGAGCGCGGCCAGGATCTGCTCGATGTCCATCGGGCTCGCCTGCAGCGAGGAGAGCGAGTTCAGGAACGCGGGGGGCTCGAGCAGCCCCGTTCCGAAGACGATGCCCGCGCCGACGGCGAACAGGAGCGACAGGAAGACGCCCACGACGAAGTAGCCGACGAGGTAGAAGAGCACCTTCAGGAAGGGATGAATCCCCGTTACCGGGGCGCTCGTCGGATACGCGACCTGTGCTGGTGGATCCGCGCCCTGCGGCGGGTCGCTGTGGCCCGCCGGTCCAGGTTGGCGCTGATACTGCATGTCGTCGTGCTGCACCTGGGCTCTCCGGGAGAAGGGAAACGGTCCGTGCCCAAAGCGAGGGCGGCGCCTGAACGACGCCGCCCATCATAGCTTGGAGCGCTGCCGGTGGCAAGAAGAGGAAGGTCTGGAGCGACCCTCACTTCCTTCCGCCGCGAGCTACCTGTACAGCGCCTTGATGCTGCCCCAGCTCGAGTCCTCGAGACAGCTCCGCTCGTCGATCTCGTGCCACTCGACGATCTCCCACAGCGCCTCGCCGTTCGGTCCGGTCGTGTCGGGGTCGACCATGAACACGAACTCCTGTTCATGGGACGTTATGTAGGTCCAGTAGCCGATCACCACACGCAGGTCCGGCTGCTCCAGGTATGTGAGCCGGTCGTCAGCCGGGTCGCTGGGGTCCGCTCCCTGGTCGTAGTCGATCGAAATATCGGTGAGCGCGAGGTCGATGCGGTCCACGTTCGTCGTGTCGGAGAACATCCTCTCGTGGATGTCCCGCTCCGCCTGCTTGCCCCACGACGGCGGCAGGTCGTTCCCGGGGTCATTGACGTCGCCTGGGTCGAGTACGAACTCGAAGTCCTCCGCGAGGCAGTCGAGGTACGCCTCCACATCCATCGCGACATAGGCCTCGTTCAGCTTCTGCAGGACGTTGGACGGGCCCGTGCGTAGGGGGTATGGATCCTCCTCCACCTGCCCGGCGTCCGGCGAGACACTGGTGTTCGAGCACCCGGCCGCTACCAGAACTGCAACCGCGGCTGCAAACACCGCCCAAGGCCACCATCCTCGTCGGCTCCCTCTGCCTGCAGTCCTGAAGTCCGCCGCGCCCGATCCCTGGTTTCCGGCAACCGGAGCGTTCCACTGCCGCCTGCTCCTGCTGTAGTACATGTATACCGCCTCCAGTCCTTATCTGAAGATCGACTTGATCAGAGTCCAGCTGCCCGTCCGGACGCGCTCCTGCGACTCCGGCGGCTGCATGTCGTACCACTCGACGATCTCCCAGAGCGTCTCGCCGTTCGGGCCTGTCTCGTCCGGATCGATC
>CAYNQF010000043.1:7147-20198 GCA_964399265.1 uncultured bacterium | reverse complement strand
GCCAGCTTCTTCTTGAGGGCCTCGATCGTGTTGCCGGCCTGGAACTCCTCCCAGAAACCCACGATCGCGTTCGCGAACAACAAGACCATGATGACGAAGAAGTCCGACCAGTGCTTGACCACCGCCGACAGGACGATCGCGATCTCGATCATCCAGGGGATCGGTCCCCAGAGGTACGACAGGAATTTGAGGACGGGATTCTGCTTCTTCTCCTGGAGTTCGTTGGGTCCGTACTTCTCCTGACGGACTCGCACCTCGTCGGAAGTGAGCCCCTCGAGGTTCGGATTCAGCTCGGCCTTGAGCTGCTCGAGCGAAGCCTCCTTGGCCTCGCCGGGGCCGCCCTTGCCGTCGACCGCGCTCCCGCTCTTTACGTCGCGCGCGTCGCTCGCGGGCTTGGTCTCACCCTGGTTATATCCTCTCCTGGTTCTTGCTCCCGGTCTTGCTCCCGGTCTTGCCCGCGGCCAATGCGCCGCCTTCGGACGGACTCCTCGCCGCCAGCGACCTGCCCGTGATGCGCCGGTACACTGACTCGGCGACGAAGCACATCGCGAGCACACCGACCAGCGTCCACAGGACCACGACGTTGTTCATCATCAGGTGCCTGATCAATATCCCGAAGAAGATGAAGCACCCGACGATGGAGGCCCAGATCACGCCCTTCGCAGCACCCGTCTTGTCCAACAGCCTGAGGTGCGAGATATTGACTGCAGCGTAGATGACGAGGAATGACGCGCTCCCCATCATTGCGATGCCCTCGAGACCGAAACCGTTCGCGAAAAGGATGACGAGCGCCGTTGTTATGATGAGCCCCTCGCTCCCTCGCCCCCAGACCTTGCGCTCGAAGAACTTCGGAAGCTCCCCGTCCCTGGCGATCGTGTAGCTTACGTTGGCGCCTCCGTACAGCGTCGCGTTTATGGCGGACGACGTCGAGAAGAGCGCCGCTATCGTGATGAGTCTGAATCCGAAGTTGCCGAGGAACGGCTTAGCGGCCGCCGCCAGCGCGTAGTCCTTGGCAGCGATGATCTTGGGAATGGAAAGATTGCCTATCACGGCCAGAGACACGGCCACGTAGATGACGATGGTGATGGCCACGGCCGTGTACAGGGCTCGCGGGAGCATCGTGGAAGGCGACGCCATGTCCTCCGCGGCGTTGGTGATGAGGCCGAACCCCTCATACGCGAGGAACACCACGCCCGAGCCCAGCATGATGGTCGGGAACGATGGCCAAGCACTGGGAGCGAACGTGGCCTTCGACGCGAAGAAGAGCCCCGCCCCGGCGAAGACGACCAGTATGCCTACCTTGATCGCTACTATTATGAGTTCCGACCGTCCGACCGCCTTCGCGCCTATGAAGTTGACTGCCGTGAAGACGAGTATGATGCCTGTGCCCAGCAGGCGTGTGAGCAGGGCGGACGACGCGTGAGGGAAGAACGTGGCGGCGTATCCTCCGAACGCTCTCGCGTAGAGCGCGAGACCGAAGACATAGCCTACCCAAAGGAGGAGATTGAGGCCCCCGCTCGCGATGCCGCCACCCAAGCCCTGGACGAGGAACTCCACCGGCCCGCCGGCCGACGGGAAGGTCGCGCCGAGCCGGGCAAACGAATACGTACACAGGAGCGCGACGAAGCCCGCGATTATGAAGGAGAGCCAGACGCCCGTGCCGGCGGTCTGGCCGGCGACGCCCAGTATCGAGAAGATCCCGGCGCCGATCATTCCGCCGACGCCTATTGACACGGCCTCCGCAAATCCGATGTAGCGTCGCTTCGTTGGGGAACCCATCCGACCTCCGGACCGACGTCTGCCGGCCGGACCGGCGCGCGTCGATGCGTCCGGCCCTGCCGTGCGACTGGAGGACCCGCATTTACCTCACAAGTCTCATAGCACACCGCGGGACGCGATGATACCGGTTTCTGGATGCGTGATGCCGGAGGGGGCAGCGGCGACCACCCCGGGCCGCCGCCGCGTACTGCGTTGCTTGAGTGCTGAGGCCGCAGAGACCGGCGCGGCCTCAATCAGATGTTGAACAGGTAGGAGACCTTCGCCACGACGACCGGGTCGCGGTACTCGTCGCGCCCATGGCGTCGGTCGAGCGTCTGGTTGTACGCGAGGTAGAACATGCTGCCTGGACTGAACTCCCAACCATAGAGAAGGTTCAGGTCGTACTGCTCGGAGCGCGCGTCTCCCTCCGAGACACCGACCCTGACCTGAGCCCCCTGGGCGATCAGCCTCACGAAGCTCGCCCTCGACAGCATCCAGTCGACGCGCAGCCTCTCGACCGTCCAGTCGAGGTCCTCGTAGTCGCGCAGCGCCACGCCGGTGGCGCGAGCGTCGACCGTCAGTCGCTCATATGGCTGCAAGCAGGCCACGACCGCCCCGCGATAGTAGGTGGAGTTGTGGTAGTCGCCCAGGGTGGCGCTAACGACGTAGCCGCTCCACCCGCCCAGGTTGGTGGTGAGCTGAACCACGCCGGTGGTCGACTCGGGGTACTCAGGATAGTCGACCTCGTTGTGCGCGCGCTCGCCACGCACGATGAAGTTGAGCCTGTTGGTGAAGATAGTCGAAAGCACGCTGCCCGCGTACCAGTATTCGTTGCCGCCCTCGAGTCCTTCGTACCTGGCCCCGTACGCGCTCAGTTCGAGTTCGTCGACGCGCTCGCCGCCGATCATGAAATCACGGCCGATCTCCGCTGCGCCTCCGCTCCGCCCTCGCCGGTCGGCACTGACGAACCCCGTCTCGGGGGCGAAACGCTCCCCTATCCGCTCGAGTGAAGCCTCGAACTGGAACTGTGCGCGCTCGTAGTCCAGACCCGCCCAGAAGGCATCGTCATCTCCCAGCTCGCCGGAGTTGAACGAACGCGCCGCCATCGCCAGGACGCGCCCTTCTCCGAACGCCGGCACGTTGAGGGTCGCGGCCGCGACGCGGCTGTATCCGGAGGTCTCGCGCTCCCGTGCCGCGTAGTACCCGCCGAGAGAAGTGCTCTCCATCACGTCCTGCTTGACTGCCACGCCCACGTAATCACTCCCGACCACCGGCAGCGGGGAGCCGGTCTCGTCCGTCAGCACCTCTGCGTTGACCCCGCGCTGCAGGTCCTCGGAGCGCACGTAGAGGACGCCGAGATTCGTGGAGCCGGCGCGGCCTCCAGCCTTAACCCCGTAGTCGATGTCCTCCATGCGCCTCGTGTACAGGATGGTCAGCG
Organism: uncultured bacterium; assembly: GCA_964399265.1. Lineage (GTDB taxonomy): Bacteria > Joyebacterota > Joyebacteria > Joyebacterales > Joyebacteraceae > WJLY01. Next base: position 17,002 of record CAYNQF010000043.1, on the reverse strand, counting down.
GTGCCTGGAAAAGCTCCATGCCCTCCGAGAAGAATGGCCGGCGCTCTTCCAGATAGAGCTCGTCGCCCGTCAGGTTGATCTCGTTGGGATCTCCCTCGATCTGCGCGAAATCGGGGTTCAGCGTGCCGCTCACCGTCAGCGTCGGGAGCGGCACCCACTCAGCGTCGAGGCCGGCGTCGGGGTGAAGGTCCCAGTTCGCATCTTCCGGCTCGAGCGGGTAGTCGCGGTAGTCACCGGCGTCGTACCTCCCCACCGCCGACGCGGTGACCTCGAGAGCCCGCGACCCGCAGGAGCACGAAAGGCCGACCAATTCGGCGAACTGCCGGGGGTCGAGCACGTCGACCTCGCTGTGCACCCACCGCGACTGCTCTCGGCTCGGAGCGGAGTGTCGCAGGAATTCCGCTCCCCACGTGACCGACTCGCCGGGAACGAACCGCATGGCGGAGAACGGTATGGCCATCTCGACCGTCCACCCGTCGTCCGAGCGGCCGGATGCCGCTTCCCAGACGGCGTCCCATCCGAGGTCCTGCGATCTACCGGACTCTGCGACGCGCAGATCCATTTTGGTGGCCGCCATGTTGACCGCGAAGGCGTAACAGCTCCTCTTGTCGTGGTACGTGTCGAGCAGCAGCGCGACACAGTCGTCGACCTCGAACATGTTCCCGTCGTCGCGCTGGGAGATGGCGGCCGACGTCTCATCCATCTTGTCTTCCAGACACTCGAAGGCCACGTATAGGTTCTCGTCGTCGTAGCAGACACGGACGAGCGTGGCCTGCGTCGCCGGCGCGGCCCGACCCATGTCGAAGAAGTCCTCACCGACGGCGCAACCCACCCAGCACGGATCGTCCAGAGAGCCGTCCAACAAGGGGGCGGCCTCGGTCCGTGACGCGCGAATCGAACGCTCGACGAGTTCCCCTGAGCGATCGGACTGCGCCGATGACGGCCCCGGGACGAACAGCGACGTGGCGAGTGTGACGGCAGTGACGAACGACGTGGCTGCTGCGTGGCGAGTGACCAAGGAGAGCCGTCGTGATACACGTTCACAGAGATGGGTCATGGAGGATCTCCGCCGCGGGGGACCGGAACGCGATCCGGACCCGACCTTGCCGCGGGCGTAGCGGACTGCGCAGGAGTACGGGTGGCGGCAGCCGGCCTGTCGTGAGTCCCCTCTGCCCGGTTGGAAACCGCAGCGGTAAGACCCCGGCCCGGCCGACCGGGTTTCAGCCGAACGGGCTCGTCCCCACAGCGTGTCTCCTCGACGCGTCTCCTCGCCGCGCACTGTCTTTCGGCCGCGGTCGCCTGTCTGCCGTCTCCGTACCGTTGCTCGACCGCTGGCGTGACGGTCTAGTCCAGGAACGACACCCTGGTGTGCTCCTGGATCTCGCCGTTGATGTGGACGCGGTGCCATCCTTTCAGATGGACGGTCGAGTGGTCGGGATGCCGCACGCAGCCGCGAACGTAGACCTCGGGATTGCGCAAACGCCTCACGACGCCGCGCCGCCCGAACCAGATGTGACGCCTGCGCATCTCGCGGTACTCGTCTTCGGAGTATGCACGTCCACTGACCAGGTAGACGACCTCACCTCCCTCGCGATACAGCTCCTCGCACACGTGAGGCTTACTCCTCGGCGTGCGCTGCAGGGGCTCGTTCCTGAGGATCAGTTCTTCGGGGAAGTCGCGGTCCACGGGCACGAAGAACCACTCCCCCTGACGCGTGAAGATCTTGTTCCTGCGACGCAGGGTGGCGGAGGGGGAGCGCCTCAAGGCTTTCTCGTGAACGGCCGGAGGCATGAGGGCGAGCTTCGCATCGCGCACCGTGCTCACGCGCGACGGAACGGCCGCAACGAACCAGTCGCGCTCGTCATGTCCGCAAAGGAACCTATGGCCGTCGCGGCTCATGAGAAGAAGGTGGCGCTCCCTGGGACGCACCTGGAGCACGAACAGCTCGGGCGCCTCCTTCCCCACGAGCACATCGAAGATAGACCCCCTCCTGTCGCGGGCTACGTCGAGCGTGAACTCGCCCGGACCAGGATGAGGGCGTCCCCAATCGTCCACCCAGTGATTGCGAAACCGGACCCTCGCCCCCATGGACTCGAAGTGGCGGCGGATGATCTCCCGCTCCATGTCGCACCTCCGTTCTGTGCCTCGCGCGGCCTGGCAGCCACCGAGGACAGCCCGCCTCCGTCCGCGGACGGAGGACAACGGTCGGTCCGGCCCGCTGGCGCGGGTCTCAGACCTTCACGCGTACGGCACGCCGGGCACACCGCCGGTCGCTTACGCGGCCCGCGGCCCCGAACGTCACCACGCTTGCCGTTGTAGGCTCGACATGCGGCAGACCTCCTTCACTTGATGTCGTCGCGATCGTCGGAGGCCGCCACGTGCTTCGCGACCTCATGTCTGAGGGCCCTCAGTATCAGCATGTTGTCTCTGAGGAAGAGGCACAGCGAGACGATGAGAGCGGCCATCGCTCCGATCCAGAGCGCCATGACGAGCAACTCGAGACGCAGCTGGAAGAATGCCATGGCGAAGAGACAGAACGCGATGATGCTTGTCGACAGGATGCTGACAACGGCCAGGCCTATCGACATGCTGAGCGTCTGCGAACGCTGGTAGAGAATGCGTATCTGGAGCGTTATGACCCCGCGCTCGCGCGGACCCGCCGTGGTGGCGTCCTTCGCGAGAGCGCGCACGAGGTCGGTCGTGCGGCCGACCCTGTTCGTCATCGACAGCAGCAGGAGACCTACGCCCGAGATGAGAGCGACCGGAGAGATGGACATCTGGAGGACTCTCATCAGCTGGTCCGTTCCGTGTATCTCCATGCGTCCTCGCTTGTCCGCCGACCGCGTCCCCGACGTGACCGGCCGCATCATAGACCGGTGCGGCACCCCCGACCGCGGCGCCGTCCATGGTGGCGCGTCGCTCGACCGGCTAGATCCCGTCGAGAGCCCTGGGCCCGAGCTTGTCCATCTGCGACTCGATCTGCCACACCCGCTCGTTCACGTACTCAGAGGGTCTGTCGGGATACATTCTCCTGGGGCTCGGCAGCACCGCGGCCAGCAGAGCGGCCTCTCTGGGCGTGAGGTCCAGGGGTTCCCTGCCGAAGTAAGACTCGCTGGCGGCCTTGACGCCGTAAACGCCTCGTCCGAACTCGGCGATGTTGAGGTAGACCTCGAGGATTCGTCGCTTCGGCCAGAACGTCTCCAGGAGCACTGTGAAGTAGGCCTCCAGACCCTTCCGGAAGAACCCCCCTCCGCGCCACAGGAACAGGTTTCTGGCCACCTGCTGTGATATCGTGCTTCCGCCCCGCCTTGCGTCGCCGCTCCGATAGTCGGCCCAGGCCTCAGATATCGCCTCAACGTCGAAGCCGTTGTGCGTGGGGAACTTCTGGTCCTCGGCCGCGACGACGGCGAGCCCGGCGTCCGGTGCGATCTCGTCCATGCCGGCCCACTCGTAGTCGACGCGGAAGCCGCTGTCGTGATGCAGGAGCGCTGCCGCCCGGTCCTCCAGCATGAAGGCGGACGTCGGAGGGGCCACCCACCTGTAGACGAGCACCGGCAGAACGGTGGCGACGAACACGCAGCACAGGACGCATCCGACCCTGGTTCCCCACGTCGTCGCCGAGGCGCGGCTGCCGCCCATGCGCCACGAGCTGTATATCTTCATGGCGACAGCGTCAATCCACGTCATCCGCAGTATCTCTCCGCTCACTTCCGGGCGGCCACACTCTCCGGGAGAGCGTCCCTACTCGCCTCCCATGCCTGGCATCTCCCCCATGCCGGGCATCTTGAACCCCTGCATCGGGAAGGACTGAGGTTCTTCGGTGATCACGCTCTCGGCGCCGTCTCCGTAAGCGAGGAGTTCCATCGTCATGCCCTCCCCGCTGCTCTTCACGAGACCGTACGGACCTACTCCCGCCTTGACCCAGACGTCTGAGGTCTTGTCGCCCGACTTGAACTGCCAGTGCTCGGCCTCGAACGTCCCGGCGGGGACCGTCACCGAATCGACACCCAAGTCGGAGGACGACACGTCGGGCTCCTCCATCATCTCCACTTCGGGCTCGGCCATCCCGGGCATGTCCGGACCCTTCGTGGCCTGGATCGGCATCTCCATGGCAGGCTGATCGCCGGACTTCACGATCATCCTCTTCAGGCCGTCCTCCTGATTCGGGTCGCCCGAGATGAGCATCTTGCTGATCATCTTTTCGCCGTCCGCGCCGGTTATCGCGGTCTCGAACCAGAAGTAATCGCCTTCCTGGCCGACGATGCTCGCGCGCATCGTCACGGGCTCTTCTCCCTGGCCGGTCATACGGTACTCCGCCCAATTGCCCACGATGGGCTTGAGGTCCAGCTGCTCCCAGGGGTTAGGCGTGTTGCCGAAGCCGAACGCGCCCGCCTGCGGCGCCGCCGCCACGAGCATAGCTATCACGAGACACAGCATGCTTCCGGTCATCATACGCTTCACGATGAACCTCCTTGTCTCCTGGGGCGACACGGCCTGCCGCCACCCGGCAACGGTTCCTGCAGAGGCCGGTCGGGCCCTCTGCGCCTTGAGACTCCCAGCTTACCGATGTTAGCGCAAGTGGGGACGGGAGGCACGTAGTATCTCCGGCGCCCCGACCCGGGCCTCGCCGGGAGCGGTTCGCAGCGCCACGGCGGACGTGTCCGCGGTGCTTGCCCGGCGACTCAGGGCATGGTAGAAGCGAGCATGGGGTATTACGCAAGGAGAATGAGATGAGGACAAGATGCGGTGCCGCGTTGCTGTGCGTCCTGGCGCTCTTCGGGTGCGGGCGAGGATGGCGCACGCCCGACGGCTCGGGGACGATCGAGGCGACCGAGGTCCAGGTGTCGGCGCAGGTCCCGGGGCAACTTCTGGCCTTGAGGGTGGACGAGGGGTCACACGTTGCCGAGGGTGACACGTTGGCCACCATCGACTCGGCGGACCACGCCCTGCGTCTCAGGGGCGCCAGGGCGGCGCTCGCTCAGGCTCAGGCGAGACTCGACCTGGTACTGGCCGGAGCAAGAGACGAGAACATAGAACAGGCGCGCAGCATGGTGCGGGAAGCCAAGGCGGCGGCGGACCTGGCGTCCACCAACTACGACCGTGCGAAGCAGCTCTACGACAAGGGAAGCGTAACCAGGCAGCAGCTCGACGAGGCCCGCGCCGCGGACGAACGCGCGTCAGCCGCACTGTCGTCCGCCGAAGAGGGTCTGGCCATGCTGCTCCGCGGCAACCGCGAGCAGGAGATACGCATGGCGCAGACACAGGTCGACCAGGTACAGGCCGAGGTCGGACTCGCGGAGCGCGCGGTAGAGCACTGCTCCGTTGTGGCTCCGTCGGGAGGGACGATAACCACGAAAGTGAGCGAGCCGGGTGAGATGGTGGCCGCCGGTACTCCGGTAGTGACCCTATCGCTTCTCGACGACGTCTGGCTCTCGGTCTACCTGCCCGAGAGCCGCCTGTCCGAGGTGGCGCTCGGAGACACCGCGTACGTCACGGTCGACGGCGATTCCCACGTGTTCGACGGCGTGATCTCCTTCATATCGCCCGAGGCCGAGTTCACTCCGAGGAACGTCCAGACGCCGAATGAACGCACGAAGCTCGTCTACCGCGTCAAGATCGCCCTCCCCAACCCCGAGGGCGTCTTCAAGCCCGGCATGCCCGCGGATGGCTACATCGGACGGCGTCCGTGATGAGCGGCGAGCGCGGAACCGCGATCGAGACCCGCTCCCTGGCCCGCGAATTCGACGGCAGAGCGGCCGTGGAGTCGCTCGACCTCACGGTGATGTCAGGAGAGATGTTCTGCCTCGTTGGTCCCGACGGGGCCGGCAAGAGCACGACGATCAGGCTCTTGTGCGGCATACTCGAGCCGACGGGAGGCGACGGGACGGTCCTGGGGCACAGCCTCACGACTGCCGCGGACGAGGTGAGGACGCGCGTCGGGTACCTGTCGCAGGAGTTCACGCTGTACGGGGACCTGACCGTCGACGAGAACATCGAGTTCTTCGCGATGATCCACGGGGTCCGGAGCTTTCAGAAGAGGCGGAACGAACTCCTCGATTTCACGCGGCTGACCGACGCGCGCCGGAGGTTGGCCGCAAACCTCTCCGGCGGAATGAAGAAGAAGCTGGCCCTAGCCTGCACGCTCGTGCACAGACCATCGATCATCTTCCTGGACGAACCGTCGACCGGGGTCGATCCCGTGTCGCGCGGCGAATTCTGGAACATCCTGAGCGGCATACTCGAGGAGGGCGTGACGGTCGTCCTGACCACACCCTACCTCGACGAGGCGGAGCGCTGCGACAGGGTGGGCCTCCTCTACCACGGAAGCATGATGAAGGTCGGACCACCAGACGAGATCCGGGCGGCGATGCCGGGAGCGCTGTTCTCGATAGGATGCCCCGATCCGAGAAGGGGCTACGCGGCGCTCAGAAAGCGCTGGTCTTCGACGAACGTCGTCCTCGTCGGACACCGCCTCCGGTTCTGGTCCCGGTCGGGACGCGAGGAGGCCGACAGCGCGGCCTCGGTCCTGCGCTCGGCCGGCCTCTCCCCGGTGGAGGTGAGTGAAGAAGCGCCATCGCTCGAAGACGCGTTCGTCGCGCTGCTCGACGAGGCGGAGCGGCGGGATGCCGTCGCGAACAACCGGGGCACGGGCGGCAGTGTTCAGGAGGGGCGGCATTGACCCTGAGACCTCCACCGGGGACGGACCCGGGCGGACTCGCGCCTGCGGACGCACGCCCGGAGACACGCGTGCCGCCGGCCGCAGAAGACTGCCAGGCGATATGCGTCGAGGGGCTCACGAAGCACTTCGGCCGATTCATGGCGGTCGACGGGGTGTCATTCGACATAGGAAAGGGCGAGATATTCGGCCTTCTGGGTCCCAACGGGGCGGGCAAGTCGACCACGATCCGGATGCTCTGCGGGATCATCACGCCGTCCGGCGGCAGGGCAACCGTGGCCGGGTTCGACGTCGGACGTGAGGCGGAGAATGTCCGCCAGAACATTGGCTACATGTCCCAGAAGTTCAGCCTCTACGGCGACCTGACCGTGGCGGAGAACATACGGTTCTTCGGCGGGATCTACGGGCTCGACGGCGAGCGCCTCGATTCGCGGTTTCGGGACGTCGTCAGGCTCGCGGGACTCGAGGGCCTGGAGGACGAGATGACGTCTACCCTGTCCGGCGCGCTCGCCCAGCGTCTCGCTCTCGGATGCGCCGTGCTCCACGAACCGCCGATCCTCTTCCTCGATGAACCCACGAGCGGCGTCGACCCCGTCTCGCGAAGGCTCTTCTGGGACCTCGTGAGAGGCATGAGCGCGATTGGCGTCACCGTGCTCATCACCACGCACTTCATGGACGAGGCCGTCTTCTGCGAGCGCATCGGGTTCATGAACTCGGGCAGGCTCATAGCCCTGGGCTCGCCCGACGAGCTGAGACGGGACGCGGTGCACGACGACGTCTTCGCGGTCACGCTCGCCAGGCTGGCCCAGGCCAGGACGGTCATAGGGAGGATCGACGGCGTGCGGGCGACCACGTACTTGGGCCAGCGCCTTCACGTGTTCACGCAGCCTGGCGCGCTGGACGAGGACGGCCTGAGCGATGCAATGCGCGGAGCCGGGCTGGACGTCCTCTCGGTCGAACGCGTCGAACCCACTCTGGAGGACGCATTCGTCAGGCTCGCCAAGCGGGAGGTTGATTGAACAGGCTGCTGGCGGTGCTACGGAAGGAATTCAGACAGGTCCGTCGGGACCCGCTCTCGCTGGGACTTCTCGTCTTTGTCCCCGCGTTCCTCCTCGTGCTGTACGGATACGCCCTTTCGTTCGACGTCAAGGGCATCAGGACCGCCGTACTCGACCTCGACAAGACCGCGACCAGCCGCAGCCTGCTCGACGGCCTCTTCCGCAACCCCTACTTCACGCGGGTGCTCGACTTCGACCGCGTTGACGACGCCGATGCCCTGCTCGCACGCGGGACCGTACAGGTGGTCGTCATCGTTCCCGAGGACTATGCCGCCCGGATCGCGCGCGGTGAGCGTACCGAAGTCCAGGCGCTGATCGACGGTTCCGACTCCACGACCGCAACGACAGCCATCGCCTACCTCGACGCACTGGCCCAGAGGCAGACGCTCTCGCTCGAGACCAGGCTGCTCGAGCGGGCCGGCATGTCGGGGGAACTGCCCGTCGTGACGCCGGAGTCCCGCATCTGGTTCAACCCCGAACTCAAGAGCGCCCAGTTCCTGGTCCCCGGGCTCATCGGCATGCTACTCATGCTCTCCGCCGTCATCGCCACGTCCCTCTCGATCGTACGTGAGAAGGAGCAGCAGACGATAGAGCAGCTGAAGGTCTCCCCTCTTCGCCCGGTGGAACTCATACTGGGCAAGACGATCCCCTACGTCATCATCTGTGTCGCGACGACGGCCCTCATCCTGGCACTCGGCTACGTCCTCTTCGGAGTGGTGGTCGTGGGGTCCTTCCTGCTCCTGGGTCTCGCGACGGTCATCTTCCTCACGGCGGCGCTCGGGATGGGAGTCCTCATAAGCTCGATAACCGACTCGCAGCAGGTCGCGTACCAGGTGGCTACGCTGACCTCCCTCCTCCCGTCGCTCCTGCTTTCCGGCTTCGTGTTCCCCATCAAGAACATGCCGCCGGCCATCCAGGCGGTCACGTACATCGTCGCTCCCCGATACTTCGTGTCGGCGCTCCGCAAGATCATCCTGAAGGGCGCGCCGTTCTCCGAGCTGTGGCCGGACCTGATACCGCTCGTTCTGCTGGCGGCCGTGTTCAATCTGCTCGCGGCGCGGTCGGTGCGGAAGGTGGTGTAGACGTGTCGCGCATCCGAAGCCTCATCGTGAAGGAGTTCCTCCAGCTTCGGCGAGACCGGAGGCTGTTCGGCATGCTCCTGATCGCGCCCATGATCCAGCTCGTGGTCCTGGGCTTCGCCGCTAACACCGACATCCGGCAGATAAGCCTCGCCGTGCGGGACTACGACCGCACGCGGGCAAGCCGTGAGTACGTTCAGACGCTGTCGGCGTCCGACTACTTCGTGCCGACGTACCTGGAAGGTCCTCCGCGGTCGGACGGCGAGCAGTTGGTGTCCGGCCGCGCCGGCCTGATCTTAGTGATACCAGAGGGATTCGCCAGAAGTCTCGATCGCGGAGAGGCCGCGCAGGTACAGGTGCTCGTCGACGGCAGCGACAGCAACTTCGCGGCGCGCGGCCTCGGCTATCTGCAGAAGGCGACTCTGCTGTACTCGGAGCACCGCGTGAAGCTCCTTGCAGGCTCCGTCGCGGGTGCGGCGGTCGCCAAACTGCCTTCGGTCGCTTTCGCCTCACGCGCCTGGTACAACCCGGAGCTGACGTCCCGGAACTACATGGTGCCAGGCGTGATGGGAGTCCTTCTGCTCGTGACGACGATGGTGGTGACAAGCATGGCTCTCGTGAAGGAGCGCGAGCAGGGAACGATGGAGCAGCTCATCGTCACGCCGCTGCGGGCCAGGGAGCTCGTTGCCGGCAAACTGATGCCGTTCATGGTAGTGGGGTTCGCTGAGGTGACGCTGACGCTCCCCGTCATACTGCTGGTATTCGGCATCATGCCGAGAGGGAACATTCTGACGCTCTACGGCATCGCGGGGCTCTTCCTGATGTCCACGCTGGGGCTGGGACTCCTCATATCGACCCTCGCGAGAACGCAGCAGCAGGCGATGATGATCTCCGCGTTCTTCGTGATGCTCCCATTCGTGCTCCTGTCCGGGTTCGTCTTCCCCGTCGCGAACATGCCCCCCGTCATCCGCGCGGTCGCGCGACTCATGCCGCTCAAGTACTTCCTCACGGCGGTGCGCGGCATCTTCCTCAAGGGCAACGG
>CAYNQF010000043.1:0-7047 GCA_964399265.1 uncultured bacterium | reverse complement strand
AGTACATCGAGACAAGGAAGATGGTGCTGCTGAAGTGATTCCCGACGTGTCCACACGATAGAATGAGGCATGCGACGCAAGCCGTACGAGGAACCGCCCGGGTCATACGACCCGGGCGGCTTCTGTGGTGCTCATCCTCGCGGGTCAATTCGCGCCCGTCGTGAGGATCTTCCCGCCGGCACGAGACCCCACGCCAGCAGCGGGGGTCCCTCGCCGCCGAGACACAGACTACAGCAGCCAGTCACAGCTGACGCTGTAGCTGTTCCCCTTGTTGAACGCACTCCCCTCCAGCCTGTACACCGGGAAGTGGATCCAGGTGAAGCCACACTCGAAGTTCTCCGTCGGCCTGGCAAGAATGGAGAATCCGTACTCCGCCGGCGCGTCGATCGAGTATTTGTGCCCCGTGTAGTCCTTGAAGTCCATTGTCGACTTCACGTTCCAGAACGGCTCGAGATAGTAGGTGTGCCAGAGGCCGAACCTGCTGTGCGTGCCCACCGTCATGATGTCCATGGTCGCGCCGTCTTTGTACTCGTCCTTGGCACGCGCGACCCTGAGGACCGTCTCAAAGCTCAGAGCTCCGGCGTTCTGCCTGGACCAGCGAATCTCGCCCATGAGGGACGAGGACTGCTCGATGTCCTCGGCCAGATAGGGGCCCGCTTCCGTGCTCTCCCTCGACTCGCTGATGCCGGCGAACGCGTCCCTGTATGACCAGTAGCGCGTATCCGACTCGACGTAGTTGCTTGTCACGAGAGGCAGCACGTCGCTCCCGTTGCGGCCCAGCACCCGGAACCACAGCTCGTTCAGGTTCGTGTTCTGTGCCGCGTATGCGAGCTGGTACTCGACGTTGGCGCGATCCCAGCCAATGTTCGTGTCGCCGGTATTCCCGACCACCGTCCATACCCAGCGGTCGTACATCCATCCGCCGACATAGGGGTTCGCCAGGTTAGGATGGGCGAGGCCCCCCACCTCGCTCCGGAAATCGAAGCCGCCCCCCGCGAAGATCGGGAAGGGTCCGAACCCGAACTCATCGGATATCGGCTGATTGGTCAGACCGGCCACGATCCTGTAGTCGGGGTTGTCCGGGTTGAACACCCACTTGAGATCGAACTCGTCCCATGACGCCAGATCCAGCGACCACTCGCCGTCGCCCAGGACATGGAAGTACCATTCATTCCATATTCCCATGTGGTCGCCGATGGGGCCGACCCAGAACATGGCCATCCTGGTGGTTGGATCCGTCGTCACCTCGCCGTAGTCTCCCGTCACCGGATTGGACGACACGGAGAAGGGCGTCGCCTCGAGCCGCATGCACCAGTAGTCCAGCAGCGGCAATCTGATCCTCTCGCCGGGCGGGGTGCTCTCGTCCCCGTACTCAACTTCATCGCGCACGTTGACCTGCCTGTACCCTGTCGTCCTGAACTTCTTTCCCGTTATGGTGAAGTTCGGGATGATCGTGTAGCTCGTGTGACACTGGTTGCAGCTCATATTGGTCTGGCGCGCGAAGGCCGACACGGCCGGCGCCGGGCTCGCAAACGCCATCAGAACCGTGCTCGCAAGTGCTGCGGCCAGCAATGCGCGGACGATGACTCCTGTCTTTTGTTTCATCTACTCCTCCTCCAAGGTGAGCAGCGCAATGTCAGTTGCGCAGACTGACGAAAACGCGCCAACGGCCTCTGCTCCGTCTACTTGCCCTGGAGAGGGCCTTTCAGGAAGTCGATCAGGGCCTGGAGTTCTCCGCCCCGTATGAACTGCCACGCAGGCATGCCGGAGTACTCCGGGTAGTGCATGTCGTTGTACTTCCTCCCGTTCTGGATCACTTCGCCGATCGTCTCGGACGTGCCCGTCATGATGAACGCGCTGCCGGCCAGCGGAGGCCCGAAGAGAGTGACGCCCTCACCTGACTTGCCGTGACAACCGATGCACCTCCGCTGGAACGTATGGGCCCCGTCGAACATCTCGTCGGCTATCATCTTCGGATCGGGGGGCGCCGGAGCCTTCGCGGCCGGGGCCGGTGTCGTCCCGCCGCTCGACGTGCTCGTCGTGCCGGCCGGAGGTGTCGTGGCCCCGCCGGTCGTCTGAGAGGTGCCCGCGGGAGTCGTGGCAGCGGGAGTCGTGGCAGCGGGAGTCGCGGCCGCAGGGGTCGCGGCCGCAGGGGTCGTAGCTGCGGGGGTCGATGCCGCAGCCTTGGGGTCCATGCCCTGGATCCAAGCCTCGAGGATGCCTATCTGCTTGGTCGTGAGCGGCTTCCCGGCAAGCGGCATACGGCTGCCGACGATGCCGGTGGCCCCTTTGACCTTCATGATGATGTAGCTATTCGCGGGATCGCCGGGCGCTATCATCATGACCGAGGTCTTCTCAGTGGCCGGCATGTTCAACAGCTTCTTGAGATCGGCGTTCGTCTCGTAGCTGATGCCTGCCGTCGGAGTGCTGCCACCGTGGCACTTGACGCAGTGATTGTTGAATATCGCCCGCACGTCCGCCGGAACATTGAAGGCGGCCGTGCCCGCCGACGCAGCCTGGGCCTGCGCCGCCTGGGTCGTCAAGAAGCCAACGGCAGCCAGCAACACGAGCAGCACTACAGCACTGCGCATCGTTCTCATACTGCCTCCTCTCCTCTCCCCTGCTGCGAACAACCTCCGCATCTATCGCCGCCGTTCCGCTCCAGCAAGCGGAGCGGGCTACCTTCGCCCCGGCGGTCTAGTCAACCTCCTCGTAGGTTCGAACCGTCAGGTCATTCAATTCGACGTGCGGTCTGAACTCCTCGAGGACCTTATCCTCGGACAGAGACGATTGGCGGTGACGCACGAGGTCTTCCCACGTGTCCCACACGCTCTCAACGAGGACGGAAACATCACCTCCACTCTCCACCGAGTGAAGCGCCCGCACGGTCGTGAAGCCGACTTCGCCGGGCAACAGGATCCTCAGATACCCGAGCACGCGCTCGAGTGCGGCCCCGATCTGCAACTCGTTCATTCGGTCAGACGGGATCTCGAAGCTGACCGAGTACATGTAGGCCATTGAGACCCCCGCTAGCGTTTGAACAGGAACAGGACCAAGTAGATCACAGACCACGCGGGCACGATGATGAGAGCGAGCTTGACGATCAGTGGGTAGCCTCCGCCCGCCTCCTCTATGTCTCCCCCGAAGCTGTCGATGTAGCCGTCGGCCCGTATCATCTCGTGATCGCTGTCGTCGTTCTTCCTGTGACCGCTGCTGCCGGGCAAGACTGCGGGACGATGGCGGATGCTGATAGCCAGCGCGAACACGAGGAGGCCGACAACCGCGGCCACGATGCCGAACAGCTCAGCAGAGAGGTTGATCCCGTGGACTGTCATCCCTTGGTCTCCTCGTCCTCGTCCCCGCTCTTGTCACCTCTCCCCGGCCACGGTTCGGGCTCGCGATCCTCCAGCATTCTGTACTTCGCCTCTTCGATGTCCTTGAACTGCCCGGACCGCCACGCCCAGATCAGGAGCCCCACTCCGATGACCGCAGCAGAACCGATCCAGAACAGGAAAATCCTGGCGCCGGCCGACATCAGCTCCCACCTCCTCCGTACCCACCGGTCAGATGGCGGACGTGCATGGCCACGTCCCACGACTCAGCCTCCGAGAGGTCGGGACCGAACGCGTACATCGTCGTCCCGGGCACGCCTTCCGCAACCCTCCACAAGACATACCCGAGCGGCAAGTCGGGCGGGAACGCGGCCGGACCACCGCTGGCGCCACCCGCGGCCCCCGGACCGGACCCCGCGCCACCACTGCCATGGCACGTCGCGCAGTTGGCCGCATAGAGAGCGGTTCCGTTCTCCGTCGAGATCTCGTGTCCGGTGCCAAGCCACAGAGCTTCGCTGATGGTCGCAAACTCGGCGGGCACCGTGCCTTTGGTCTCCACGCTTTCCTTGGACGGCCTCCCGGTCACGAAGGCGTCCAACAGATACCTGAGAATGTCCCAGCGCTCCCGCTCCGGAAGGAACTCAGCCCATACGGGCATTGCGCTTCCGGGGATGCTGAACGTCATCATGGCGTGGTACTCGGCCTCGAACTCCGGCGTCACCTTCATGCCGGCGAGCACCCTGAAGTCGAAGGGCGGCGGAACGAGGCCGGCTGCGAGGGTCCCGGCACCGTCGCCCGCAAGCCCGTGACAGTGCGCACAGTGCCGCAGGTAATGAGCGCGTCCGCGCGCGAAGGACGCTCCTTCGGGTATGCGCTCCGTCTTGTAGGTCTCGGGGAACTCGAAGCTCGGCGCCTCTCCCTGAGGGAAGAACTCAGTGCGGGTGAGCGCCGTCCTCACGTAGTGCACTAGCTTCCAGCGGTCGTCCGAGGAGTAGTGGATCTTCCACGGAGGCATCGCCGTCCACGGCAAACCCTCGCTGATCCTCCAGTAGTAGTCGGCGTCGGTGAAGATGGGTTCGAACAGCGTCCCATACTTGTCGTCGGCGAAATCCGGAGGCGGCGGCTGCAGGCGGGCGGAGTAGATCCCGTCGCCCCGTCCCGCGACGCCGTGACAGATCATGCAGTCACGCGTATAGATCGTCTTGCCCTCGTCGAGGACGGAGTAAGACGAGTCCAGTGGGTTCTTGAGTCCCGCGTAGTCGCCCGTCGGGCGCCCGGCGAGCGGGTCGCGCATCACGGGCTCTGAGAATATGGTCCTGACGTACCGGATGACCGACCACCTCCGCGACTCACTGAGGCTCGCCTCCCACGTTGGCATGAGAGTCCCGGGCAGACCCTCTGAAACGTGCCAGAACCACTGGTCCGCCGGCATGCTTCGATACGGCTCCTGAGTGAAGTCCGCCGGCGTCACCGACATCGTCCCCGCGTAGCCCCCCAGACCGTTGCCGGCACAGCCGTGGCAAGGCATGCACCGAGCGACGTACAGCTCCTTGCCGTCCTGGAAACCGCCCTTCCTCCACGCCGCCCAGCCGTCGGTCAGGCCGCCTTCGGGCACGCCGACCATGGCCGCCTCAGACGGATCGCTCTTCCCTTCGTACGGAGGAGGGGGCGGAATCATCCGCTCCTGAGCCACGCGGTCGCCCAGCGCAAACAGGTACGCAGCGAGAACCTCCAGCTCTTCTTCCGAGAGGAACTCGAAGCTGGGCATGATGGACAGCGGGGAGAGCTCCCTGGGCTCTCTGAGGTGTGCGATGTCCCAGGCCGCGCTCCGCTTCCTCCCGATGTAGGACAGGTCGGGCCCGGTGCGCTCGGATCCGAACAGGAGCGGGAGGTCGAACGCGTAGTTCCCGCGCACGGACACTGCTCCCATCGCCGTGTCCTCGCCGCGGACGTATTGCGTATGGCAGTAGATGCATCCGTTCGAGTAGTAGACCCTGCGGCCTGCAAGCTGCTCGTCGGTATACGGATGCGCGATCGTCGTGGGTGTACTCGTCATCAAACCCGGCAAGAAGACGGCAATGGCGAAGACACCGAAGAAGACCGCCAGGCCGCCGACGAGAATGATCTTGAAGTTCATCTTCATGGCCGCCGCCCCCCTGTCGTTACCGCGGCAGGATCATCGGGACGCGACACCGGTACCCTACGTACGACCGTCGCGAAGACGTTCCATGCGAACACGAAGAAACTCAGAAAGACAAGCACCCCTCCCATCGCCCTCAACGCCATGTACGGCTTGAGCGCCGCCAGAACGCTCCATATAGGCATCCCCTCGTGGACCCACACGGAACCCTGTACCAGGCCCGTAAACGTGAAGCCGAGGAAGAAGAAGAGGAAGCCCACCACATAGAAGGCGAACTGCACGTTTGCGAGAAGTCTGCTGTAGATCCTGCAATTGAAGATCCTGGGCAGCAAGTAGTAAGTGGCGCCCATTACTACCGAGGCCGCGAAGAACAACAACGAGAGGTGCGCGTGCGCCGGAACGTACTGCGTGAAGTGGGTCAGAAGATTGATCGCCCTGAGAGATTGGTGCGAGCCCTGATAAGACACGGCCACGTAGGCCGCCCAACCGGTGACGACCAGTCGCAGGGGGATGCTCGTCAGGACGCGGTTCCAGTTGCCTCGCATCGTGAGAAATATGTTCATCATGAACGCGATCACCGGAAGGAACATCCCGATGCTCATGGCTATCGCGATCATCTTGAGCCAGTGGGGAAGCGGCGCCCACAGAAGGTGATGTGCGCCGACGCCTGTGTAGAAGAAGATGATCCCCCAGAAGGCCACGAGAGACAGGTGGTGGCTGTAGAGCGGCGTGTGGGTCTCCTTCGGGACCAGGTAGTAGATCACCGGGAGAAGACCCGTGGTGAACCAGAGCCCGAGCACATTGTGCCCGTAGAACCAGTTGTAGATCGAATCGTTGACACCCATTATAGCGCCGGACGGGGGGTTCCACATGACGTTGCCGAAGAAGTAGAGAAGAGGCATCCACACGAGCGTTCCGATGATGTACCAGAGGGAGACATAGAGCTTACGTTCGACTCTGTGTGAGATCGTCTTGTAGATGTTTATTGCTGTCAGGATGAGTACGACAATGACCGCGACATCGACATACCAGATGAACTCGGCGTACTCGCGACCCTGCGTGTGCGCCGTCAGTATGCCCACGATTCCCACCGCAACGGCCGCGTTCCAGAGTACCACCGTGAGGACCCCGAGCCCCTCACTCCATAGTTTCCTGCCGGTGAGCCTGGGAACGATGTAGTACCACGTTCCCATCATCACTGAGGACAGGAACGCGAACATCACCGTGTTGACGTGGGCTGCGCGGAGTCTCCCGAAGACCAGCCACGAGACTCCGCGGAAAAGATCGGGGAAGACGAACTGGAAGGCCAGGATCAGACCCATAGAGACACCTGCCAGGATCCAGACGGACCCAGACAGGATGAAGGCAGCGCTCGCGGCATTGTCTTTGAGTCGCAAACTCTCCTCCGCTACGGCTCGACCCAGTCGTGCAGAAAGGGTAGCATGGCAGCCAATCGTGTGCAATAGCTACTCTTTGATTGCGAACTATCCGAACTAGTCAGTTTAGGCTTAGAAACACCTACTGGCCGCAATTCGCCGAAACCACTGCGCTGCCCCGGGAGAGGTCGGAGGCGAT
>CAYNQF010000042.1:0-20695 GCA_964399265.1 uncultured bacterium | reverse complement strand
CCAACCTGTACCAGGCCGTTCCGCCGACCGGAAGTGTCGAGTCGATGAACGGAGATGCGGCAGGGAACCCGAGCGTCTCCGGATGAGCAAACGCGAGCGTGCTGTCACGGATGACGTGGTATCCGGCTATGTCGACCTCGGGGCCGGCGTCCCAGCGGAGTTCAACAACTCCGCCACCACCCAGCGCGATGAGCCCGGTGGGCGTCGACGGCGGAACGTCCGCGAGCGGTACTGCGGAGACCGTTCCGCTCGGGTCACTGACGTTGTCGGCCGCGTCGACCGCGCTTACCCTGTAGAAGTACTCCACGCCGGCCGTCAGCGGGCCGTCGACGTAATAGGGGTCAGCCGTGGTGTCCGTGAACGTCCCCACGCCGAAGGAGGCCGTGGTGTCACGCTCGACGATGAAGTGGTCGAAGTCGGCCGCGGGGCTTTCGTCCCACTCGAGCGTCACGGACAGCTCGCCGGACGTCGCGACGAGCCCGGTGGGGGCGGACGGGGGCGCGTCCCCGTAGTCGAACGTCATGAGCGTCCCCGACGCGCTGATGTTCGTGATCGCGTGCCCGGACTCGGTCCCGTCCCACCAATCAGTGTTGGGATAGGTCTCCGGCGTGCACGCCGTGTAGGTCGGCGCCGCGTAGAGGTCGGTGGCGTCACCGTAGTTGCGGTTGTTTTCCAGGTCCCAGTCGCCGTCCGCCTGCACGAGCGTCACCAGGTAGTGCAGCGAGGGCGTCATCTGCTGGTTGTCGTTGGAGCCCTGCGTGTCGATGTGCCATATCGCGAGCCCGCTGTCCGGGATGTACGTGTCTCGGCCCGTCTGCTGGCGGTTCTCGACCATGTAGAACTCGTTGGAGTGCCCCGGCCTGCGCATCTTGTAGACGACGTTGCTGTCGGATGGCACTTCGAGCGCACCCTGGGAGTCTGACAGCACGGTCACGTCGGCCCAGCCGGCGTCGGCCTTGAGATAGGCACATGGCTCGACCGGGTTGGTCTCGCTGCCGCTCGCGCACATGAGGCAGAACTTGCCCACGCCCCTGGAGTCGTAGTCGTAGTCATAGAGGTCCGGCCAGTCCATGAGCATGTGGCCGTTCTCGTGGCAGAAAGTGGAGATCGTCAGAGCGGTGCCCATGTCGGTTATCTGGTACTTGTACGTGCAGACGCCGTCGGCGCAGAAGTCGACCGTCCACGAGTGCGGCCACAGCCCCTCCGCCCACGAGTTCCATCTGCCGCCGGCGTAGAAGCAGTTCACCGCATCGATGATGCCGTTGTTGTCGGCGTCGTATTCACTGAAGTCGAACCCCGCCGCGTCCATAGCCGCCATCGCCTCGACGATGAGTTCACGGGCGCGCGTGCCGTAGGAGACGCTGGGATCCGTGTAGTACGCCTTGGTGTGGTCGGCCCTGTAGTAGACCGTGGGGACATAGTTGGTGTAGGTGAGCGCCCCGTCCGATACGTCGTAGAAGTAGTCCCTGACGGAACCGTTGTTGCCGTTTCCGGTGTAGCCGGCGAGGTTCGCGAAGTCGTCGACGGACGAGGTGGGAACGGTGCCGACCTCGTCAGAGAAGTCGACAAGCAGGATGATGCCCTGGACCGCGCCGATCGTCGGTCCGCGGGTGACCCGCAGCTTCGGCGGCGCGAGCGGCCCCTCGTTCGCCCGGCTGGTGAAGTCGGCGCGCGAGGCGAGCGCGTCCTCCCGGGCCGCCTCCTGCGCTATCCGAATGTGCTTCACGAGGCCGGCCCGCGGGACGGGATCGGTCGCCGGCACGCCGGTCGACAACAGCGAGCGTGCGTCGTCCGACAGCACCGCGTAGCTGAGAAGCCCTGAGATCTCGTCGCGGACGACGGTGTACCCCTCTAGGGTCTCCCCTACGGCGTAGAACTCGTCGCCCCATACGCGAAGCTTGAGGTGGAGACCGTTCGGCTCCCTGATGTCGACCACGTCGCCGAACAGCGGAGCGGCCGATGCCGGGAGCACGAGAGCCATGGCGAAGAGTGCGGCCAGAAACGCTCCTGAGAGCCGCAGCCTGGATGAGCGAGTCATCATTCACTCCTTCACGGAGGTGGAATACGCGTACTCGGCCAGCGCGTCGCGGGGGCCGAGTACGCAACCTATCACTCAGTACCATTTTAACACAATTGGTGCGTCTTCTCAAGTCCGACGGACCGGGGTGGGAATCACCGCGAGGCACTCGCCAACCGCACTATGGGCGCCGCTCACGCTCCTTCGGCCGCGTCCTCCTTCTGCGCCTCCGTCTGGGCCTCCGTGTCCCTTCCGCCTCCGACGAGCAGCAGCGTCCCCGCCAGGATTAGGGGCGTCGGGAGAAGCAGCAGGACGATGAGGACCATCTCCGAGCCGAAGAAGTAGATGGCAAAGAGGCCCAGGGCCAGCAGTATCGCCCCGCCGACCCTCTCCCACTTGATCGCGAGAAGCGTTGCCAGTACGGGGAGCCCTCCGACGGCGAACTCGGGACTGAGTTGTCCCTCGAGAGCCGTGAACAGGAGCCACGCGCCTCCGATCACGAACCCGATGCCGAGGGCGCACCGCCTCCTCCCCCGCGACGTGAACTGCCACGCCGCGAACTTCACGAGGAGTGGAATGAACAGGAGCAGCGACAGCTCGTAGGCCGGCGCCCTGTTCTCAACGAAGGCCTGCTTGACGAACATAGCGGATGCCATGGCCATCGCCAGCAGGAACGCGATGTGGCTCGACCTGTGTGAGACGCTCACCTGTCGCTCGTCGCGATCCGCGAGCAGGCCCACCTCGCGGAGCAGCGGACGTATGAACGCGACGGCGACGAGGGGGACATAGAAGCCCCTGTTGACGAAGATGCCGAGGAGCACGCAGGCGACTGCGTAACCGAGAATCCCCGCGAGCACTGCTCTCCCCTTTACGGTGATCATGGTCGTCTCCTTAAGGTGGCCGCATCCGAAGTCTGCTCGCCGCCAAGAGCGCCATCACTCAGCGACGTCGCCTTCGTCCGCGTCGGCCGGGAGCGAGAAGACCTGCTCCACCGGCATGCCGAAGACACGCGCAATGCGAAGTGCCAGAGCCACGGACGGGTTGTACTTCCCCTTCTCGATGGCAATGATGGTCTGCCTGGTCACGCCGATCCGCGAGGCGAGTGCCTCCTGGGTCATCTCTCCTGCCAGGAAGCGGAGCTTGCGGACCTCGTTCTGGACTCTGTCGCTCATGGGCACAAGGATGGACCATCTCGACGGTGATGTCAAGTATTAGTTACATAAAGTAATGCAAACTTGACGCGCAGACATGCGACCCGCGCAAGAACGCCCTTGCCGTGGGCCTCTGCCCGGTGGAAGATGGACGCACGCAGACCGACACGCAGCTGACGGAGGATTCATGCGCAGACCCGAGACGACCTTCCGCCCGGCGGCCATTGCCACCGCACTCATGCTCTCGACCATCACCCTGAGCGCCGTCGCCAATGAACCGCCGCCCGCTGTCGACGGCCTCTTCGGCGACTGGGACGGCATCGCGCCGATCTACACCGACCCATCAGGGGACGGCGCGAGGATAGACCTCGGCAGAGTGTGGGTGCGAAGCGACCGGGACCGCGTCACGTTCAGCTTCGAGACGGGCATCGAGATGAACCTGCAGGACGACAACAGCCTGACCCTGCTCATAGATGGCGACGGCGACCGGACGACCGGGCGACCGGTGGGCGACATAGGCGCCGACCTCGTCTGGAGGTTCGGGGAGCGGAAGGGCGACTTCTGGCGATACGGGCAGGAGACCGAAGTGGAGCAGAACGTCGTCGGTCTCCTGCAGGCGCCCACGGTGTCGTCGACACGGTTCGAGGTCTCGTTCCTCCGCCGGTCGGCGGACCTGGGCGACGTGATCCCCGGCCCGGCCATCTCCTTCGTTCTCAAGGATGAGGAGACGTCGTGGGCGGACAGGCTTCCGGACAGCGGCTCGGTGAGATTCAACCTGTCAGACGGACCTCCCCCATCCGGGGGTCCGATCGACCTCGGCCGGAGGAACCCGAACGACATCAGGGTCCTCACCTACAACGTGCTGTTCGACGGGCTCTTCAAGAGACCGGCCCCGTTCGTCAGGTTGCTGCGCGCGATAGACCCGGACGTGATCTGCTTCCAGGAGATATGGGCGCACACCGCCCAGCAGGCCGCCGATCAGGTCTCCCTGGCCATCCCGGACGCCGCCTGGTACGGGGCCAGCACAACGGAGGGACACGTCGTCAGCAGGTACCCGTTCATTGAGAACATGCCCATCGACGAGGCGGGGAACTACTGGGCACTCATCGACCTCCCGGACGACAGGTACGACGTCGACCTGTCGGTCGTGAGCGCGCATCCGCCATGCTGCGACAAGGAGAAGGAGCGCCAGGAACAGCTGGACGGGATCGCAGCCTGGCTCCGCGACCTCGTGACGGCCGCGAAGGACGGCGGCAACGACGCCGCGCGGGCCGAGGGCATGCCCTGGCTTCCTCCGGACACGCCCATCATCGTCGCGGGCGACATGAACATGGTCGGCGGAGCGATCCAGCTCAGGACGCTCCTCGACGGGGAGATCGTATACGTCGAGCAGTACGGAGCCCCGTATGCCGCGGACTGGGATGGAACAGGACTCAAGGACAGCGATCCTCGGATCGCGGGAGGCGTCGAGAACTACACGTGGCGCGACACCAGGAGTTCGTTCGCGCCCGGCAAGCTCGACTACATCGTCTACTCGGACAGCGTGCTCAGGTTGGGGAATGCGTTCGTGTTGTCGGCCGAGAGGCTGCCCAAGGAGGCGCTTACGCTCTACGGCCTGCGCGCGTCCGACACTCTGGAGTCGTCGGATCACCTGCCGGTCGTCGCGGACTTCACTCCTGTCGCCGCACCAGCTCGAACAGGAACAGGCGAATAGCCAGCGTCCTGTCCTCGTCGCTCATGCCGGGTACCGCGTTCGCCAGCGCGCGCAGCGTCGCGGCGTCCGGCTCGCCGGTCGTCGGAACGCCGGACTGCTCCTGGAAGGCAATGACTGCTTCGACCGTGCGCTCGTCCCACTCCCCCGTTCCGTGGTCGGTGTCGTAGCCCAGCGAGGCGAGCAGCGTCTTCACCAGGATTCTCTCCTCGTCGGTCAGCTCGCCGCCGCCTCCGCGCGGAGTCGTCACCGCGATCTGACCTGGCGAGGTCACCACGATCTGCGGCTTGCCGCGATAGGTCTCGATGAGCCCGGTGACGCAGATAGACTTCCCGTCGTAGACCTTCTCAGGCGCATCTTCGAAGCTCGAGCGCGCCGTCCCCCATATCACGACCGTGAACGGCTGGTCCGGGTAAGGCCTGTCGATATTGAGGAAGGTGGGCCTCCCCTTGGTCGAACCGAAGTAGGCCGCGCTGGCCACGTGGCCGCAGACCTGCAAGGTCTCACCGACGTGGCTCGATGCCTCGCCGGCCGGGATGCGCTGCGGCTCGTCGACGGCGGCCAGGGCCACGGTCGTGAGCGCGGCGAGCAGAAGCACAGCGAGCGCGGTCACAGTCCAGAACGTTGCGGACGGGAGGCGTGACGAGGGGCTGGCGTACATCTTCGGGGTGCGCATCATGCGGTTCCTCCACTCATGTCGCCGTACGGCGCTCTACCTGTACATGGCCTTGATCGTCCCCCACGACATCGGCTCGACGGGCGACTCGGGCAGGTTGTCGGTCACCCAGATGTTGCGGCCGCCTCCGATCGATCTCGAGAACGCGAGCATCGATGCGTCGTCCGACCACGTCGGGCTGCCGTCGCTTCCGTCCTCGGTCACCTGATACTCCACTCGCCCACGGGCGCCGGCGGCGAAGATACCCGCCCCCTCGCGCGCGAACGCGATGAACTCGCCCGTCGGCGACCAGGCGGGCTCGGTCTCGTCCTCCGGAGTGTCCGTGACCTGTCTGAGCGAATCATCTTCACCCGACGCGATCGCCACCCAGATGTCGTAGTTGCCCGAGCGGTCGCTGGCGAAGGCGACCCACTGGCCGTCGGGCGACCAGCACGGGTCGATGTCGTCGGCGGGGCTCGTGGTCACGGGCCGCCATCCGAGTTTCTCCCCGCCGTGGTTGATGGCGACGATGTCGTTGTTCCCGTTGCGGTCGGAGTAGACGAGCATCTCCCCGCTCGAGCGGTCGGGGGCCTGGTCGTTGGCACTGCCAATGGTGCCATCCACCGTGGAGGTGCCGGAAACGGACTTGCCGAACACCTGGATCGGATCGGCTCCCTCGCTCCGCTGGAAGTACACGAACGTGCCGCACGCGCCCTCTTCCCAGGTCGGAGCCCTGTCGTCCGCCGTGGGGGTCTGTGTGACGCGCGGGTACCACTCGTCGACGGCGTGCGCGGACGCATCGAGTTCGATCACCCAGATGTCGTGACTCACGGAGGGGTCGCGATCCGAATAGAACGTGATGTACTTGTCACACCACTCCGGGTCGTCGTACGTGTCCGTCCCGGTCGTCAGCGCCCACTCGGCCGCACCGCAGGGTAGCGGGGCCCACAGCAAGACCAGGAGTGCGAGCGCACA
The DNA here is from genome assembly GCA_964399265.1 of uncultured bacterium. Taxonomy (GTDB): domain Bacteria; phylum Joyebacterota; class Joyebacteria; order Joyebacterales; family Joyebacteraceae; genus WJLY01. The sequence goes on along the minus strand of CAYNQF010000042.1, from coordinate 14,186 downwards.
CCCGATCTGACAGCGCATCGTCATCGTCTCCTCCAAGGCCAGCGTTCCTGAAGGCCATCGCCCCTGCCTGAGGAGCAACGTCCGGCGTCGTCCAAGCCTCCCGCGCGTACGATACAACCTGGAAGCCGGCGGTTCCAGAGAAACGTGGGCCGCGAAACCCGTGCTACCTGTAGAGAGCCTTGATGCATCCCCATGTGCTCTCGTCGGCGGCGTTCGTTCCGCACTCGCACATGGGGAGCACGCCCTCGAGGTCGCCGGTCTCGACGTTCTGGGCGAACTTGATCCCGAGATGGTCCCGGAAGACCTGGTAGGGCGTCGGTGGGAAGAGCGACATGTAACAGACGTGCATCCAGCCGACCTCGCCCGGCTCGCAGGGTTGCTCGACGGGCTCGAACTTGATGGTCGGACCGCCCAGCGGGAAGTGCGGGTCTCCGTAGCAGTCGAACTCGGCAAGGAAGTCTATCTCGCAGTCGTCCTCGCCGTAGCCCACCCCCGCGGGTGTGCGCCAGAGGAAGAAGCCCGAGTCGCATGCGCAGACGCACTCCGACAGGGCGAGGTAGATGGTCGAGTGACTGAGGCCGTGGCCTCCGTACTCGGTCGTGTTCCAGTAGATGTGGTAGCAGTACTCCCAGTAGCCTTCGTACTCGGGGTCGATCGCCTGCCACGCCAGGCCCGAGCCCCAGACCGCCTGCGCGGCCGCCGAACCGGTCATGACGATGCAAAGAGCGAGAGTGAGCCATCCGGTGTACGAACGAACGATCCGCATTGCCTTCTCCTACTGCTCCGCGCAGGTTGCAGGTATGTCACACACACGCCAGGCTCATTCACTATAGCCTATAATGCGTATATTGGTCAAGTCTGCGTGCCCGGGCGACAGGGACCGAACCGGGCCTGCGTCTTGCACACCACTGTCCGTGCGGACCGCGCGTGGGCTTGCGCGTTCTTGACCTAGCGGGCTATCTGTGATAACCTACTATTGCGTACGTCTTCGGCGGTCGTGCAGCGCCGAGCCGGCATCCGGCCGGCGGTGGAGGTAACAGGATGTCCTTCCAGTGGTTCTGGGTCAGACGGGTTCTCCCGCCGCTTCTCCCTCGCCTCGGAGGCGAGCGAGGTGCCACGCTGGTGATGGTGCTTGCCATCATTACTGCCGTGCTGCTCATCGGCTCCGCCCTCTTCGTGCTGGGCACCGGCGAGTCCGACGTCGTCGAGTACGGCGTGGACAACTCGATGGCGTTCACGCTGGCCGAGGGAGGCATCGAGCGAACAAGGACTTTCCTGGAAGAGCTGGCGAGAACCGAGTCGGCGGTCGACCCCGTCGGCACGACGTTCGATGAACAGCCTCTTGGAGGCGGCACCTACACGACCACCATACTCGATGAAGTGAGTGGCGGGCAGTGGGTGAAGATGTACGACGTGCTCTCCACCGGCTGGAAGGACGGTGTGCCGAGACAGGTCAGGGTGACGCTTCAGGAGGAGACGTTCGCGCAGTACCAGTGGTTCATCAACCAGGGTGGTTGGCGCTGGTTCCGCACTGGTGAGCGGTTCGAGGGTCCCGTCCACACGAACAGAAAGCTTCAGATCGACGGCGACCCGTGGTTCGGCGGCAAGGTCACGGCCTCTCTCGGCATCACGATGCAGCAAGGAAGCAACCCTACGTTCGAGGCGGGCTATGAGCTGTACGTCCCGACGATCGATCTGCCCACGTTCGCGGAGGTGACGTCGGCACTGATGCCGGCGGCTTCCGAGGCCGGCATCTTTGCCAACAGACTGACTGGAAGTGACGCGTACTACGAGGTCGTGCTGGGACGCATGGGGGCGGGGACGATCAGCTACCGCAGCTATCAGAAGGTGGGTCCGAAGTACAAGTTCTCGCCGTGGACGAACAAGGACGTCTCAAGCCTGAACGGCTCGGCCTGGTTCGCGGAACCCATCACAATAGAGGGAGTCCTGGACGGCGAACTCACGATAGCCGTGGAGGGTGACATAACAGTGGTGGACGACGTCCTGTACGCCGACTCCACTCCCGGCAGCGGCCCGGACCCGGGCTGCGACGACATGCTGGGCCTGATCGCTGAGAACGACATCTACATAGCCGAAACCACGCCGAACCTGAACGACTGCGAGATCCACGCGGTCATGATGGCGCTGTGGAAGAACTTCGAGGCCGAGGACTACATGCACGGACCGCCGCGCGGCAGCCTCATCCTCTACGGCGGCATCATGGTCGAGCAGAGCATTCACCTGGGCCAGTATGCTCACGAGACGCTGGTCTCGGGATACTCGAGAGACTACCGGTGGGACGACAGGCTGGACGCGTTCTGGCCGCCGTTCTTCCCGAAGACAGGCAAGTACTTCGTGAGGTCCTGGCAGGAGATATCGCCGCCGGAAGTGTAGGCTCGCGGCCCAGCGCCGTCTCGCGCCGCCAGGGTCGCGGAACCCCGAGCCCGTACGGAGACGTCAGGGCTCGGGGTTCTTCTTGAGCTGCGCAAGCGCCGCCGATACCACCGCGTCGACGGTGAAGCCGTAGGCCTCCTCGACGTCGTTCATGGGTCCCGATGCTCCGAAGCTCCTCATGGCGATGACGGTCCCCTCGGCGCCGACGTAGCGCTCCCATCCGATGGGTGAACCGGCCTCGACCGCCACGCGCGCCCGCACACGCGCGGGCAGAACCTCTTCCACGTAGGCGTCGCCCTGACGCTCGAAGAGCTCCCAGGACGGCATGCTCACGACCCGCGCGCGCACGCCCTTCGCAGCGAGTTCGTCCCTCGCCCCGAGACAGAGGTGGACCTCGCTCCCCGTCCCGATGAGGATGAGCTCCGGGGCCCCATCGGGGTCCGCCAGGACGTAGGCCCCGCGATCCACCCGCGACCTGGCAAGGCTCTCCCTATCGAGCACGGGCAGACCCTGCCTTGACAGCACGAGAGCCGTTGGCTCGTTCCGCGCCGTCAGAGCCACGCGCCAGGCGTCGGCGGTCTCCACAGCGTCCGCCGGCCTGATCACGACGATGCCCGGCATCGCGCGCAGCGACGCCAGATGCTCCACGGGCTGGTGCGTCGGTCCGTCCTCCCCCAGCGCGATCGAGTCGTGCGTGAACACGAAGACGCACGGGATCTCCATGAGGGCTGCGAGCCGTATGGCCGGACGCGCGTAGTCGGAGAAGACGAGGAACGTTCCGCCGTAGCTCCGTATGTCGCAGAGCGCGAGTCCGTTCACGGCGGCGCACATCGCGTGCTCGCGCACGCCGAAATGGATGTTCCTGCCGCCGGGCGTCTCCGGCGCGAGTTCGCCCGCGCCTTCGAACGTGAGGACCGTGTTGTTCGACGAACCCAGGTCGGCAGAGCCCCCGACGAGCCAGGGAACACGCGGGGCGATCCCGTTCAGCACCTTGCCCGACGCCGCCCTGGTGGAGATCCCCTTGCCGCCACTCGGGAAACCGGGAACGCCCTCCTCCCATGCGTCCGGGAGTTCGTGCCTCACCATTCGTTCGAATGACGCCGCCTCGTCCGGATGCTCCGACCGGTAGTCCTCGAAGGCCTGTCGCCAGGCGCTGCTCGCCTCGGCGCCGCGCGCCCCCAAGCCGGCGGCGAAGTGCTCGGGCACGCAGGATGGAACGAGGAAGCGTTCGTCCTCGGGCCAGCCGTAGAACCGCTTGGTGAGCCGGACCTCCTCCTCGCCGAGCGGGGCGCCGTGGGCGACGGACGAGTCCTGCTTGTTGGGGGAACCGTACGCGATGTGGCTGTCGACGATGACGAGCGTCGGACGTCCCACGGTCGACCCGAACGTGCCGAGAGCGGACGCCATCGTCTCGATGTCGTTGGCGTCCACGTCGCGTATCACTTTCCAGCCGTACGCTTCGAACCGCCCGGCCACGTCCTCGGTGAACGCGAGGCCGGTGGACCCCTCTATCGACACGTGGTTGTTGTCGTATATCCAGCAGAGGTTCTCGAGCGCCAGGTGCCCGGCCAGCGAGGCCGCCTCGGAGGCGACACCTTCCATGAGGTCGCCGTCGCTCACGATCACGTACACGTTGAAGCCGAAGATGTCGAAGCCGGGCCTGGCGAACCGGGCGGACCGCCACCGCGCGGCCATCGCCATGCCGACGCTCGTGGCCGCGCCCTGACCGAGCGGCCCCGTGGTCATCTCGACGCCGGTCGTGCGGCCATACTCGGGATGACCGGGGCATCTGCTTCCCAACTGCCGGAACTGCTTGATGTCGTCGAGAGACACTGCCGGCCTCCCGGTCGGGCGACCGTCCGGGCCGGCCTCCCTCACTCCCGCGAGGTGCAGCACCGAGTAGAGAAGCATGGAGGCGTGCCCGGCCGAGAGCACGAACCTGTCGCGCCCGGGCCACAGTGGGTCTTCAGGGTCGAACCGCAGCGCGCGCTGCCAGAGGCAGTAGGCGACCGGCGCGAGCCCCATGGGGGTACCCGGGTGTCCCGAGTTCGCCTGCTGGACAGCGTCCATCGACAGGGTCCGTATCGTGTCTACACAGAGTTTGTCGAGCGACCTCTGATCGGGCATCGAGTGTCCTCCGGTCTTACGTGAAGCGGCCTACGGGAGCCAGGCGGGCTCGTGGGCCCAGTGTAGCGCACAAGCGTACTCGTCGGAAGAGCGCGAGGCAGGGACAGGATCAGGGGCGCGGGCGGCGAACGCGTCTGCCGTGCCGTCTCGTCGCTAGAAGGCGCCCGGTCCGCCGGCCCCCGCCGCCGCGCCGGCGGCTCGACCGGTCACCCACGCCCACAGCAGATTGTACCCGCCTATCGGCCCGAACGCGTCGAGCATCTCGCCGCAGAGGAAGAGCCCACGATGACGGCGGCTCTCCATCGTTCGCGTGTCGATCTCGTCCAGACGGACGCCCCCGCCTGTCACTTCGGCGGCCGAGTAGCCCCCCTCGCCCGTCCAGGGGAGCTCGAAGCGAGTGAGCGCGCCGAGAAGGCGGAGCCTCTCCTCCCGGCGGAGGTTGGAGAGGGTGCGAAAGCGGTCGACACCCGCGCTCTCCATGAGGGCGAGCGCCAGCCTCTCGGGCAGTTCCTTCCGAAGCGCCCCAGCGACCGTCGCGGCGCCCCCGGGCCGAAGGACCTCTTCCCAGTCTCCGTCGGACAGATCCTTCCATCTCACTGAGAGGTCCGCTGCGTCACGTCTCTCGGCGAGCGACCTCGCGATGACGTGCGAGACGTTCAGTACGGCGGGACCGCTGTAGCCGCGGTGGGTGAAGAGGAATCCACCTGTTGAGCGGGCGCTCCTCGACGATGTCTTCGCCGTCACGGTCGCCTGCAGCGAGATGCCCGCGAGGTCGGAGAACGGTGCCGGCCGCGCCGTCACGGGGCTGAGCGCCGGGTAGGTCGTGCTGACCTTGTGGCCGAGCGAGCGGACGATCTCAAGACCGAGGCCGTCGCTTCCGGTCTCCGGCAACGACAACCCTCCGGTGGCCACGATGACGGCGTCGGCGGAAACGCTCCCCTGCTCCTCGAGGTCGACCCTCCAGCGCCCGCCGACACACTTGAGCCCGGACACGACCGCACCGCTGCGGAGGACGACGCCCTTGCCCGCGGCGAGTTTCATGAGCCCGTCTCGAACGTCTCGGGCACGGCCGGTCGCCGTGAACAGCTTGTCTCCGTCTTCCTCGACGAGCGCCACGCCGACATCACGCTCGAAGAAGGCCACTACGTCGCGCAGAGGCCATGACCGGACGATCCTGTTCAGGGTGTTATGCGACGAGTCGGTCACGAAACGGCTCTCGTCCACGCTGGAAGGAAGGACGTTGCACCTGCCTCCTCCGCTCAGGAGGATCTTCCTCCCACCGTCGGTTGTGCGCTCCAGGAGGACCGTCTCGGCTCCGCCCGATGCGGCGAAGACGGACGCGACAGCACCAGCGGCCCCTGCGCCGACCACCACGACCCTCCGCATCCGCCACCTCCGGTTTGCACAATCCTGCGTCAGCGCCGAAGCTGCGCGCTTCACCGCCTACGGCACCCCGGCGTTCCGTGCGAATGGATGTTATTCCCATCCGGCTCGGGGGTCAACACGCGCCGGGCGCAGCCGGCCTCGCTTCGCGTGACGGGCGCATGCAGCGAAAGTCGCGCGCCAATGTTGTGTTTGACGGAAGAGCGCTTCGGGAGTACGCTCTCAGGCATGTCCTTCAAGCACCGCTCACTCGGAGGAAGACAATGAACGCCCGCCTTGGACATGCTCTCGCGGTGGCCGGAATCGTCGCCTTCTCGCTCATCGCGGTAGTAGCCCTGAGTCCCGGATGCTCCAGTTCGCCGTCCGGGCCCGACCTTTCGAACCTCGGTGAGTACATCGTGATAGGCTGGAACGACCTGGGCATGCACTGCGCGAACAAGGACTTCTCGGACATGGCGATACTGCCTCCCTACAACAACATCTGGGCGGTCATCATCAAGCGCGGCGAGGACCCGCAGATCCTCCACTCCGGCTTCAACGTCACGTACACGCTCGAGGACAACACGTACTCCGTGGGCAAGACGAACTTCTGGACGTACGTTCAGGACCTCTTCGGAGTGAGCCCGGCGGACAACGTGGGGCTGACGGGGAACGGTCTCTCTGGAACGATGACGTGGGAGGGCGATCACTTCGAGGCTGACGGCATCCCACTGACTCCCTACGACGACGACAATCTCACGACCGAGCAGCCCTATCAGCTCGCCAGGCTCGACGCCTACCTCGGAGCGGACGTGGTGGCCACCACCGAGATAGTCGTCCCGGTTAGCAACGAGATGAACTGCTCGAACTGCCACATCCCCGAGGGGCGCGAGACGGTCGCTCAGGCCATCCTGCGTGTACACGATGAGGAGGAGGATACGAACCTTCTGAGCGCGAGGCCCGTGCTGTGCGCCGAGTGCCACGCCGACAACGCGCTCGGCCAGGACGGCGACCCCGAGGTCCCCAGCCTCTCCCTCGCGATGCACAGCAAGCACGCCTCGGAGACGAACGACTGCTATCAGTGCCACCCCGGTCCGACCACTCAGTGTCTGAGGGGTGTCATGTCGCAGCAGTACTCGATGACCTGCACGGACTGCCACGGCGGCGTGTCCCAGGTGGCCAATTCGATAGAGCAGGGCAGGGAGCCGTGGCTCGAGGAGCCTCGTTGCGGGACCTGTCACGGGACGAAGTACGAGGAAGACGTGAACACGCTCTACCGGAACTCGAACGGCCTCCACAGCCATCACGGTCTCTACTGCTCGACCTGCCACGGCAGCCCCCACGCGATCCTGCCTTCCAGGGAGGAACGCGACAACCGACAGAACGTGGCGCTCCAGGGCCATGCCGGGACACTCTCGACGTGCGCCGTCTGCCACAGGGGGACGCCCGACGAGTCAGGACCGCACGGGAGCTGATCTGGCGACCAGTCTCAGACAGAAAGCCGGAGCCACGTCCTTCGGATCAGCGTCACGAGCGCGAGCGCCCCACGGCGGGGTGCTCGCGCTCTCGGTTCTGCTGCTCCTCGCAGCGGGACTTGTTTCACGCGGCGCCTGGGCCGAGCCGGCCGCAAGGGACACCACCCACGTCATAACCAGAGAGCAGCGTCGGGAGATGGAGCGCATCTCGACTCTGGGCTACTTCGCCGCCGGCCACGACGCTCCGTCAGGACGCGGTGTCGTCCTCTCGAGCCCGGACGCGTATCGAGGCTATACCGCGTACGTGTCACGTGACTACGCGGGCGCCTTCCTGATCGACATGGAGGGCCACGTGCTCCAGCAATGGACCGACGAGTCGAAGGCGCAGCTCAGTTCATTCTGCTGGACACGCGTGATGGTAGAGCCCGACGGCGCCGCGATCGGCATCAGCGCGAACCCGGGCAGACTCCGCAAGCTCGATCCTGACTCCAACGTCGTGTGGGAATACGGGGGCCCTGACCTCAGGCCCCACCACGACGTGAGGAAGGGACCGGACGGGAGGATCTACGTCCTCATGCGACGCCCCGGTGTGCTTCCGTGGCTGCGGGAGGAACCCGTTCTCGAGGGATTCGTGGCCATACTCGAGGAGGAAGGCGACGACGTTCGCGAGGTGGACCTCATATCGATCCCCGAGGCCTTCCGCAACTCGGACTACGCGTACATGCAGACGGCCGACTGGTTCCAGACCGACAGCGACCCGTGGCACACCAACTCGGTCTACGTCCTGGACGGCCGCATCAACCACCCTGCATTCAAGGCGGGCAACATCCTGCTCTCGATAAGGAACATGGACTGCCTGGCCGTGCTGGATCCCTCGGAGCGCTCGATCGTGTGGGTCAACCGCGGCCTCTGGCAACGACAGCATGAGGCGATCGAGACCCTGGACGGGAAGGTGCTCGTCTTCGACAACAGGATGCTGGACGGCCAGTCGCGCGTCGCGGAGTACGACGTCGTCAGCAACACGATCACCTGGAGCTATACCGCCGAGGGCTTCTTCACGCACGGGACGGGAGCCGCACAGGAGCTCCCCAACCGCGATGTCCTGATCACGGAGTCGGAGAGCGGACGCGTCTTCGAGGTGGACCGCGGCGGGCGGGTCGTTTGGGACTATCTGAACCCGCGCACCGTGGCCCATGAGCGCGTGATCGCGCGCATCCCCCGGGCTTTCAGGGTGCCCTACGACTACTTCCGTGGCCCGTTCACGGAACGCCTCGGCCGTTAGCCACACCGCCCGGTTCACGGAACGCCTCGGCCGTTCCACACCGCCCCGCTCGCGGAACGCCTTGGCCGTTGACCGCTCTGCCCCGTTCGTGCCAGACTGCTGTCGGTGCGATGCCCGGAGACGGGCGCCGCTCCGGACCCTCGTCCAGGAAACACCATCCCACGGAGTTGCACATGCAAAGGATGAGAAGAGCTCTTCCCTACGCCGCAGCGATGACCTTCACTGCGGCGGTCGCTCTCGTCTGCGTGCCATCGGGCTCCATGATGGCCGCCCCTGTGTCTTCGACGACGGGCGCGGTCGGCCCCGCGGGTGGAACGGCCGTCACGCAGGCCGCAACAACGCCCGACGCTACTGCCATCGTCAGGGCCGCCGATCAGAACATGAGAGGCGACACGCAGTACGCGGAGATGACCATGCAGGTCGTGCGCCCCGACTGGTCGCGCGGAACCAGCATGAAGGCGTGGTCCAAGGGCCTCGACTACGCACTGATCCTCATCACCGCTCCCCCGCGCGACAAGGGCACCGCCTTCCTGAAGCGCGGCAACGAGATGTGGAACTGGCTCCCGACGGTCGACAGGGTCATCAAGATATCTCCCTCGATGATGCTGCAACCCTGGATGGGAAGCGACTTCACGAACGACGATCTCGTCAAGGAATCGTCCGTCGTCACCGACTACACGCACGCGATCGCCGGCGAGGACACGGCCAACGGAAGCGACTGCTGGAAGGTCGTGCTCACGCCGAAGCCGGACGCGCCGGTTGTGTGGGGATCGGTCACGATGTGGATCGAGAAGGCGCGTCCAATAGAGGTCAGGGTCAAGTACTTCGACGACACAGGGGCACTTGTCAACGTTGAGAACTTGACACATGTGCAGAAGATGGGCGGTCGGGAGATCCCGACGGTGCTCACGATGACCCCGGTCGACAAGAGCGGGCACTCCACCGTGCTGACGATCGACAGCTGCACGTTCAACCAGCCCATTCAGGACTCCTTCTTCTCGCAGCAGGAGATGAAGCGGGTGCACTAGGCAGCACACCGGAGCGCTCTGCATGATGATGTACCTGAACCTCGTGTGGCGGAACATCTGGCGCAACAAGCGCCGGAGCTTCATCTCCGTGGCATCCGTCATGTTCGCCGTCCTGATCGCCCTCGTCACACGTTCGATGCAGCTGGGGTTCTACGCCAAGGCGATAGACAACGTCGTCTCGTTCTACACGGGATACGTGGAGGTCCACGCGAAGGGCTACAACGACGAGCAGTCGGTCAACCTGAGCTTCGCTGCGTCGGACTCGTTGTCGGCGACCGTGAAGGCGGCCCCCGGAGTGACCGTGGTTGCCCCGCGACTCGAGTCGTTCGCGCTCGTGTCCGGTGCCCGCTTGACGAACGGCGCGCTGGTCGTGGGCATCGATCCGTCGATCGAGGACAGCCTCACGGGCCTGTCGAAGAGGGTCAGCAAGGGGAAGTACCTCGCCTCCGACGACACGGGGATCCTGCTGGCGGAGGGTCTCGCGGGATACCTCGAGACCGGGGTCGGCGACACGGTGGTCGTGCTGGGGCAGGGCTATCACGGCATGACCGCCGTCGGGAAGTACACCGTGGCGGGCCTCGTCACCTTCCCCACCCGCGAGCTGAACGCCGGGATGGCGTTCATCACACTGCCGCAGGCACAGGAGATGACCGGCGCCTACGGACGCCTCACGTCGCTCGCGGTGATGTTGTCCGACCAGCACGACCTCACGCGCGCCGCGACGGAGCTCAGGGGCGCGCTCGGACCTCCGTTCGAGGTGCTCACCTGGAAGCAGATCATGCCCGACCTCGTGCAGTTCATCCAGACGGACAACGCGGGCGGCCTCATCATGCTCGCCATCGTATACGTGGTGATCGGATTCGGCGTCCTTGGGACGGTGCTCATGATGACGATGGAGCGCACGCGCGAGTTCGGTATGCTGATAGCGATCGGCATGAAGAGGTTCAGGCTGCAGGTCATCGTCACGCTCGAGAGCGCGCTCCTGTCGCTGTTCGGCGCCGGGGCCGGCGCACTGCTCTCGGTGCCGGTGCTCGCCCACTTCCACGCCCACCCCCTGCACATGTCGGGCGCGGCGGCCCAGGCGACGGTCGAGTTTGGGTTCGAACCGATCATGCCGTTCCTGTTCACACCCGACCTCTTCGTCAAGCAGGGGATCGTCGTGCTGATCATCGCGCTCGTGGCGTCGTTCTATCCGGCCGTCAGGATCGCGTCCATGGACGCGGCGACGGCGCTCAGACGAGGCTAGAAGGGAGATCCGGAACCCCGTGCTCTGGAAGATCGCGTGGCGCAATATCTGGCGGAACAAGAAGCGGAGCGGAGTGCTCCTGGCGGCCATCGCATTCGGCCTCTGGGCCGGGCTCTTGACCTCGGGCATGTTCAACGGCATGTCCGTCCAGATGATGCGCTCGGCCATAGACACGCGAACATCGCACATCCAGCTTCACGCGAAGGGCTTCCTGGACCATCCCGAGGTGACGGCCGTCATCCCCGATGGGCAGGCGGTGCTCAAACGAGTGGACTCGACGACCGGGGTCGCACAGGCCGTAGGGCGCTCGATCGTCCCGGGTATGGCGAGTTCCGCGACCACGGGCGCCGGAGTCATGCTCTACGGAGTGGTGCCCGAAGAGGAGATCGCCATCACGTCGCTCTCGAAGAAGATCGTCGACGGGAACTACCTGAGCAGCGACGGGCACAACATCTGCGTGATCGGGCAGGAGCTAGCGAACAAGCTGGCCCTCCGGGTCGGCAGCAAGATCGTCGTCCAGGGGCAGGCGCCCGACGGGTCGATATCCGGCGGCGCATTTCGGATCGTCGGCCTCTTCAAGACGGTATCGCTCGGATTCGACAAGACGATGGTGTTCGCTCTCGCAGGGGACGTCGACAGGACCTTCGGGCTCGGAGGCGCGATCCACGAGATAGCGGTCATGGCGAACGACCTCGCCCTGGTCAAGCCCCTGCGCGACTCGCTCAGGTCCGAGTTCCCGAATCTCGACGTGGAGAGCTGGGACCAGCTTGAGCCCGAACTGAGCCTGCTGACCTCGTCCAGCAACCAGATGAGCCGCATCCTGATGGTGCTCATCATGATCGCGTTGGCGTTCGGCATCACCAACACCATGCTCATGAGCGTGCTCGAGCGTACCAGAGAGCTGGGCATGCTGGAGTCGCTGGGCATGCGGCAGGGCAAGGTCTTCGAGATGGTCATGATAGAGACGGTCGTGCTCTCTGTCATGGGAGGTTTCGCCGGGGCCGCGCTGGGCGGGGCGACGGTGGCACTGCTGGGGCGGACCGGCATCAACCTGAGCATCGTAGCGACGGGGCTCGCCTCCGCGGGCATAGAGAGCGTCCTCTACCCGCAACTCACGGGCGCCGAGTACCCACTCGTGGGTGTCCTGGTCGTCGCCACGGCCGTCCTTGGCGCGATCTACCCGAGCATCAAGGCGAGCAGGCTCTCGCCCGTGCAGGCGATGAGGACGTACTGAGAACTGGGCGGGACGGCTGACGAAGAGAGCGACCGACGAAGCGGGTGAATACGCTCTGAGAGGAACGGACATGGCTGCGATCATCGAAGCGAAGGACCTCGAGAAGTCCTACACCGACCGTGGTGTGCCGACCAGAGCTGTCAGGGGACTAGACCTTTCGGTCGAGCCGGGCGAGTTCACGGCGATCGTCGGACCGTCCGGCTCCGGCAAGACGACGCTCCTGAACATGCTGGGCGGTCTCGACAGGCCGACCGAGGGACGGGTGGTCGTGGACGGACGGGACATATGGGAGATGAGGTCCGGTGACCTGATCGACTTCAGACTCAACCACATCGGGTTCGTGTTCCAGGCGTACAACCTCATCCCGGTGCTGACGGCCCGGGAGAACGTCGAGTTCATAATGCTGCTGCAGGGGCGCGATGCGTCGGAGCGAGAGAGCCGTGCACGGCGGCTTCTCGAGAGCGTGGGTCTGGGCGACAAGCTGAACCGTCGCCCTTATGAGCTGTCCGGCGGCGAGCAACAGAGGGTGGCCGTGGCCCGAGCGCTGGCGTCGGAGCCGTCGTTCGTGCTCGCGGACGAGCCGACCGCCAACCTGGACACCAAGTCGGCCGGTACGCTCCTGGACATCATGGAGACCCTGAACGGTGAACAGAAGATGACGTTCGTCTTCTCGACGCATGACCCGCGCGTGATGGAACGCGCGCGCCGCGTCGTAACTCTCACGGACGGGCAGATCACGGCGGATGGAGGCTACACGGGTGAGGTCTACTAGCCATCCGGGGCCGACCGCGGCGGTGCTCTGCTTCGTGCTGGCCGGAGCCATGCTCCTGCTTCCTCTCGCCTCGGGCGCGTCCATCTCGGAGGACCTGGCGCTCTCCGGATACGCACGCGCGTACGCTCTCCTCTGGCAGTCGCCTCCGCACGCACCCGGCGGCGCGCCGAGCGCGACCGGAGACCTCTCGACCGGCCTCCTTCATCTGAGGCAGAACCTGCGCTGGTACGTGTCGTCCCCGATCACGGTGGCGCTCGAGACCAAGGAGCGGGTGTTCGGCGGCGGCGATGCGGGGTCGCTCGCGGGGCTCGTGGTACAGCCGGCACGCCGCCCCCCCTATTTCGACTGGACGGCGACCGAGTCAGGCGACCACTACCGCGCTGAGGCCACAATCGACCGCCTCTGGGCAGACCTGACGACGGGTCCCGTCGAGACGAGGCTTGGACGCCAGCGCATCGCGTGGGGCACTAACCTGGTGTGGAACCCGATCGACATCTTCAACCCGTCGTCCGTGCTCGACTTCGACGACGAGGAGAAGCCGGGGACGGACGCGGCTCGCGTCGAGTGGTACGTGGGACCTGCCTCCGAGCTGGACGTCGCCTGGGCGCCCGGACGCGTATCGGCCGACACGGACGCTGCGGCGAGGTTCAAGCTGAACCGGTGGGGCTACGACTGGATGCTTCTCGGCGGAAGGCGAGGCCCGGACGAGGTGGTCGGACTCGCCTGGTCGGGCTCGATCGCCGGCGGAGGGTTCAGAGGCGAAGCGCTGGCTGGAAGGCCGCGCGGCGACTCGCCGGACACGGAGTATCTGAACGCATCCGTCTCGGGAGACTACTCGTTCCCGAACACGTTCTACGTGCAGGCATCCGTCCTCTACCAGAGTCGCGGCGTGACTGGAGACGCCGGCGGACCGGCGCTCCTCCAGTCGTACGCGAGGAACGACCTCTCTCCGGCGCGCTGGTCGCTGTTCGGTGAGGTAGCGCGCGACCTGAACCCGCTCTGGCACGTGGACCTGTCGGCTATCGCCAATCCTCTCGACGGCTCATTCTACGTGGGACCCACGCTCCGCTGGTCTGCCACGCCGAATCTGGACGTCGCGGCCCAGGGGCTCCTCTTCTACGGGCGCGGGGGAACCGAGTTCGGCGGCCAGGGACGCATCTGGATGCTGAGAGCGCAGTACTCGTATTGAACGCGGGCAGGAAGTGTCACCTACCTCTTCTCGGTCGGCAGCCCCGCCTCTATCCAGGCGCCGTAGCCACCCTTCAA
>CAYNQF010000041.1:0-21185 GCA_964399265.1 uncultured bacterium | reverse complement strand
CCGCTAGCGGTCGACCGACTTGATGAGCACCTCGTCGCTGCCGTCCTTCTCGGTCATCATTACCGATATGATCTCGGTCGAAGCCGTGGGCACGTTCTTGCCCACGTAGTCGGCCCTGATCGGAAGCTCCCTGTGCCCCCTGTCGACCATGACGGCCAGCTGGACCGACCTGGGACGCCCGAAGTCGACGATCTCGTCGAGCGCGGCCCTCACGGTGCGGCCGGTGTATAGTACGTCGTCCACGAGCACTATGTTCTTGCCCTGGACATCGAACGGGATGTCGCTCTCGTTGACGACCGGCTGCTCGGCGATCGTCTGGAGATCGTCCCTGTAGAGTGTTATGTCCAGAATGCCCACGGGGACCGTCACGTCCTCGATCTCCTTGACCACTCCCGCGACACGCCGGGCAAGGAAGGCCCCCCGCGTCTGTATCCCGATGATGGCGAGGCTGTCGGTTCCGCCGTTGCGCTCGAGTATCTCGTGCGCGATCCTCGTCACGGCGCGCCGGATGTCGTCCGCGTCCATCACGCGCGCCTTTATCTTCATCTGCATTTGCCCCCCGTGTGGCTCGGCCTTCGCGACGCGATCAAGCAAGAGACTCTATCATCCCGAATCGTGGTCCGCAAGCGGGCCCCGGAACAGGATATCGGACACCCTGCGCGCTTCCTCGGGAGCCCGCTTCTGCAGCGCCGCGACGAGCACGTGTCTCGCCGGAGGTGTCAGCCCGAGGCGTTCCAGTCGTTCCACGTCGGAAAGCACCGAGCGCGTCCTGCCGTCGATCTCCTTGCGCCCGGCGTGCATGACGACGGTCCGTCCCGCTATGCGGTCGACCATGTCCAGGTCGTGCGTGACGAGCACTATCCCTCGTTCGTCCGCCTCGCCCGCGAGTAGAGAGATGATCCCGTCCCTGGCGCTCGGGTCGAGACCGGCGGTCGGCTCGTCGAGGAGCAGGAACGGCCGGTCGAGGGCCAGGATCCCGGCGATGGCGGCCCTGCGTTTCTCGCCGGCGGATAGGGTCACGGGCGACCTGTCGCTGAAGGCGGCCGGGTCGAGGCCTGCTCTGCGAAGCGCTCCGGTCACGCACCCGTCCAGTTCGTCCCCCACGAGCCCCATGCGCTTCGGACCGAACGCAACGTCGTCGTAGACGGTCTCCTCGAAGAACTGCAGTTCCGGAAACTGGTAGACGAGGCCGGCGGCCGACCTCAGGAGCTTGTGACCCTGCGAGCCCTCGAGCGCGGCCCGGCCGCTCGACGGCGCGAGGAGCCCAGCCGCCACCTCGAGCAGCGTGGTCTTGCCGGCCCCCGTGGGCCCGACGACGGCCACGCACTCGTCCGTTCCGACCGAAAGACTGACGTCAGCGAGCGCGAGGTGCGCCCCGGGAAGGCCCGAGCCGAACTCGACGCTGACCGATTCGAGCCTGATCCTCACCGCCGTCCCTCCGCCGCCGTCCTCATCACGGCCTCCGCGAGCGACTCCACGTCGGGGATGCCCTGCGGCACCGCGTAGCCGGCACTTCGAAGCGCGTCTCCGATCTCGACCGTCTGCGGCCTGCGAAGCCCCCACCCGCTCAGGCGCGGGCCGTCGGAGAACAGGTCCTCCGGCGTTCCGTCGAACACGATGGTCCCGCCGACCAGCACGAGCACACGACCGGCCAGGGCGATCTCGTCCGGAAACTGGGTGACGTGGAGTACCGTCCGCGAGGCGTCAGCTCCCACGGACTTGAGAACGTCCCATATCTCGCGCCTTCCCTGTCCGTCCAGCAGCGAGGTCGGCTCGTCGAGCGCGAGGCACGCCGGCCTCATCGCGAGGACGGCCGCCACGGCCACTCGCTGCTTCTCACCGCCCGAGAGTTCGTGAGGCGGCCGCGGCAGCAACCCGGCGACGTCGAGTCTGTCGGCCGTCGACCGGAGCCTGGAGGCGATCTCGGCCCTCGGCAGCCCCAGGTTCTCCATGCCGAATGCGATCTCGCGTTCCACCGTCGTGCTGACCAGCTGGTTGTCCGGGTTCTGAAAGATGAGGCCGACCCGCTTCCGTATCTCCCACAGGGACGAGGGGTCGCCGGTATCGAGTCCGTCCACGACCACGCGGCCCCCGGTCGGGATCAGGAGCGCGTCGGTCAGGCGGAGAATGGTGCTCTTGCCTGACCCGCTGGGACCCACGAGCACGACCGACTCGCCGCGCGCGACTCTGAAGCTCACGTCCCGTATCGCGGGCTCGCTCGCGTCCTGGTACGTGAACGAGACACGGTCGAACTCGATCATGCTGCCCGCGTCGGCCGCCGGCCTGCTCAATCCCCACCCTCCGGGCTCAGTGTCATGTTGGACAGCATCGACCTCGCCCTGTCGGCCCACTGGCCCGCAGGAAACGTCCTCACGTAGGCGTCGAGTGCGAATACGGCCTCGTCGACCCTGCCCAGGTCGAGAAGCGCTATGGCCCTGGAGAAGATGGCGTCCTCGTTCTGCGGATTCAGAGCGATGGTCTGGTCGAAGACCTCGACCGCCTCTTCCTGCCTCTCCGCGTCCACGAGTGCGGTCGCGAGCGCGTAGAGGATCTCCGGGTCCAGCGGGCGCACCGCGGCCGCCTGACGGAGCGTCGAGGCGGCGCGCACCGGGTCGCCGGAGCGCATGAGCGTCACGCCGAGGTTGTACCCGGCGTCAGTGAACCTCGGGTCGATGCGCAGCGCCGCGCGGAATTCGTCCGCCGCCTTGCTGAGCTCGCCCCTCCCTGCGTGCAGGATGCCGCGGTTGTAGTGGACCTTCGCCTCCGTGCGCCGTTCGTAGCGCGCCAGGTCCGTCTCGCTCGCCGGGACCTCGACCATCGCACCCTGACCGGGAGACTCGTCCGGAGGTATCTCGTTCACCTCTCTCAGATAGCCCGCGGCGGCCGGATCGCCGTAGTAGTCGTCCGCGAGGCTCTCGAGCGACTCGCCCACTGCCAGCTCGTGGCTCACGATGCGCAGCGTGCGCTCGCCACTGCCGCTCTTCATGAGGGGCACGGAGCAACCCGCGAGCGCAACCAGCGTCGCGAACACGGCCACGAGCGACGGACCGGCAGCGCGGGCCACCCGCGACCTAAGCGATCGCGCCGAGTTCTGCCTCGAGCCTGCCCCTGACATTGGCGTGTCCCTCCATCCTGACGAGTTCCGAGCGGAGCGCGGCCACGCCGGGCGATCCGCGCAGGTACGCGACGATGTGCTTGCGCATCTCCATCACGCCCTTGGACTCACCCTTCGCCTCGACCATCAGGTCGAGGTGATCTATTGCGAGGGTGAGCCTCTCCGCGAGGGTCGGCGGTCCCGGGTCGACGCCGCGCTCGATCAGCTCCCGCGACCTTCGAAAGAGCCATGGGTTCCCCACCGCGCCTCTGCCGATCATGACGGCGTCGCACGAGGTCTCCTCGAGCATGCGGAGAGCATCGGCCGGCTCCCTCACGTCTCCGTTCCCGATGACCGGGATGCCGACCGCCCGGCGCACATCTCCTATGACGGACCAGTCCGCGTTTCCCTTGAAGCCCAGTGAGCGGGTCCTGGGATGCACGGTGACGGCGGCCACTCCCGAGTCTTCGAGCACACGGGCCGCCTCGACGGCGTTCACCGAACGCTCGTCCCAGCCGCTCCGGATCTTCGCGGTCACGGGGACATCTACGGCCTCCACGAGGGCCGTCGCGACCCTGGCCAGAAGGGCCGTGTCACTCATGAGAGCGGCTCCCGAGCCGCCCTTGACGACCTTCCTGGCCGGACACCCAGCGTTGAGGTCGATGGCGTCGGGTCGCAGCCCTCTTACCAGACGCGCCGCGCCGGCCATCGAATCGGGATTGGCCCCGAAGAGCTGGAAGAAGACGGGACGCTCCTCCGGATGGAAGGCCAGCAGTGAGAGCGTCGCCTCGCTTCCCCGGACGGCCCCCTCTGCGCTCACCATCTCGGTCCAGACCGCGGCGGCGCCGAACCGGCGTGCGATACGTCTCATGGGGCTGTCGGTGTATCCCGCCAACGGGGCCAGGACAAGAGGTGTGTCGATGGTGAGGGCGCGTATCTTCATTGTCAGGAGTATAGGCCCGCCGGTTTCGCCCGGTCAAGTGGACCCGCCGGCCCGGGGCGGGCGGCCGCGTCACGTCCGTGGAAACCCCGAGGGGGCGCCGCAACGGCGCCCCCTCACGACTCCACAGGGTCTCCGCATCGCCCCCTTCGGAGAGACTCCTCGCTCCGGGGTCGCGCTTGGGCTAGTTGACCTCGGCGGTCACCGGCGGCACGTAGGCCTCGGCGAGACCGAACAGCTCGTCGAGCGAGTGCGCCTTGCCGAGGTAGTCGACGGTCGCATTGAGCTGTTCGTCACCCTCGGTCGCGATCACGTAGGCCTCTTCCCTGCCGGCCACGTGACGCGCGAGGTCCCGGCGTATCGCCAGTTCGACGTCCTTCCTGTTGGCGTCGAGTTCGTCCATCTCGAACTCGAAGCCGTCCTCGTGCAGGAAGTCAATGAACGCGTTCCAGACGTCGTCGGTCACTTCGAAGTCCGGAGGTGCTCCGTGCGCCGCCACGTACTCGATGGCGAACTCAAAGAACTCCTCGCGCCGCTCGAGGTCGACGACGAAGTCGGACCGGAGGACGGGCTCGATCACGATGTCGGGCGTAACGCCGCCCCCGCCGTAGACCACGCGGCCCGCCGCGGTCCTGTACTGCGGGAGGTCATGCTTCTCGGTCGCGTCCTGCTCGGCGACCTGTTCCTCGTCCCAGCGCTCCGGCTTCTCGATGGCTCTGCCGCTCGCCATGTACCACTTGGCGGTCGTGATCTTCATGGCGCAGTCCTTCGTCAGCGGACGCAGCTGCATGAGCGTCTGGACCGAGCCCTTGCCGAACGTCGTGGTTCCGGCCACGAGGCCGCGATCCCAGTCCTGGATCGCGCCCGCCAGGATCTCGGAAGCGCTGGCGCTGCCGCCGTTCACGAGCACGACGATCGGAAACTCCCTGTCGTACCGCGCCGGCGTGCGGGCGTAGTAGCTCTGGTTCTGCTGGTCGACGCGCCCCTTGGTGCTCACCACAAGCTCGCCGGTGTCGAGGAATATGTCGCTCACGTCCACCGCCTGCGAGAGCAGCCCGCCCGGGTTGCTCCTGAGGTCGAGGACCAGTTCCTTCATTCCGGCACCTTCCAGCTCGTCGAGCTTCGCGGTGAGCTCGTCGGCGGTCTCGCGGGAGAACCTCGAAACGCGGACGTACCCGACCCGGTCGTTCATCATGAACGCGTAGGGAACGCTGTTGATCTTGATGATGTCGCGCGTCACGGTGTAGTCGAGCAGGTCCTCTACGCCTTCGCGTGAGATCGTGATGTTGACCTTGGTCCCGGGCTCGCCGCGCAACTTCTCGATGGCGCCGTCGGCCGTGATGCCTCTCGTCGACTCGCCCTCGATGCGCACGATCCGGTCGCCTGAGCGGATGCCCAGATCGTAGGCCGGCGACCCCTCGATAGGACTGACCACCGTCAACACGCCGTCCCTGACGGTGATCTGGATGCCGAGTCCTCCGAACTCGCCCTCGGTCGTCACGCGGAAGCTCTTGTAGGCCTCCTCGTCGAAGAAGACCGAGTAGGGATCGAGCGTCGACAGCATTCCCCTGATCGCCCCGTACATCAGCTCCTTGATGTCGACGTCATCCACGTAGGTCATCTCGACCTTGGCCAGCGCGTCGTTGAAGAGGTCGAGATAGGTGTAGGTGTCGTTCTTGGCGCTGACCCTCTCGACCGCCCACCCGCCGAGCAGGAGCCCCACGACGAGCGCGAGCACGACGGGCACAAACCTTCTGGCGCGTGTTGCCATACGTCTATCCCTTCGGTTTCGTGTTGAGCAGAAGGGCCACCCGGGACATCACGGCACGCGCGATGACATCCTCGGAAAGACCTCCGTCTATGACCTCGAAGCGCGACGGCTCGCGTCCGGCGGCGCTCAGGTACGCCGACCTGACGCGCTCGTGGAACGCGAGTTCCTCGCTCTCGATACGGTCCCTGCCTCCACCGCCGCGGCGCGAGAGCCTTGATAGACCCGCGGCCGGTTCGAGGTCGAGCAGGAACGTCACATCTGGTTTGACGCCTCGTGTAGCCACTTCGTTCAAAGATTCCACGAGTCCTGTTCCGAGTTCCCGCCCGCCCCCCTGGTAGGCCACGCTCGCATCGCCGTACCGATCGGCGATCACCATGTCGCCGCGCTCCAGAGCGGGCACGATGACGCCGGCGACGTGCTCGGCGCGGGATGCCATGTAGAGGAACAACTCCGCCTCGGGAAGCATTCCGCTCTGACCGAGGTCCAGCAATATGTCGCGGAGCCTCTCGCCCAGAGGCGTTCCGCCCGGTTCCCTCGTGAGAGTGACGGGCACGCCGCTCTCCCGCAGTGCCTCGGCGAGCCTCCTCGCCTGCGTGGACTTACCCGAGCCCTCGACGCCCTCGAAGGTGACGAAGAGACCCCGGCCGGCCGCTGGACACATCTTCTCGCCTCCATGGCTCCATACGAGAGGAGCCGGGCCAGAGCCCGGCTCCCGCGCCCGGCGTCGCCGGGCAGAGATTCACACCCGTCGCGACCCGCCCGCATCCGCGCCGCCCTGTAGACGGCCGTGGGCGAACGTACCCGCAGCTTCCGTCACGAGCGGGACGTCTTCTCCACGAGTTCACCCTGCTCGACCGGCTTGCCGGCCTTGGAGTCTCCGGAGCCCGCCGCGTGCGTGGCAATGTACTCCTCGGTCGCCCGGCGCGCCTCGTCGTCCGTGTACTGGACGGGCGGCGACTTGAAGAAGTACGAGGACGGCGCCTCGATCGCGCCGGAGAGCCCGTTGTCGAGGGCGAGCTTCATGCACCTCACCGCGTCGATCATCACGCCCGCCGAGTTGGGCGAGTCCCAGACCTCGAGCTTCATCTCCGCGTTCAGAGGCACGTCTCCGAACGTGCGCCCCTCCATGCGGATATACGCCCACTTGCGGTCGCTGAGCCACGCCACGTAATCCGAGGGACCGATGTGGACGTTCTCGCCGCCGATGTCATAATCGAGCTGCGATGTGACGGCGTTCGTCTTCGAGATCTTCTTCGACTCGAGCCTGGAGCGCTCCAGCATGTTCAGGAAGTCGGTGTTGCCTCCGACGTTCAGCTGGCTCGTTCTCTCCAGCCTGACGCCGCGCTCACGGAAGAGCCGCGTCATCACACGGTGGACGATCGTCGCGCCGACCTGGGACTTGATGTCGTCGCCCATGACGGGAAGCCCCTTCTTCTCGAAGCGCTGCTGCCAGTATCGTTCGCGCGCGATGAAGACCGGGATGCCGTTCACGAATCCGCACCCGGCCTCGAGGATCTGCTCCACGTACCACTTCGTGGCCTCTTCGCTGCCGACAGGAAGGAAGTTGACCACGACGTCGGTCTTCGTGTCCTTCAGGAGTCCGACGATGTCGTCCGTGGGCCCGGGAGCCTTCTCTATGACCTCGGACAGGTACTTGCCGAGCCCGTCGTGCGTCATCCCTCTCGCCACCTTGACGTTCTTCTTCGGCACGTCGCTGAACTTGTAGGTGTTGTTCGGCTTCGTGAAGACGGCCTCCGACAGGTCGCGGCCGACCTTGTTCTTGTCGATATCGATGGCCGCGGAGAACTCGACGTCACTTATGTGGTAGCCGCCTAGGACGACGTGCATCAATCCGGGGACGAATTCGTCCGCGGCCGCGTTCTTGTAGTACTCGACGCCCTGCACAAGCGACGAAGCGCAGTTGCCCACGCCGATGACGGCGACTCTCACCTTCTTGCTCTTCCCCATGGACGTTACCCCCAAGTGAACCTCACGTCGCGGCTGGGTCCGTCGTCACGACCTGACGTGCTTGAGCACGTGACTGACCCTCTGTATCGCGGTTACGTTCGATACGATCGCCAGCAGCCAAAGGGCGATCCGCAGCATACCCGCACCGAAGAGCGCTCCGACTATGAGGATGACCATCCTCTCGGAACGCTCGGCGATGCCCACCGTGCAGTCCTGGCCGATCGCCTCCGCCCTCGCCCGCGTGTAGCTCGTCAGCATCGACCCGGCGAGAGCCACAAGGATGACGCTGGCGGTCAAAGCCTCCGGCCTCCCGGGTGACCGCACCAGATAGTAGTGCATCGCCCCAAGAAGAACGACGGCGTCCGAGTATCTGTCAATGGTCGAGTCGAGGAAGGCGCCGCGCGAACTCGTTCTGTTGCCCGCCCGCGCCGCCGCGCCGTCGATCATGTCGCAGACGCCGGCTATGATCAGGAGCACGGCTGCGCGCGGCAGATGCCCGGTCCCGAGCGAGAAGGCCGCCAGCACCGAAAACACGAAACCGGCGACGGTTATCGCCGTCGGCGGCACGCCCACGTCCGCGACGTATCGCGCGAGGGGGCGAAGGAAGCCGCGAACTCTCTCCTTGACGACTCCGTACGCCACTGGCAACTCCACCAGGAAGACCGCACCCAGACCGGCAAGCGCCTTGCGAACGAAGGAGTCTAGCACCACGCTGAACGGAGTGTCAACCCCCGGACACCCCTCGCCGCAGGGCCTTCCGCGAAGGGCGGCCCTCCACCACGAGGGCCATCTCCCCCTTGAGCGTCCTGGACCGCGCCGTCTCGAGGATCTCGGCCAGGCCCCCGCGGAGCACCTGCTCGTGGACCTTCGTCAGTTCCCTTGCCAGGGCCGCCCGCCTGTCGCCCAGGACCTCAAGCGCGTCCGCGAGCACCGACTCCAGCCTGTGAGGAGACACGTAGAAGACGAGCGTGCAGTCCTCGTCGGCCAGCGCCTCCAGCTTCCTCCGCCTGGCGCCGGGCTTCCTGGGGAGGAAGCCCTCGAAACGGAACGGGAGAGGCGGCAGGCCCGAAACCGACAGCGCGGCCACGACGGCCGACGCGCCTGGGACCGCGACCACCTCGATCCCGGCCGCAACGGCCCTCTCGACTATCCTGTAGCCGGGGTCCGACACGAGCGGCGTGCCCGCGTCGGTCACGAGAGCCACGTCGCGCCCCTCCGTCAGACGGTCGAGGACGACCGAAGCAGCGCGCTCCTCGTTGTGCTCATGATAGGCGATCAGAGACGTGTGGATGTCGTAGTGGCTGAACAGCTTGCGGGTCCGTCGGGTGTCCTCGGAGGCCACCGAGTGCGCAGCCCTGAGGACCTCGACGGCGCGCTGCGTCATGTCGCCGAGGTTGCCTATCGGCGTAGCGACCACGAAGAGCCGTCCGGCACCTTCACTCGGTTCCGATCTCATTGACCGTCTCGATGATGTTGATGAGGACGACGTCGCCGGCGGGTCTCACACGGTAGACGACATCGCGGGGCGTTCGTCCGAGCCGCCCCGGTGTCCCAAGGTGAACGCCCTTTCCCGCGGCGCTCTCGACGCTCCGGGACGTTACTCCGCGCGCCAGCAGAACGGCCCGGCCGTTGCCGAAACCGAACGGGCGCAGCCTCTCCAGTTCGCGGGCGGCCTCAACGGTGAGGTCATCGATCGCGGCGGCGGCGTCTATCTGGCGCGGCGGCGGCTGCGGCGGGTTCTCGGCGGCGAACTCGGCCATGCGGCGTTTGAACTCCGGCACGACCGACGGCCTGGCCGAGAAGCCGGCCGCCCTGGGGTGGCCGCCGTAGCCCAGGAACAGCTCCGGCATCGTCCGGAACGCCGCGACCAGGTCGAATCCGTACGGCCCGCGCGCCTCGGCCATCACCTCGTCGCCCTTAGGAGCGATGACGATCGTCGGGCGCTTCGACTCGTCCGCGAGCCTGGTCGTCACGTAGCCCATCACCTCTATCGGGACGTCCGCCTGCACGACGAGGACGGCGTCGCCCGGCTTCCGCAGGTCTCCGAGTCTCTGCACGACGCGCTTCCACGCTTCCGACGCGGCGTCGCGCCAGCGGGCGCGCTCGGCCACTAGCCTGCGCACGATCCCCTCGGCCTCCCGCTCGTCGCTCGAGAGGAGCGATGTCAGCGCCTCGTTGCCCCCGGCCCCGTCTGAGACACGGCCGAAGATGGGTCCCAGGTACTCCTGTACGTCGGACGGCTCCACGTCGGTGCCCCACAGACGCGACTCGACGAGCATCGAACGGAGGCCCGGGCGTTCGGTGCGGGGAAGCGCCGAAAGACCTCTTGCCACGATCTTCCGGTTCTCTCCGGTGAGCGGAACCTTGTCGGCGACCGACCCGACGGCGGCCAGCGCCATCGCCTCGTCGAGCCAGCCGGGCCCGACCCACGCGGCGCCGCCCTCGCCTCGGAACCTGCCGCCCAGCTCGTCAAGCAGGAGCTGCGACACGCGGAGCGAGACGCCGACGCCGGCCATGTAGCGGTACGGGAAGCGCGAGTCGGAGAGCTTCGGGTTCACGACCGCCGACGCCTCCTCCGGGAGCGCCGGAGGTATCTCGTGGTGGTCGGTCACGATCGTGTCCATGCCCAGAGACTTCGCGTGGGCGATGAGTTCCCGCTCGCTGACGCAGCTGTCCACGGTGATGATGAGGTTCACGGAGTCCCCGGCGAGCATGTCGATCTCGCCGCGTGACAGGCCGTGGCCCTCCCTGCGCCGGTCCGGGATGTAAGTGAGAGGGTCTGCGCCGAGCTGCCGCAGCGCCTCGACCATGATGGTCGTTGCGCAGACGCCGTCCGCATCGTCGTGGCCGTGCACGACGACTCTCTCTCTCTTCTCGAGCGCCGCCGCCACACGCTCCACGACGAGCCCCGCGTCGGGAAGCAGGCGGGCGTCCGCAAGCTCCGCGTCTCCGGCCGCCAGAAACTCCGCGGCTGCGTCGGCCGTCGAGGCCTCCCTGGCGACCAGCACCCTCGCCAGCAGGCCGCCCACGCCGAGAGCGGACGAGATACCGCTTGCCGCCTCCCTGTCCACGTCGGAAAGTATCCACTCGCGTCCGGCGCCCCTGAAGAGCATCCGCCACCCCCGTCTGTCGCCGTGTACGGCTGTTCTGACCCCGAGGGGCGGGTTCGACCCGCCCCTCGGTGCGTCGTAGTCATGGTCTTTCGGCGCCCGCGAAGGGCCGCGCCCCGCCCGTCGGCTACTCCTTGTCCATCTTCCGCTTCATCAGAAACTCAATGATGTCGATGGGAACCGGAAAGACGATCGTCGAGTTCTTCTCGACCGATATCTCTGACAGCGTCTGCAGGAACCTGAGCTGTATGGAAGCGGGCTCGGTCGACAGCACGTGGGCCGCCTGGGACAGCTTCTGAGACGCCTGCATCTCGCCGTCGGCGTTGATGATCTTCGCCCTTCTCTCTCTCTCGGCCTCGGCCTGACGCGCTATCGCGCGCTGCATGTTCTCCGGGAGGTCGACGTGCTTAACCTCGACGGCGGAGACCTTGATGCCCCAGCTGTCCGTCTGCTTGTCGAGTATCGACTGCAGCTCGTGGTTGATCTTATCCCGCGCGGACAAGAGCTCATCCAGCTCCGCCCCGCCGATGACGCTCCTGAGCGTCGTCTGCGCCAGCTGCGACGTCGCGTAGTTGTAGTCCTGCACCTCGACGATCGCCTTGTCGGGCTCGAACACGCGGTAGTAGATGACCGCGTTGACCTTCACCGAGACGTTGTCCTTCGTGATCACGTCCTGCGGCGGGACGTCCATCGCGACGATCCGCAGGCTCACACGGACCAGCCTGTCGAAGAATGGAATGATCAGCATGAAGCCGGGCCCGCGCACGCCCATCAGGCGCCCGAGCCGGAACATCACGGCCCGCTCGTACTCCCTGAGCACGTAGATGGCCTTCGAGAGCAACACGAGGATAACGAGAACGAGTATGAGTAATCCGGCCATGCGTCACCTCCTACTTGGCGGGCTCGACGGTGAGGACCATCCTGTCCACGGAAACGACCACTACCCTGGTTCCTTTGGGTATCGGGATGCTCGACACCGCGTTCCAGTACTCGCTGTGGGCGTACACGGTGCCCTCGGTCCCGATATCGGTCAGCGCGACTCCCGGCTGACCGATCATGCCCTCGTTCCCGGTGGTGACCTTCCTGCTCTGCGCGAGAAGGCTCACGGGGAGCGCTATCAGGAAAAAGAGGAAGACGAGAGCGATGGCCGGGAACCAGGCGTTCTGTTCGAGGCCTACGAACCTGAATAGCGCCCCGATCAGGTCGAGCAGGCTCGTCACTTCTCCCATTTCCGACTCCTTCAGCAGACCCCGGCCGCGACGCTCGCGCGGGTGTAGAGACGCACGCCCATGTCGGAACGGCTCTCTTCTACGATGCCGCGCGACGCCAACTCCGATAGGATCCTGTCCAGCCCTGCCGGCGAGAGGGGCGTCCCCCTGACGAGCACCGAGTACGGGGTCTCCCTCCCTATCGAACGAAGCAGCTCTTCCACGTGGTCGCCCGGCGCCGCGGGCGGCAGGGACGGCGCCACACGCAGGTACTTCTCGAAGGCCCTCGTGTCTCTCTGGATGTTGGCCATCGCCCTCGTGAAGCGGTGGACGTCGCCTCGTTCAGCCTCGAGGATGGCCAGCTGGAAGTCGGCCTGCGTCTGGCGCTTGGCGACCATCGACCTCACGGTCCGCAGCTCGCTCCCGGTAGTGCCGAGGACGCGCAACCCATCCTCCGCCAAAGCGACCATCCTTGTCAATACCTCGTCAGCAGGGACGTCCCGGCCGTCCCACGCAAAGACGGCCTGAAGCCCGTCCTTCGACGCTCTCCACCTGTTGACCATCATGGCCTCGTAGTCCTCGCGCGTCACCGACTCGTTCCCGCCCTCCCCCGCGACGTGCCACATGAGCCCGGCCACGAGAGCCACGGCCTCGCACATGAAACGGGTGGAGGTCGCCCCGTCGCCCACGCGCAGCTCCACGGTCGATCCCCACGCGAGCTTCGTGCAGACGTCGCCGCCCCAGGACGGCTGCGAGAGCACCGGGTCGACTATCTGGAGTGGCATGGAGCACCACTCCGCGAACGACGCCACCCGGTAGCTCTTGTACTCGCCGGTCCTCCCCCGGTAGACGGGGCTGTTAGCCATCAGGGCCGCCAGAGGCGCGACGAAGCGGGCCATGCCGTTCTGCACCCGTACGGCGTCCTCCCACGCGTTGAACGTGCCCACGTGGATGTGAGCCCCGGACGGCTCGCGCTCGAACGGGCGCGTTCCGGCCTTCAGGAGCGACCACCCTCGCACGGAGAGCGCCTTGCGGAGCGCCTCCTCGAACCGGACGCTCTTGGAGTAGAGGTCGTCGAACCTGCGGACGCACCCGACCCTGCTCTCTATGAGTTCGAGATCGGTGCCGGGCTGTGCCCACGGCAGGCGTCCCCTGAGCTCGTCGGACAGGCGCTCCACGTCCTTCTCGGACACGTTCTCGCCCGTCCTCTTCAAGGCGGCCATCTCCCAGTCGTACCCGACGGTCAAGGGCTCGATTGCTCTTCTCATCTATCCCTCCAGCCCGAGTTCCAGGTGCTGCGCGCCCGCGCGGACCGAGGCCCTGAGCGGAAAGGCGCTGCGCCCGAGTTCGAGCGTTCCGGTCCACACCGTTCCGGCCTCCGGCAGGGCCAGAGGCGTCAGGGTGAGCGTCCTGCGGCGGTCTGCGCACGTGAGCGTCGCCCGCCTGCCCCCACCCCCGCCGGGCGTCCTCAGCACGAACGCCACCTGTCTTCTTCCACGCCGCCCGGACCCGATCGCCGCCATGAACATGGCACTTCGCGCCACGCTGACCGCGTCGGCGACGAGGAAGGCCGCTCCCACCGCGTGGCGACGCCCCTTCGCCAGCTTCCGCGTCTTGTGCAGGATGTCCAGCTCGGGGCCCGTGTAGTCGCTCCTCACCGAGACGAACGATACCTTGCGCTGACCGAACAGCATCACGAGCGCATTGCCGAGAGCCTCGTTCCTCGACACCGCGAAGCCGCCTCTCACGGCGAAGTGCTCGTTCCGCCAGTCGCGCCACCGCCACCGGCGCCCGAACGTGGGCGGGTGGAACCGCACGCTGTGCACGCCGTCCGAGCACGGTATCTCGAACACGTTCAGCGACGGCACCGGACCCGCGGGGTTCGTGAATGCCCGCACGCCGAGCGTCACCTCGGTCGTGTCCGGCTCGTCCTTCTCGCCCGCCCTGGAACACGTCTCTCCGCTCTCTCCAGGGCCCGCCTCGCCGCCTCGCGGCGGCTTCCCCGCGTATCCGGCCTCGTAGGTCATCGCTATGCCGGGCAGGCCGGGCAGCATGGCCGCGCCAACCGCCAGCGACACGCCCGCCGGGCTCTCGAGCGTCCTGCGATGGGACGACCGGTAGGATCCGTCGGAAGGCGGCTCGCCGTCGACGGCCTCGAACGAGGACTTCCAGATCTCGCCCGGCGAGCCGGCCTCGGCGATGAACGGCTCCACACCGCCCAGCAGGATGTACTTGCCCGCCATCAGATACTCGTACGACCGGGTCAGTCTGTCGGAACCACTCGCGCCCTCGAGGGACGCGAGCCTGGCGCCCCTATGCCACTGGAACACGGCCCGGGCGAAGGCGTTGCTCACGACCTGTTCCTCGAACCCGTCCCTGTCGATGTCGAGCGTCTCAAGCCTGACGCCCGCTCCCGAAGGCAAGTCCTCCTCGGCGCGCGGCCGCCTGCGGCATAGCACGCGGGCGCTCTCCGCAGGGTCCAGCACCAAGAGGTCTCCCTTCCTGACCTTCCATGGCCTCAGGCACTCCCTGACCAGCCTGACGTCACGTCCCACCACGCCGTCGGGCGCGGGGAGGGCCTCCATCGCCGACCCCAGCACTCTCGCCCGCACGTCGTATCTATCGTACTCGAGACCTGAACGGTCCCTTCGTGACTTAGCGAGGTCGACCGTTGTGACCTCGGCAAGAAGCCTGTACACGCTGCACCTCCGGTCGCCCCCTCGGTCAGGGAGCCCCGCCCTCACCGACACACTGTGCATCCCGCTCCGCCTCCACCGCACCTGGGCCATGAAAACGGCGAAGCAGAGAGCCCTTGAGCTCTCCGCTTCGCCGAGTCAAGTACCCTTCTGTCCGTTGTCCCTACTTCACGAAGTCCTTCAAGGACTTGCCCGCCTTGAACTTCGGATAGTAGTGGGCATCGACATGCTTGGTCCTGTCAGTACCGGGGATGCGCCAGTCGCGCGCGGGCCTGTGGTCTGCACCGAAAGTCCCGAAGCCCGTGATCTGAATCCTCTCGCGCTTCTTCAACTGCCCGGCGAGAATGCCGCTATCCACGGAAAAGAGCGCGTCTACCACATCCTTTGCGGCCTTGTTTGAAAGACCGGTCCTCTGAGCCAGGGCATCAACGAGCTCAGCCTTGTTCATCCGATTCCCCCCTCTCGGCCAGTGGCCAATGCGACTGAAACCTGGGAACCTCCCGAAGTTTGCGACAAGCTACAACACGCCCCACATGTTGTCAATAGGAATTGTCCGAAAAACCGGGACCTTCCAGGACCCGGCGAAGCCCATCGCTCTGCAACGGTATAGATTGGGGAATGTGTTATATGATGCGGTGTGGACGGCGGCCCGCTGTGCGGCCAGGAGGCCCTGCCGGTAGGTCTGCGCGCCCCTCAGCGCACGGTGCGTCTCAGGTGCTTCCCGCCGCTCTCTGCCTGTATCTCGGGCAGCGCCTTCACGTCGATCCGGAAGTAGTACTCCCACTCCCCGTCGTAATAGCGCCGGGTGAACTGGGCCTCCCAGCAGTGAAGGTCCCTGTGGATGGTGTACTCCTGGCTGGCTACCTGCTGTTCCTTGATATCGTAATGAAGGCTGTAGTTTATGCGCCAGTTCGGTGTCAGCGAGAGGGCCACGTCGCCGTCCAGCCAGTAAGTGGCGAGGTCCGGGTTCGCACCCCGCGAGTAGCGGAACGTGAGCGCACCGTCCCAGGGCCTGAGCCCCGCCCGTCCCATCCCTTCGTTCTGCGCGAGCTGCTGACGGAGTTCATCCACCGGCGAGCGCCCCACGGTGTCGATCCGCTCCTCCCACTCCACGTCGGGCACGAGCGGTTCGTCCCCCGTCAGGGAGACCGTCGCCGTCATGCTCGTACTCTCGAGGGTCCAGTCCTCAGTGCTGTGCCTGGTGTTCCAGCGAAGGGCGACCGCCTGGTCGGGCCGCACCTCGAGCTGCGAAGAGAGGTCGCCCCACTTGTGTCCCTCGGCCTCGAAATCGTACGAGGTGGTCGTCGACAGTCTTGCCAGGTTATCCAGCCTGCGGAGTTCCTCGCCCGTCCCCACCTTCGCCTGCAACTTGTTCACCAGTGACAGGCTAACCGCCTTGCGCGCACTCGGGGTGCTTCCGAACCCCGAGAGCGTGTAGAAGAGGTCGCTTCCGTTCTCGTCGAAGTACTGGTCGAACTCGGGCGTCCACGAGAGGGACACCGACGGCTCTGCTATGTGTCTGATGGCCGCGACCGGCCCCAACTCCGGGAAGAACGTCCCGTAGACCGTCGTTCCGGCCGAGACGCTGCCGCTGTACGTGAATCTGGACGGGTATCGTCTGCCAAGCTTGTCCTTGTCGTACCAGTTCTGGTCGGCGGTGAACCTGGGAGAGAGGTTGAGCCATCCCAGGACCCGCCCGCTCCCTCTCACCGTCACGCCGACGCCCGCCGCCTGCCTGGAGTCGAGGCCCGAGGAGGTCCTGTCGCGGTCGTTCACCGCCTTCGCGTCCCAGCTGTAGGAGACCTTCGAGAGCACCTTCCGTACCCAGGCGTCGTCGGGGCCCGCCTCCATGAGGGGCTTCTGCGTCGCGGCCACGTCGACCTTCGGCAGCAGCTCCGACACGGTGTTCTGGTCGAGCTGCTCCCTTCTGTCGAGCGTCAGTCCCGCCGACAGGCTGCTCCAGCGCCCTCGCATCCATATCTGCGAGTGCAGGCTGCGGTTGACGCTCTCCTCGATCGTCTGGTTCGTGTCGGTCGCGTAGGCCGCGTCGCTCCTGAAATCGCCCGAGGCGCCGGCGGTCCAGTTGCGCCCCATCTCCTGCCGGTGGCTGAACTGCAAGTCCCAGCGCCGCCTGTTGTTCAGGAGCTCCTCCATGAACGAGGAGCTGACGGAACCGGACAGCGTGTACCTCTTCTTGTACCTGCCCTCCACGTGTCCTATCCACTTCGTCTGCTCGTAGAAGTCGCCCCAAAGAGACACGTCGAAGTAGTCGCTCGGGGCCCAGTAGTAGCCGAAATTCCGTATGAACCGGCCCTTGTTCTCGCTCAGCCCCAGCTCGACCTGCGGGATCAGGAACCCGGAGTGGCGCTCCTTGCGTATCGGGAACACGTAGAAGGGAAGCGCGAAGACGGGGATCTCCCCTATGTAGAGGATGAGCGGCTTCGCGATGACCTTGTCGTTCAGGTAGACCTTCATCTGGTGAGACACCAGTCTGTAGTCGGGACGTTCCTTGGCGCACGTCGTGTACACGCCCCCATCCACGAGGAGCGCGCCGTCGGGCTCCCTCGCGATCAGCTTGCCGTAGTAGAGGCCGTCCTCGAACGTCGTGACGCCGCCGGCGATGACACCCGACTGCCTCTCGAGGTCGTAGACCAGCGTGCGGCCGGCGAGCCGGTCGGACGCTTCGCGGAGGTCCGGCGACCCGCTCGCCGTCATGAGCTGAGAGTCCGGGTCGTAGATGACTCTTTCTGCATCGAGGACCGTGTCCTTGTACTCGATGCGTGCGCCTTCCGAGAGAACGATGCGGTTGCGGGCGACGTAGTAGTCGATCCTGCGCGCCTCGTACGCCACCTCCTCGAGCTTCGTAGTGTCGGGGGCGGCCGAAGGCTCGTAGTAGGACGCCGGAGGTCCAGTGTCGAGTGGAAGTACTGCGGAGACGGTGTCGGCTGCGGCCTCTGCGGGCGGCTCCAGGCCGGCCGCCGCACGCGTCCCGGCGTCCGCGAGCGCTTCACCCTGGCCCGCGGCCTCCAGGCCGACCTGTGCTACCGTGTCGGACCCGGCCGCATAAGGCGGGACCGCTGTCGTGTCGGCGGACGCCTCTCCCCCCTCCGGAGCGAAGGTGTAGACGCCGGCGGCGCTGCCCTTGAACACGACCCTTCGGATCTTGCCCTCGAAGAAGAGGATGTCGATGGCCCTGGACGTGACCGAGTTCCGCTCGCCCGAGCTGCCGACGCGGTGCTCGCTGGCGGCGTGACCTCTCACGGTGGTGAGCACGGGGTCGCCGTCCCGGAAGTCCTTTGTCAGTGTGTCGCCGTCCACGTGGCCGTCCGGGTCCTGCTCCCCCGGCTCGTCGGCCTCGATCGTGTATGAGGCCCTCGCGGCGCCGGTGGCGGCCACGCGTGACACCTCGCCGTCCTTCGTGAAGACGCGGATGCGCGCGCCGGTGAGGAGGTCGCCGCCCTGGTCGACCCGCGGCTCGCCCAGGAGTTCGATCGAATCGCCGTCGCCGGAGAGCACCGCGATCCTCGCCCCGGCGTCCACATCGGACGTGTCTATCCGCACGTCGCCGACGGCCGTGACGCGCTGGTCCTTCGAGAACTCGATCAGCTCGGCGCGCAGCGTGCCCTGCTCCTCGCCGTCGTCCGTGAAGGTGGTCAGGACCGGCCCGGCGGACGCCCTCGCTTCCTCTCTGTCGAAGTCATAGACGATGCGCCCCGCCGTGAGTTCGAACGACCCCTCGTGGTCGGCGGCGACGGCGTCGCCCAGGCAGACGGCAAGGCGTTCGCGCCGGTAGACGTCGATGCGGTCGGCGGTAGTGATCCCGGAGGTATCGGCGTAGGAGGCGTTGCCGATGAGGAACGCCCTGTCGAGGTCCCGGAAGTAGCGGAGGGTGTCGCAGGCAACGGACGAGCCGCCGTCGGTTCCGTGCACGTCGCCGTAGACTATGGCGAGTCCGCGGCCCTCGTAGTAGGTCCCGCGTCGCCCGACGAGCGTCGCACCGCCGCGCGTGATGGTGACGTCGCCCTCGAGGTGGACTACGTTGCCCGACGGCCCCTCGCCGCCCTCCACGCTCTGTGCGGTGATGACGAACCCGCCCGGGGACGTCTCTTCCGCGCCCTCGAAGCCCGGCGCGCGGGCCGGCGTCTGCGCTACAGATGTTGCCGCAAAGACGGCGAGCAGCGCCAGCGCGGCGAAGGAGAGCCGTACGGACATTATGCAGACCTCGGTACGGGTCGACTGCTAGAGGGCGAGACCTTCGCGGGCTAGTAGCGCGGCTCCGACCACTCCCGCCGTATCTCCGAGCGCGGCGGGCACCACACGCGGGCCGCGGAACTCGTAGCCCGACAGCCGCGCCTCGAGTTCCTCGCGAGCCGGTCGCAGCAGCGGTTCTCCCGCGGCGATGACCCCTCCACCTATCACTATCACGTCGGGGTCGAGTATCTGTGACACGTTGGCGAGCCCGACGCCGAGCGCCCGGCCGACGACGGCAAGGGCCTCGGTCGCCACATCGTCGCCCGACGCGGCGGCCTTTCCGACGTCGACGGCCCGGAGCGGCCTCGAGGCCGCTATCCCCTCGAGGGCCGAACCTCGCCCACCGTCCAGGAGATCGAGGGCCCGGGCGACGACGGCCTCTGCGTTCGCGAGGCTCTCGAGACAGCCGCGGGACCCGCAGGCACAGGTCGGACCTTCCGTGTCGACGGTCGTGTGGCCGATCTCTCCGGCCATGCCGTGGCTTCCGCGATACAACCTGCCGTCCAGAACGATGCCGCCGCCTATGCCGGTCCCCAGGGTCAACATCACGAGGTTGCGCGCGCCGCGTCCCGCGCCGACCGCATACTCGCCATAGGCCGCCGCGTTCGCGTCGTTCTCGAGAGCGACCGGAATGCCGAGTTCCCGTGAGAACATTGCGGAGAGTTCGACGTCGCACCACTCGGGAAGATTCGGTGAATAGCGGACCACGCCGGCGGTCGCATCGACGAGACCGGCGCAGGCGCAACCGCAGCCGTCCGGGACCAGCCCGCTCGACCTGATCTGGGACCTGGCCGAGGACACCGCGGCATCGACCGCGTCCTCGGGCGGCCCGCCGGACCATTCCCTGGACTCGAAAGACAAGACGGCGCCGTCGACCCCGACGAGCGCCGTCTTAACGTTCGTTCCACCGATGTCGACACCAAGAAGAACGCTCACGGCCCCCTACGCCTCGCTTCCGAGGAGGAGGGAATGCCCGCTCTCCAGGTCGAAGAGGTGCGCGTTGCCCATGTCAAAGACGAGATCGATGTCCGAGTTGACCGCCGGTGGCTCGCGGGCGTCGATCCGCGCCACCATGTCGTTTCCGCCCAGGGTGAAGTAGAGGTATATCTCGCTGCCCATGGGCTCGATGACGTCCAGATGCGCCGTAACGTCCGTCGGTAGGGAGATGTTGTCCCTATCGGCCGTCTCGAAGATGTCCTCGGGACGGATGCCGAGCACGACGCCCTTGCCGACGTATGACTTGACCTTGGCCGCAGTAGCGGGGGACAGCGGACCCTCGAACCCCTCGGTCCTGAATACGACGACGCCGCCCGAATCGGTGAGCTTCCCTTCGAGGAAGTTCATGGCCGGACTGCCGATGAACCCGGCGACGAAGCGGTCAACGGGCCTGCGGTAGATCGTGAGCGGATCGTCGACCTGATGGGCGACGCCGTCCTTCATGACGACGATGCGACTCCCCATCGTCATGGCCTCGACCTGGTCGTGAGTCACGTAGATGATCGTCGCCTTCAGGCGCTCATGGAGCTTGCTGATCTCGGTCCGCGTCTGCACGCGCAGCTTCGCATCGAGGTTGGAGAGCGGCTCGTCGAATAGGAACACCTTGGGCTTGCGAACGATCGCCCGACCCACGGCGACGCGCTGGCGCTGGCCTCCGGAGAGGGCCTTCGGACGCCGGTCGAGCAGCTTCTCTATGCCGAGGATGTCGGCGGCCTCGCGCACACGGCTGTCGATCTCCTCCTTGGGATACTTCCGGAGCTTCAGGCCGAAGGCCATGTTGTCGTAGACCGACATGTGAGGGTAGAGGGCGTAGTTCTGAAAGACCATCGCGATGTCGCGGTCCTTCGGAGGAACGTCGTTCACCAGCCGGTCGCCGATGAAGATCTCTCCCGACGTCACCTCCTCGAGCCCCGCGACCATCCGCAGAAGCGTCGACTTGCCGCAGCCGGAAGGACCGACCAGCACAACGAATTCCTGGTCCCTGACCTCCAGGTCCATCTCCCTGACCGCGACGACTTCGCCGTCGAAGACCTTTGACACCCCTTTCAGAACGACGTTAGCCATCCTTGGACCTCCAGCCCGTTATCCCGCTTCGAGGGAGTGACCGACGCCGAGGCTCGTCATGACGTCGCCAACAGTGTAGTGGGAAC